>NZ_CP046535.1:1569318-1883181 GCF_009739515.1 Sphingomonas profundi
CCGCCTTCGTGCCGATGTTCAACCGCACGATCGCCAAGGCCGAGGCGGGGGGCGATCGCCGCGCCGGCCTGCCCGCCGGCATCCGCTTCGCCGAGGACGTGCTCTCGGTACTGCTGCCGATCCTGATCCTGTTCACCGCCGCGATGATGATCGCCGCCGGCCCGATCGTGTGGGCGATGACCGGCGGCTTCCCCGATGGCGGGCCGGACAAGCTGGCGCTGGCGACGCAATATACCCGCATCACCTTCCCCTATCTGATGCTGATCTCGCTCGTGTCGCTGCTCGGCGGCATCCTCAATTCGCTGAACCGCTTCTGGGTGAACGCGGCGGCGCCGGTGCTGCTGAACCTCTGCCTGATCGCCGGCCTGCTGTTCTTCCGCGGCTACAGCGAGATCGATACCGCGCGCACGCAGGCGATCGCCGTCACCGTGTCGGGGGTGCTGCAGCTCGGCTGGCTGGTGTGGGCGTGCCGGCGGGCCGGCGTGGTGCTGCGGCTGAAGGTGCCGCGCCTCACGCCGCAGGTGAAGGCGCTGCTGAAGGTCATCATGCCGGCCGCGATCGGCGCCGGCGCGGTGCAGTTCAACCTGCTGATCTCCACCACGCTGGCCGCGCGCTTCCTGCCGCAGGGCTCCGTCTCCTACCTCTATTATGCCGATCGGCTGAACCAGCTGCCGCTGGGCCTGATCGGCATCGGCGTCGGCACCGCGATCCTGCCCCTGCTCTCGCGCCAGATCGGCGGGGGCGACGATGCCGCCGCCGCCGCCACGCAGAACCGCGCGATCGAGCTCTCGCTGCTTCTCACCCTGCCGGCCACCGCCGCGCTGATGGTTTCGGCCGAACCGATCATCCGCGCGCTGCTGCAGCACGGCGCCTTCTCGCCGCAGGACAGCGCCGCCACCGCCGCCGCCCTCTCCGCCTTCTCGCTGGGCCTGCCCGCCTACGTGCTCATCAAGGTGCTGACGCCCGGCTTCTACGCGCGGGCGGACACGCGCACGCCGGTGCGGATCGCGCTGGTGGCGATGCTGGTGAACCTGACGCTGAACCTCGTCCTCGTCTGGCCGCTGGCGCATGTCGGCCTCGCCCTCTCCACGGCGGTGTCGGCCTGGGTCAACGTCGCCCTGCTGTACGCGACGCTGCACCGGCGCGGCCATTTCGCGGCGGACGCGCGGCTGAAGGGGCGCACGCTGAAGCTGGCCGGCGCCACCGCGATCATGGCGGCGCTGCTGCTGGCGCTGAACCCGCTGGTCGATGCCCGCGCCGCCGGCCCGCTGCTCGGCCGCATCGTGGCGCTCGGGCTGATGATGGCGCTGGGCGCGGCGGTGTATTTCGCCGCCGCCTTCGCTCTCCGCGCGTACAGCCTGGCCGAGCTGAAGGCGCAGGTCCGCCGCCGCCACTGAGGGTTGACGATCGCCCCGGCGGCGGACAGGAGGCGCGGCTATGATCCAGCGCATCGTCTCCGGCATCCAGCCGACCGGCAACCTGCACCTCGGCAATTATCTCGGCGCGATCCGCAACTGGGTGCGCATGCAGGATGCCATGGCGGGCGACAGCCGCTGCTTCTTCTTCCTGGCGGATCTGCACGCGATCACCGTGCACAACGATCCCGCCGCGCTGCGCGCCAACGTGCGGGAGATGGCGGCCGCGCTGATCGCCGCCGGCATCGATCCGCACCGATCGGTGCTGTTCAGCCAGGCGCAGGTGCCGGCCCACCCGGAACTCGCATGGCTGCTGAACGGCACGGCCCGCATCGGCTGGCTGAACCGCATGACCCAGTTCAAGGAGAAATCGGGCAAGAACCGCGAGGGCGCCTCGATCGGCCTGTTCGCCTATCCGGTGCTGCAGGCGGCCGACGTGCTGCTCTACCAGGCCACGCACGTGCCGGTGGGCGAGGACCAGAAGCAGCATCTGGAGCTGGCTCGGGACATCGCGACCAAGTTCAACACCGATTTCGCGGTGGACCTGTTCACCCTGCCCGAGCCGATCATCGCGCCGGCGGCCGCCCGCATCATGTCCCTGCGCGAGGGTACGGCCAAGATGTCCAAGTCCGATCCGTCGGACATGAGCCGGATCAACCTCGTCGACGATGCCGACATGATCGTGCAGAAGATCCGCAAGGCGAAGACCGATCCGGCGCCGCTGCCGGACGGTCCGGCCGAGCTGGCCGACCGGCCGGAAGCGCGCAACCTCGTCGGCATCTACGCGGCGCTGGCGGAGCGGACGGCGGCGGACGTGCTCGGCGAGTTCGCCGGCCGGGGCTTCGGCGCGTTCAAACCGGCGCTGGCGGACCTGCTCGTCGCCACGCTCGGCCCGGTGCGGGCGCGGCTGGTTGCGTTGCGCGACGACCCCGCCGAGCTAGACCGGCTGCTGGCGCTGGGCGCGGGGAAGGCGCGCGAGGCCGCCGCCCCCACCCTGGCCGCCGCCTATCGCGCGCTCGGCCTGCGCGATTGACGAACGGCACGGCTCATCCCAGATTGGGTGTACGCAACCGCCGCGTTCACTACGCGTTCAAGGGATGTTCAGCCGGAATGTGGAAGGCTGCCTGTCGTTAACATGCGGGCGGTGGCCCGCCATAAAGGTCATCGGCCATGTCGCTTCGTACCCGCGTCCTGACACTTGCGACCCCCCTCGCCCTGCTCGCGCTCGGCGCCTGCGCCACGCCCTTCCGCGCCGATGTCGCCCGTTTCCAGGCGATGCCCGCGCCCAACGGGCAGACCTTCGTCGTGCAGGCGCGCGATCCGCGCAACCAGGGCGGGCTCGAGTTCGCGCAATATGCCTCGATGGTCAGCCAGCGGCTGGTGCAGCAGGGCTATCAGCCCGCAGCGGAAGGGCGCAGCGCCTCCTTCGTCGTCATGCTCGATTATGGCGTCGACAACGGTCACGAGAAGGTCGTCAGCACGCCGGGCTTCGGCGGCTGGGGCGGTTATGGCGGCTGGGGCGGCTACGGTGGGTTCGGCGGCTTCGGCTATGGCGGCTTCCGCCGGCCCTTTTACTACGGCTGGAACGATCCCTTCCTGTTCGGCGGCTATCCGGACGTCAGCAGCTATACCTATTATACCAGCTTCCTCGACATGACGATCAGCCGCACGGCCGACGGCCAGCGCCTGTTCGAGGGCAAGGCCAAGGCTCGCTCGCGCGACGACAGCCTGCCCTATCTGGTGCCCAACCTCGTCGAGGCGATCTTCACTGGCTTCCCCGGCCGCTCGGGCGAGGAGGTGCGCATCAGCGTGCCGCCGCCCCCGAAAGCCGGCTGAGGTTGGGATTCAGGCGGGCCGCCCGGCGCAAGCGGGGCGGCCCGCCTTTTTCATGCGCGTCATCCTGTATTTAATCCAGGATACCCGCAGGCGGTTCGTTCGATCGGAACGTCAGGCACCGCGCGCCGGTGCGCGTCGCCCCAGAGCCAAGCTTGGGACGCGGCAGCCTCCGATCAGCCCTCCAGCTGCCGTGTCAGCAGCCGCACGTCGGCGTCGAGTTCCGCGTCGATCGCACGCAGCTTCTCGATCTGCTTCACCGCGTGGATCACGGTCGTATGGTCGCGACCGCCGAAGCGACGGCCGATCTCGGGCAGCGAGCGCGGGGTCAGCTGCTTGGCGAGGTACATCGCCACCTGACGCGGCCGGGCGACCTCGCGCGCGCGGCGGGCGCTGCTCATCTCGGTCTGCTTGATACGATAATGGTCGCACACGCGACGCTGGATCTCGTCGATCGTGATGCGCCGCTGGGTGGCGCGCAGCAGATCGGCCAGCGTCTCCTGCACGAACTCCATGTCGATCGCGCGGCCCGTCAGCATCGCATAGGCGACGACGCGGTTCAGCGCCCCCTCCAGCTCGCGCACATTGGCGCTGATGCGGCGGGCGAGGAACATCACCACCTCCTGCGGCACGCTGATCTGCGGCAGTCCCTCCAGCTTCTTCAGCAGGATGTTCAGCCGCAGCTCGAAATCGGCCGGGTTCACGTCCGCCACCAGCCCCCAGGACAGGCGGGAGAGGATGCGGCTCTCGATCCCGTCGAGATCCTGCGGCGACCGATCGGCGGTGATCACCAGCCGCCGCCCGGCGGAGATGATCTCGTTCATCGTGTGGAAGAATTCTTCCTGCGTCGATTCCTTGCCGGCGATGAACTGCACGTCGTCGATCATCAGCACGTCGGCGGCGCGCAGCCTGGCCTTGAAGCTGTGCGTGTCCTTCGCCCGCATCGCGGCGACGAACTCGTACATGAACTTCTCGGCCGACATGTAGATCACGCAGGCGCCCGGCTGGCGGGCGAGGAATTCCTGCCCCATCGCATGCATCAGGTGCGTCTTGCCGAGGCCGGTGCCGCCGTGGAGGAACAGGGGGTTGAAGCCCAGCGTGCCGCCCTCGGCCATCGTCCGCGCGGCATTGTAGGCCACCTCATTGGCCTTGCCGACGACGAACGCGTCGAAGCTGTAGCGCGACTCGAAGCTGCTGCTGGGTGCGGCTGCCTCCGACGGCGCGAGCGGTGCCGGCATCGCGGGCGCCGCGTTCGCGGGCTCCGGCGCGGCGATCTCGGCCCCGTCGATCTCCGCCACGGCGAACAGCGCCGGCCGGCCCGCGCCGGTGGCGGCCGCCACCGCCACCCGCGTCACCTGCGGCAGCATGCCGCGCCATGCCGCCAGCAGCGGTTCGGCGAAATGCGTGTCCACCCACGTCGCCATGAAATCGGAAGGGGCGGCCAGGTGGACGATGCCGTCGGCGTCGTCATAGCCGGTCAGGGTCAGCGGCTTCAGCCAGCCGTCGAAGGTGCGCGCGCCGATGCTGCGCTTCAGCCCCGTCCGCACCGCCTCCCACGCCGCCTGGTACGGGCACGGGCCAACCTCGTCCTCGTCCTCACGCCTCACAGGTTTCACCACTCCAGCACGCCCCCCGCACCCACCGATACCCGACGTTCGCAGGACAAAATCGTCCCCAGCCCGGTGGCAAGGGGCCGCCGGGGCATCCGATCGCTGATTCGTGTAACGGCTGGGGCGAACCCCGGCCGGACGGCTGTTCTGGAAGCTGGCGACGGCCCGATCAAGGGGGCCTTCTGTCACCGAGACGAAATAAAGGCTCTTGACAGCGGAACCCGCGTAATTCCGTCACGGGCCGTAATTAACTGAAATCGCTCGGCTTTATCGACAGGCATGCTGGAGGGTTAACGCCGAATCGTGGGGAATCCTCGCCTTTCCGAAGCGGCGACGGCGGGCATGAAAAAACCCGCCGGATCGCTCCGGCGGGTCGCTTCATCGGGCGTGTCGCGGCCGCTCAGCCGAGCGCGGAAACGCGCTTGGAGAGGCGGGCATATTTGCGCGAGGCGGTGTTCTTGTGGATCACGCCCTTGGAGACGCCGCGGAACAGCTCCGGCTGGGCCAGCGCCAAAGCGGCGGTGGCGGCGTCCTTGTCGCCGGCGGTCAGCGCGAGCTCCACCTTCTTGACGAAGGTGCGGATGCGGCTGACGCGCGCACCGTTGATCTCCGCGCGACGATCGTTGCGGCGGATGCGCTTCTTTGCCTGCGGCGTGTTCGCCATGCTCGTCCCTCAAAATCTCAATAAAGGAAAACGGCGCGGAAAGCCTCCGCACCGGGAAGCCGGCTTCATACACGGAAGCGCGATTCGTTCAAGCCCCTCCCTCAACGCTGGCAGCGCGCGCAGTAGAAGGTGGAGCGGCCGCCTTCCACCCGCCGCAGCACCGGCCGCCCGCAGGCGCAGGCGTCCCCCTCGCGGCCGTAGACCAGGAACTGCTTGGAGAAATAGCCGAGCTCCCCGTCCGGCCGCGCATAATCGCGCAGGGTGGATCCGCCCGCCGTGATCGCCGCCTCCAGCACCAGCCGCACCGCCTCCACCAGCCGGGCGAGCGGGGCGCGGCCGATCGACCCGGCGGGCTTCGCCGGATCGATCCGCGCCACGTGCAGCGCCTCGCACACGTAGATGTTGCCCAGGCCGGCGACGATCCGCTGATCCAGCAGCAGCGGCTTCACCGGCGCCACCCGGTTGGCGAACGCGCGCTTCAGGTGAGCGGCGGTGAAGTGCGGCCCCAGCGGCTCCGGCCCCAGAACGCGGAACGCCGGGAAGTCCGCCACGGCCGCCGTCTCGACCAGATCGAGCGAGCCGAAGCGGCGCGGATCGGTCAGCGCCAGCCGCCGCCCGGCCTCCGTGTCGATCAGCAGGTGATCGTGCCTGCCGATTTCCGCCGGATCAATCCGCCAGCGGCCGGACATGCCGAGGTGGAAGATCAGCGTATCGCCGCGATCCGTATCGATCAGCCCGTATTTGGCGCGACGCGACAGGGCCGTCACCGTCGCCCCGGTCAGCCGCTGGCGCAGGTCCGCCGGGATGGCGCGGCGCAAGTCGGCGCGGCGCGGCTCCACATTGGTCAGCCGCTGCCCCTCGATCACCGGGCGCAGACCGCGCACGGTCGTCTCGACTTCTGGCAGTTCGGGCATGGTTTTCAGCTAGGTTCGGTTTGCCCGCCCGGCAAGGCCCGGCTACAGCCCGCGGCATGAGCGACACCGTTTCCTTCGGCTATGCCGACGTGCCCGCGACCGAGAAGACCGCGAAGGTCGGCGAGGTCTTCCGCAGCGTGGCCGGCCGCTACGATCTGATGAACGATGCGATGTCCGGGGGCATGCACCGCCTGTGGAAGGATCGCTTCGTCCGCCGGGTGAAGCCGCGCGAGGGCGAGGCCATTCTCGACATGGCGGGCGGCACCGGCGACATCGCCTTCCGCCTGGCGCAGGGCGGCGCGCAGGTGACGGTGGCGGACATCAACCCGGCCATGCTGGAGGTCGGCATGCAGCGCGCGGCGAGCCGCCACATCGCCGGCCTGATCTGGGCCGAGGAGAATGCCGAAACGCTGAGCTTCGGAGAGCGGCGCTTCGACGCCTACACGATCGCCTTCGGCATCCGTAACGTCACCCACATCGATCGCGCGCTGGCGGAGGCGCACCGCGTGCTGAAGCGCGGCGGCCGCTTCTTCTGCCTGGAATTCTCCACCACTTTGTGGCCGGGCTTCGCCGACATCTACGATGTCTATTCGCACCGGCTGGTGCCGAAGCTCGGCAAGCTGCTGGCCGGTGACGAGGACAGCTACCGCTACCTGATCGAGTCGATCCGCCGCTTTCCCGACATGCCGCGCTTCGCCGCGATGATCGAGACGGCCGGCTTCGCGCGGGTCGCCGCCGAGCCGATCCTAGGCGGCCTCGTCGCGATCCACAGCGGCTGGAAGATCTGATGGCACCCGCCGATCCTCCCCGACGCGGGGAGGGGGACCGCGCGCAGCGTGGTGGAGGGGGAGCGCGGCACACGCTGCCGCTGCACCTTGCCGCCTGCCCACTCCACCATCCTGCGGACGGCCGCCCTCCCCTTCGCGGGGGAGAATCGCGATGACCTCGCCCGTCGTCCATCTCTGGCGGTTGCTGAAGTGGGGACGCACCCTCGCCCGCCACGGCGCGCTGACCGGCATCGAGCGCGATCCGCTGACGCCGCCGCCGGTCCGCCGCCTCGTGCGCATCGCCCGCATCGGCGCGCGCGTGCCGGCGCAGCCGCGCTATGCCGAGGCGTTCGAATCGATCGGGCCGGCGGCGATCAAGCTTGGCCAGGCGCTGGCCACCCGCCCCGATCTGGTCGGCGAGGATGCAGCGAACGATCTCTTCCGCCTCCAGGATGCGCTGCCGCCGGTGCCGTTCGGCCAGATCCGCGCCGCGGTGGAACTCGCCCTTGGCAAGCCGATCGAGGCGATGTTCGCCTCGTTCGACGAGCAGGCGGTCGGCGCCGCCTCCATCGCGCAGGTGCATCGCGCCGTCACCATCGAGGGGCGCGCGGTGGCGGTGAAGGTGCTGCGCCCCGGCGTGGAGGAGGATTTCGCCCGCGCGCTGGAAACCTATGAGTGGGCGGCGGCGCAGGTGGAGGCGATGGGCGGCGAGCTCGCCCGGCTGCGGCCGCGCCTGGTGATCGCCACCTTCCGCCAGTGGACCCTGCGCGAGCTGGACCTGCGGCGCGAGGCCGCTTCCGCCTCCGAACTGGCCGAGGCGATGACGGCGGAGCCCGGCTTCCGCGTGCCCGCGATCGACTGGGGCCGCACCGCCCGCCGGGTGATGACCCTGGAGTGGATCGACGGCATCAAGCTCTCCAACCGCGCCGCGCTGATCGCCGCCGGCCACGATCCGCGGGCGCTCGCCGCCCGCCTCGTCCGCGCCTTCCTGCGGCAGGCGATCGCGGAAGGATTCTTCCACGCCGACATGCATCAGGGCAATCTGTTCGCCCTGCCCAACGGCGATCTCGCCGCGATCGACTTCGGCATCATGGGCCGGATCGACCGGCGCGCCCGGGTGTGGCTGGCGGAGATCCTTTACGGCCTCATCACCGGCAATTACCGGCGCGTGGCGGAAATTCACTTCGAGGCGGGCTATGTGCCGCCGCACCACAACCTCGCCGAGTTCACCACCGCGCTGCGCGCCGTGGGCGAGCCGATCCGCGGGCTGGCGGTGAAGGACATCTCGATCGGCCAGATGCTGGACGGCCTGTTCGGCATCACCCGCGACTTCGACATGCCGACCCAGCCACACCTGCTGCTGCTCCAGAAGACGATGGTGATGGTGGAGGGCGTCGCCACCGCGCTCGATCCCGACATCAACATGTGGGACACGGCGAGCCCGTTCGTCCGCGAGTGGCTGCGCTCGGAACTGGGGCCGGAGGCGGCCATCGCCGACCGCATCATCACCGACATGCGGACGCTGGCGGGCCTGCCCGACCTCGTCCGCCGCATCGAGGCCCGCTTCCCCCCCGAAGGCGCCGCCCCACCCCCGCCGCCCCTGCGCGAGGTGCAGGTGGTGCGCATCGGCGGCGGCTGGCGCTACGCGGCGGTGGCGCTGGGCGCGGCGATCGCGGGCGCGCTGGGGATGTGGCTGGCGGGGTGAGGGTGCAAAAAGGTGAGGTGGTAGGCTCCGGTGGACAGCTGCGCTTCCTTTCCGTCACCCCGGCCTTGTGCCGGGGCCTACCTGACGGCATCCGCTGGCAGTGAACGACGAGCGGAGCCCCTGCGTCTATATTCTGGCAAGCGGCTATAATGGTACGCTCTATGTGGGTGTTACGTCTGATCTCGTCCGGCGTGTCGTCCAGCATCGTGTCGGCGCGTTTAGTGGTTTTACCGCGGTGCATGGCATCCGCCGCCTCGTCTATTTCGAGATGATCGCGACGATGGATGGCGCGATCGCGCGCGAAAAGCAGCTCAAGCGCTACCGGCGTGACTGGAAGCGCAATCTGATCGAACGCGAGAACCCGGCGTGGAACGATCTCGGACAGCAGATCGGACTGGAACCGCTAAATCTGTCAGCAAGCCGGGCGGTGGGCCCCGGCACAAGGCCGGGGTGACGCTGATCTGAGATTGCAAGTACGCGTTAACGGAAGGCGCCTCGCCACTACTCCGCCGCCTCGCTTCGCCCGGCGGCCTTCTCGGCCGCCAGCGTGTCGCGCATGGCGTCACTGCGGATCAGGCGGTCGGCCATGGAGCGCCAGGCCGCTTCGGAGCGCAGGCTGCGCTCGCGGACATTGTCCAGTTTCGCCGCCTCGGCCTCGCGCGCGCATTCGTCGGCGCGGGCCAGATAGAAGTCGCTGGATACGGACATGGCGTGCTCCGATGCGGTCGAGGGTGCGGCCGCGATGGCCGCGGGCGGGATCAGCCGAGGATCTCGGCCACCATCCGGCGATAGTCGGTGCGCGACAGGGCCGGCGGGCTGGCCGGACGCGGCCGGCGGTCAGAACGGGAAACGGGATAGGTCTTTACGCTAGTGTCTATAGTAGTGAGCATGTTGTCCTTTGGCGCGCGGAAGTCGCGCGATGGGTTAGCGGCGGAAGGTGCGGCGCTGGCTGGGGCCGACGCCGGGCGTCCGCTCACGGAAGATGATCCGGCCCTTGGTCAGATCATAGGGGGTCATCTCGACCTGCACCTTGTCGCCCACGACCGAGCGGATGCGGTTTCGCCGCATCCGTCCGGCCGTATAGGCGATGATCGCGTGATCGTTCTCCAGGCGCACGCGGAAGCGTCCGTCGGGAAGGATCTCGTCGATCTGGCCGTCGAAGGTGAGGAGTTCCTCCTTCGCCAAGCGATCAGGCCGGCTGGAGGTTGACGGCGGACTGCTTGCCGCGACGATCCGTCTCAAGCTCGAAGCTGACGCGCTGGTCCTTGTCCAGCGTCGCCATGCCGGCGCGCTCGACGGCGGAGATGTGGACGAAGCTGTCGCCCGTGCCGTCCTCGTTGGCGATGAAGCCATAGCCCTTGTCGCTGTTGAAGAATTTGACTGTGCCTGTCGGCATGATGATTTTCCTTTCACGGAAATGGTTCCCGCAAGGCAGGCGCCCGGCGGAGCATGGAAGCGTGAAAGGGAAGGATCAGCGCGCGACCGCGAGACATTCCGTCGCAGCGACGTCAGCAGTTTCAACATAGGGAGCGTGCCGGAATAGTCAATGCGCGATCCGCGATATTGGCCGCGCGCCGGCCGGCACGGCCGCTTTACCAGAGCACCCCCTTCACCACCGCCAGCGGCGCGGGCGCGGGATCGCCGATCGCCTCCAGCAGGTCGATCTCGATCGTGCGGCACATCGCCGTCAGCGGCACGTCGTGCACCGTGCCGGCGAACGGATCGACGAGATCGTCGCCGATCTGGAGGATGGCGAGGAACATCAGCCCCGCCACCGTCGAGCCGATCGGCGTCGCCCAGCCCAGCGTCTCGACCAGCCCGATCGGCAGCAGCACGCAGAACAGGCGGGCGAACAGAGCGGGGAAGAAGCGGTACTGGTAGGGCAGCGGCGTGTTCTTCAGCCGCTCCATGCCGCCCTGGGCGTTGGCGATGTCGATCAGCACGCTCTCCAGGCGGGATTGCTGGATCGTGTCGATGCGGCCGGCGCGCTGCGCCTCGGCGATGCGCCGCGCCGTTCCGTCGAGCAGGCCGTTGGCCGGGTTGCGCCGGCCGAGCCCCTCCTCCGCCTCCGGCGGCGAGAGGAAGCGCAGCACCTCGGGCGCGGGATCCTCGCGGCGCAGCTGGCAGCGCAGCCCGTGGACATAGGCGATCTGGCGCAGCGCGATCGTCCGCTTCAGGTCGCGCGCTTCCGCCGCGTCGGGATCGATGAAGGCGTTGGCGCCACGCACCAGGCTGCGCGAGGCGTTGATCATCGCGCCCCACAGCACCCGCCCCTCCCACCAGCGCTGATAGACGGAGTTGACCCGGAAGCCGAGGAACAGCGCCACCGCCGAGCCGAACAGGGTGAGCGGCAGCGAGGGCGCGCGGAACGGCAGCGCGTAATAGGATACGGTGACGATCACGTCCCACACGAACAAGGCGAGCAGCGGCGTGTGCACCTCTCGGATGATGCGGCCCATGCTCGGAATGTTAGGAATGATCACGCCTGTCCCCTTTCGCGCTGGGCATACTCCCGCGCCGCCGGTTTGTTGCATCCGCGCCAATGCTTCGCCATGACGGCGGGTATGCAGGGCGCGCGCATCCTTCTGATCGTCGGCGGCGGGATCGCGGCCTACAAGGCGTGCGAGTTGATCCGCCTGATCCGCAAGGCGGGCGCCACCGTGCGCTGCGTGCTGACGGCGGGCGGCGCCCACTTCGTCACGCCGATGACGCTGGCCGCCCTGTCCGAGCAGCCGGTCCACACCAGCCTGTGGGATCTGAAGGACGAGGCGGAGATGGGTCATATCCAGCTCAGCCGTCAGGCCGATCTGGTCGTCGTCTGCCCGGCGACGGCGGATCTGCTGGCGCGGATGGCGGCCGGCATCGCCGACGATCTCGCCACCACCCTGCTGCTCGCCACCGACAAGCCGGTGCTGGCGGCGCCGGCGATGAACGTGCGGATGTGGCGCCACGCCGCCACCCGCCGCAACGTGGCGGCCCTGCGCGGCGACGGCGTGACGGTGCTGGAGCCGGACGAGGGCGCGATGGCGTGCGGCGAATACGGCCCCGGCCGCCTGCCGCAGCCCGAGGCGATCATGGCCGCCATCGCCGAGGCTCTGGCACGCCTGTCGCCTTCCACCTCTCCTCCCACCCCTTCCCCCACCCCGAGCGAAGTCGAGGGGCGCCTCCCCCCCGCCCCGAGCGAAGTCGAGGGGCGCCTCCCTCTCGCCGGCCGCCACATCCTCGTCACCGCCGGGCCGACGCATGAGCCGATCGATCCGGTGCGCTACATCGCCAACCGATCGTCCGGCCGGCAGGGCTTCGCGATCGCGGCGGCGCTGGCGGCGCTCGGCGCCCGCGTGTCCCTCGTCGCCGGGCCGGTGGCGCTGCCCACGCCGCCGGGCGTCGCCCGCATCGACGTGGAGACGGCGCGCGAGATGGCGGCGGCGGTGGCGGCGGCCCTGCCGGCCGACGCGGCGGTGATGGTCGCCGCCGTCGCCGACTGGCGGGTGGCCGACGTGGGCGAGCGCAAGCTGAAGAAGACGGGCGACGGCGCGCCGCCCCCGCTCGCGCTGGTCGAGAATCCGGACATCCTCGCCGGTCTCGCCCGCGATCCGCGCCGGCCGCCGCTGCTGATCGGCTTCGCCGCCGAAACGCACGATGTGGTGCCGCATGCCATCGCCAAGCGGGCGCGCAAGGGCGCCGACTGGATCGTCGCCAACGATGTCTCGGGCGACGTGATGGGCGGGGCCGCCAACACCGTCCACATCGTCACCGCCGACGGGGTGGAAAGCTGGGAGGAGCTGCCGAAGGAGCAGGTGGCGACCCGGCTGGCCGATCGCATCGCCGCTGCGATCGGCCGGACGCGCGCCTGACGCCCGCGTTTCACGACGGCGGAGCCGATCGCGAGGCGGGGCGTTCGTCGGCGGTCAGGACCATCGTCCTTAACCGAGGAACCCGATCATGAACGCCACCACGACGACCCCGAAGCCGCTCGGCAAGAGCATGGCCAAGCATGCCGCGATCGGCGCCGTCATCGCCATCCCCGTGCCGTTCGTCGGCCCGGTGATCGGCGCGATCGCCGGCGCCGGCTACGCCTATTACAAGGCGAAGAAGGCCGGCTGAGCGCGCCTCAGCCGGGCAGCAGCGGGCGGGTGCCGAGCAGGGTCAGCGCGTCGGTCTTGGGATCGAGCGCGTAGCACGCCTCGCCCGCCGCGCCCGACAGGAAGCACAGGATCGGCTGGCCCCATTTCCGCAGTTCGGCGTAATGCGTGCGGCTGATCAGCGGCTCGGGATGGAACAGGCGGGTGCCCTCCGCCGGCTCGTCCCTGCCCGCCTCCCAGCCCGGCAGGTCGCGCATAGTGCGGCCCGGCGGCTGGGCGATCCAGCGGCGCAGGGCGGCCGTCATCGCCGCCGGGGTCGTCGCCTCACCGAAGATCATCGGCAGATCGGCGGCGGCGGACGCCACCGTCAGCAGCACCGCGCCAGCCGGCCCGCGCACCGTGAGGGTGACGTTGGCGGCGGCGCACGAACTGCCGGAGGCGACCGCGCCGATGCGGTAGGTGCGCCCGCCCGCAACCGTCAGCGGCAGCATCGCCATGGCTGCGCAGCCGGTGGCCGCCGGCTCGCCGGGCTCCGCCGGCCGAGCGACCGCGACCTGCGCCGAGAGCATGAGCATGCCGAGACACCCCGCCAGCCTGCCGGCCGATGCCGCTATGCGCCCGGCACCATAGCGATGCGCCCGCCTCATGGCGTGCCGCCCTCATCCTCGCGGGCGATCGCCGCGCCGTCGAGCAGCGCCGCCTGTCGCCGCCGCTCGATCTCCGCCGCCGTCCGCTCCGCCTTCGTCCGTCCGTGCAGGGCGCGGTTGGCGGCCGCCGTGTCGACTGCCCGATCACGCGCGCGGGCCTTGCGCGCGCGGCGCAGGTTGATGATTTCACCCATGTTCCGATCCTGATCCCCGCCGCGCCGATTGTCGATGGGGCGCGTGCGGGGCACGTCGCACGGCCGCCACGTCGGATCGATTCACCGCTCGCCTCGCCCGCCGCGACGCGTTAGGCGGGCGGGAATGAGCGACGCCGCCCTCGTGTCCTGGATCACCGCCGCGCTCGGCCGCGCTCCGGGCGACGCCGCGCTCTACCGCCGCGCGCTCACCCACGGCAGCCACGGCGGCGACACCTATGAGCGGCTGGAGTTTCTCGGCGATCGCGTTCTCGGCTTGGTCGCCGCCGCGTGGCTGTACGAACGCTTCCCGGACGAGCCGGAAGGCGCCCTCTCCCGCCGGATCAACGCGATCGTCAGCCGGGAGACGTGCGCCGAAGTGGGCCGGGCGATCGGCGTGCCGGCCCATCTGCGGCTCGGCAAGCAGGCGCGCGACGATGGCGCCGTCGACAGCGACAATGTCGTCGGCGACGTGGTGGAGGCGCTGATCGGCGCCCTCTTCCTGGAAGGCGGCCTCGCCGCCGCCACCGCGTTCGTGCGGACGAACTGGTCCGGTCGCGTCGAGGCACAGGCGCAGGCGCCGCGCCATCCGAAATCGGCATTGCAGGAGTGGGCCGCCGCCCACCGCTGCCGCGCGCCGGTATATACGCTGGACGCGCGGACCGGCGCGCATCATGCGCCGCGCTTCACCGTCTCGGTCGCGCTGCCCGGCCGGGCGGACGCGGTCGCAACCGCCGAGGGCTCCTCGAAACAGGAGGCCGAGACCGCCGCCGCACGGGCGCTGCTGGAGAAACTGTCTTGACCGATCCCGCCCCCGCCCCTGTCGCGCCGGATCGGCAATCCTGCGGCCTGATCGCCGTCGTCGGCGCGCCCAACGCCGGCAAGTCGACCCTCGTCAACGCGCTGGTCGGCCAGAAGGTGGCGATCGTCAGCCCCAAGGCGCAGACCACGCGGGTGCGGCTGATGGGCGTCGCGATCGAGGGAAGCACCCAGATCCTGCTGGTCGACACGCCCGGCATCTTCGAGCCGCGCCGCAGGCTGGATCGGGCGATGGTGGCGGCGGCCTGGGGCGGCGCCAGCGACGCCGATCTGATCGCGCTGGTGATCGACGCGAAGGCCGGCATCAAGGCGAAGCTGGACGATCTCATCAAAGGCCTGGCCGACCGGCGGGAGCCGCGCGTCGTGATCCTCAACAAGGTGGACGTGACGCCCAAGGAGAAGCTGCTGGAACTCGCCGTGCGGCTGAACGAGGCGCTGGCGCCCGAGGAGATCTTCATGGTCTCCGCCGCCACCGGCGACGGCATCGCGGCGCTGAAGGCGGCGCTCGCCCATCGGATGCCGGCGGGGCCGTGGCACTTCCCCGAGGATCAGGTCTCCGACGCGACCGACCGGATGCTCGCCGCGGAGGTGACGCGCGAGCAGCTCTACCTCCAGCTCCATGCCGAGCTGCCTTATGCCAGCGCCGTGGAGACCGAGAAATATGAGGAGCGCAAGGACGGCTCCGTCGCGATCCACCAGCAGATCCTGGTCGCGCGCGATACGCAGCGGGCCATCGTGCTCGGCAAGGGCGGCGCACGGCTGAAGGAGATCGGCAGCCGCGCGCGCGAGGAACTGCAGCGTCTGCTCGGCCACAAGGTGCACCTGTTCCTCCACGTCAAGGTGAAGCCGGACTGGGAGGAGGATCGCGCCCTGTATCGCGACATCGGCCTCGACTGGGTCGATTGACCGCCGGAAGCTGGCGCAATGAGCGGGTGGACGCGCATGGCCGGCACGCTCATGGTGCGGCGATGATAGCCCGCTTGTTCATCCCGTCGCTCGATTCCACCCCACGCGACTTCGAGTTCCGCGTGTCGCCCGTAGTCGGCGACGTGATCCATATCGAGCATGAGGACGAGGCGATCGTCGTCTCGGTGGAGCGGATCGAGCATTATCCCGTGGCGATGACCGGCGGCACCAACATCTTCGGCGGGCGGGAGCCGGCGCTGACGGTGATCGCCCGCGTCGTGTCGGGCGAGGGCTGAGCGGCCGTGGCGGACAAGCCGATCGATCCGCTGGGCCTGCTCCAGGCGCTCGCCGCCGCGTGGACAGCGCCGGCCGCCGCGCCGCCGCCGCCCTCGGCCAGCGGCGATGCGCCTTCCGCCCGCCTGATGGCGCAGGCGCTGGCCGCCGCCAACATGCCGAGCCGCGCGGAGGTGGACGAGATCGCCGCCCGCCTCGACCGTATCGAGGAAACGCTGGCGCGGATCGAGCGGCTGGTGAAGGCCGGTCGCCGCGCCAAGCCGCGCAAGGCGACGAAGAAGGAGTGAGACCCGGCGGCGGCGTTGCCGCTAGCGCCGCCGCTTGATCATGCGCAGGGTGGGCCAGTCGCCCAGCCGGATGGTATCGGCCAGGCGCAGCCCCTCCCGGCGGTAGGCGGCCGCCACCCGCTCCGCCTGATGATCGAGCAGGCCTGCCAGCACCAGCGACCCGCCGGGCAGCAGCGCGCCGCCCAGCATCGGCGCCAGCTCTACCAGCGGACCGGCCAGGATGTTCGCCACGATCAGGTCGTAGGGCGCCCACGCGCGCAGGCGGGGATGGGCGAGGCCGGGCGCCGTCGCCAGCGCGACGCGCCCGTGGCCGCGGCCGATCGCCACGCCGTTCACCGCCGCATTTTCGGCCGTCACCTCGATCGCCACCGGATCGATGTCGGATGCGGCGACACGCGCGCGCGGCCACACGGCCAGCGCGGCGAAGGCGAGCAGGCCGGTGCCCGTGCCGACATCGACGATATCGTCGAAGCGCAGGCCGCTGGCGCGCATCCGGTCGATCATCATCAGGCAGCCGGTCGTCGTCTCGTGGTGGCCGGTGCCGAATGCCCGCCCCGCCTCGATCGTGAAGGCGATCGCGCCCGGTGGCGGCGCGGCCGCGCTGGCGGGCGTGCGCACGTAGAAGCGCCCGGCGCGGATCGGCTCCAGCCCCGCCTGCGACAGCGTGACCCAATCCTCCTCCGGAATATGCTCGATAAGCGGCGCGGTGCCGACGGCGCTCGGCACCAGATCGCGCACCAGCGCGATCGTCGCCGCGTCCGGCTCGGCCTCGACATAGGCGTCGAGTCGCCACGCGTCGGGGGCGGCGGGATCGGGCTCGCTCGTCATCAGCACCGGCGGCTCGTCCAGCAGCGCCAGCTGCGGCACGTCGCCGGCCAGCGCCTCCGCCTCCGCTCTCGTGCAGGGCAGGCTCAGCTTCCAGCTACCGGCGCAGGCCGCGTCGAACGGGAAGCCGGTGACGCCGTCGCCCTTCGCCCCGGCCCGGCGGCGCGGCCTAGCGGACATAGCTGGCGCCGTTGATGTCGAGCACGGCCCCGGTCATCGAGGGCGGCGCGGCGAGTGCCAGGAAGCGCACCGTCTCCGCCACCTCGGCGGGCTCGGCGACGCGGCCGAGCGGAATGTCGGCGAGCAGCCTGTCGCCGCCCCGGCTCGCCAGATAGTCCTCGGCCATGCCGGTCATGGTGAAGCCGGGGCAGATGGCGAACGCCAGGATGCCCTCGCCGGCATGGCCGCGCGCGATCGTCTTGGTCATGGCGACCATGCCCGCCTTGGAGGCGGCGTAGTGCCAGTGGGCCGGGCTGTCGCCGCGATAGGCGGCGCGGCTGGCGACGTTGACGATGCGCCCGCCGCCGCCCCGGGCACGAAAGTGGAGCACAGCGCGGCGGCACAGCTCGGCGCTGGCGGCAAGGTTCACCTGCATGGTGCGCGCCCACGCGGCGGACCAGGCGCCGTCCTCGCCGTCCAGCGGCGCCGCCTCGAAGATGCCGGCATTGTTGACCAGCACGTCTATACGGCCGTCCAGCCGCTCCACCGCCGCCCGCCACAGCGTGGCGGGCGCGGCGGGATCGGTGAAGTCGGCGGCGATCATGTCCTCTCCGCCCGCGGTGGAGTGGCCGACGACGCGCACGTCCTCGCCGGCGAGGCGGGTGAGGATGGCGGCGCCGATGCCGCGGCTGGTGCCGGTGGCGAGGATGTGGATCGTCATGCGCGGTGCGATACGCAAGACGCGGCGCGGGGAAAAGCCTTACCGGCCCGCCTAAGCGCTTACGCCGCCGCCGGCAGCCTCAGCCGGGCGCAGAGGCCGCCGAGATCCTCGCTCTCCTCCAGGCTCACCGTGCCCTCGTATATCTCCGATACGTCGCGCACGATGGCGAGGCCGAGGCCGGTGCCCGGCTTGCCCGTATCCAGCCGGGCGCCGCGTTCGAACAGCGTGTTGCGCTGCGCCGCCGGTATGCCGGGGCCGTCGTCCTCCACCATGATCTCGACGAAGCCGGCCTCGCGCGTCACCGTGACGAACACCCGGCCCTGACCGTATTTCGCGGCATTCTCGATCAGGTTGCCGAGCATCTCGTCCAGATCCTGCCGCTCGACATGCACCACCGCATCCTTCGCGCCGTCTATGTCGATCGTCACGTGGCGGTGCAGGCGGGAGACGGCGCGCTCCACCGCCTTCACCGATGGCCACACCTCCGACCGGCTCTGCGCGCTGCCGCGCCGCCCAACCGCGCGGGCGCGGGCCAGGTGGTGATCCACCTGCCGGCGCATCGTCGTCGCCTCGCGCACCACCGTCGCGACCAGATCGTCGCTGCCGGCGGTCGCCTCGTTCATGATGACGGTGAGCGGCGTCTTCAGCGCGTGGGCGAGGTTGCCGGCATGGCGCCGCGCCTCCTCCGCCTGCTTCTCGTTATGGGCGAGCAGATCGTTCAGCTCCTCCACCATCGGCTTGATCTCGTCGGGCAGATGCTCGTCCACGCGGGCGATGTGGCCGGTGCGGACGGCGCTGATCTCGCGCCGGATTTTGCGCAGCGGCCACAGGCCGAACGTGGCCTGCAGCGCCGACATGATGATGAGCCCCAGGCCGAGCGCCGCGAAGGAGCGGACCAGCGTCTTGCGCAGGGCGGCGATCTGCTCGTTCAGCCCGGCGCGCGTCTGGGCGACCTGGAAGCGCCATTCGAGTGGCGAATCGGGCAGCTTGATGTCCCGCTCCAGCACGCGCAGCGGATCGGACGGGAATTCGTTGCTGTCATAGACGTGGATGTCGTTGTCATGATGGCCGCGTCGCACGGTGAGCGCCCGATCCCACAGCGAGCGGGAGCGGAACGGATCGAACCCCCGGCCGGAGACCTGCCAGTAGAGCCCCGAATAGGGCTCCAGGAAACGCTGGTCGCCGAGCGGGCGGTTGAACCGCACCTCGCCGTCCGGCCCGGTCTCGGCAGAGGCGATCATCGCCGTCAGCACATATTCCAGCTGCCCGTCGAAATTGCGGGTGATGGCGTCGCGCAGCACGCGATCCAGCGCCAGCCCGCCGCCGAGCAGCAGCAGCATTATCCAGAGGGCGGCGATGCCGATCATGCGCCGGGTGAGCGATCCGGCGCGGCCGCGCCCCGCCCCGGCATCCCGCCCGATCCGCATACGCCGGCCGAACAGGAAGCGCAGCCAGTTGGTCGCCATGACCGGCCAGCGATCCTCGCGCGACGCGGCCGGGGGTGTCTCGCTGCTCATCGCCGGTGCGGCGCGATCAGGCGCCCGGATCTTCCAGGCTGTAGCCGAGGCCGCGGATGGTGGTGATCACGTCCGGCCCCAATTTCTTGCGGATGCGCGTGACGAACACCTCGATCGTGTTCGAATCGCGATCGAAATCCTGATCGTAGATATGCTCGATCAGCTCGGTGCGGCTCACCACCTTGCCCTTGTGGTGCAGCAGGTAGCTGAGCAGCTTATACTCCTGCGCCGTCAGCTTCACCGGCTCGCCGGCCAGCGTGACCTTGCCGGAACGGGTGTCGAGCCGCACGTCGCCGGCCGTCAGCTCGGACGAGGCGTTGCCCGATGCGCGGCGGATCAGCGCGCGCAGGCGGGCGATCAGTTCCTCCGTCTGGAACGGCTTGGCAAGATAGTCGTCGGCCCCGGCATCGAGCCCGGCCACCTTGTCCGACCAGCTGTCGCGCGCGGTGAGCACCAGCACGGGCGTCTCCTTGCCCTCCTTGCGCCAGCGGTCCAGCACGGTGAGCCCGTCCACCTCCGGCAGGCCGAGATCGAGCACGATCGCGTCGTAATTCTCGGTGGAGCCGAGATAATGGCCATCCTCGCCGTCGGTCGCGAGATCGATGGCATAGCCGGCGCCTTCCAGGGTGGCGCGGAGCTGGCGGCCGAGATTCGGCTCGTCCTCGACGATCAATACGCGCATGTCACCCCTTCATCCTCGAACCCGTGTCCTGAGCCCACGCCAGTGGCTTATGGCGCGCGTGCCGCCGGTTCGACAAGCGGCGGCGCGCCTCAGTTGCCGGATCGGCCGAGCACGGCGCCGGTGCGCCCGTCCACGTCCACCCATATCACGGAGCCGCCGCGCATGAACTTCAGGCGGTAGCGCGCGGTATCGGAATCATATTCGGGGCCGATATAGCTGGCGCCGCCCATCTTCGGCACGACGCGCGCCTCGATCTCGCGCAGCGGCCGCACCTCGCCGCGCCGCGTGTCGCTGTAGATCGCGTCCTGATCGCGCCGCCGCTGCTCCGCCCCCGCATGGGCGCCGGCGGCGAGAACCGCACCCGCGAGCGGGAGGAGGATAAATTTCTTCATCGGCATGGGCTTGTGGCATAGGGCCGGCGCATTGAATAGGCGGTGAACAGGCCGCCTCCCACGTTCTCCAGCGATAGTTGCATTATGTCCGCACCCGTTCTCGCCTACGAAGATCTCGGCCTCGTCCAGGGTTCCGGCTGGCTGTTCCGCCACCTCGACATCTATATCGCGCCGCGCGACCGGCTGGCGCTGATCGGCCGCAACGGCGCCGGCAAGACGACGCTGCTGAAGCTGCTGGCGGGGCGCATCGACGCCGACGAGGGCCGCCGCACGATCGTGCCCGGCGCCCGCGTGATCCTGCTGGAGCAGGAGCCGTCTCTCGGCGACCACGCCACCCTGCGCGACTATGCGCTGGCCGGCGACGACGCGCCCGCCGCGCACGAGGTGGAGGCGATCGCCGACCAGATCGGCATCGATCTCTCGCGCGCGTGCGCCACCGCGTCCGGCGGCGAGCGGCGGCGGGCGGCGATCGCGCGGGCGCTGGCGATGGAGCCGGACGTGCTGCTGCTGGACGAGCCGACCAACCATCTCGATATCGCCGCGATCGACTGGCTGGAGGGCTGGCTGGCCCGCTACAACGGCGCCTTCGTCGCAATCAGCCACGATCGCGCGTTCCTGACGCGGCTGACGCGCCAGACCCTGTGGCTCGATCGCGGCGCCATCCGCCGCGCCGAGATCGGCTTCGGCGGGTTCGAGGCGTGGATGGAGAAGGTGCATGCCGACGAGGAACGCAATGCCGAGCGGATCGACGCAAGGCTGAAGCTGGAGGAGCATTGGCTCCAGCGCGGCGTCACCGGGCGGCGGCGGCGCAACCAGGGACGGCTGACCAAGCTGCTGGAGATGCGGGCCACCCGCGCGGCGATGATGGGGCCGCAGGGTACGGCCGCGCTCACCATCTCGTCGGACGACGTCCGCACCAAGACGGTGATCGATGCCGAGCATGTCTCCAAGGGCTTCGGCGACCGCGCCGTGATCCGTGACTTCTCCCTGCGGGTGACGCGGGGCGACCGGATCGGCATCGTCGGCGCGAACGGCGCCGGCAAGTCCACCCTGCTCAAGCTGCTCACCGGCACGATCCCGCCGGACGAGGGCCGCATCCGCCTGGCCAAGACCTTGGAGGCGACGATCATCGACCAGCAGCGCAGCCTCATGGCCCCCGAGAAGACGGTGCGCGAGGTGCTGGCGGACGGCGGCGAGTGGATCGAGGTGCAGGGGACCAAGAAGCACATCCAGGGCTATCTCAAGGAGTTCCTGTTCGAGCCGACGATGGCCGATGCGCGCATCGCCTCGCTCTCCGGCGGCGAGCGATCGCGCCTGCTGCTGGCGCGCGAGTTCGCCCGCCCCTCCAACCTGCTGGTGCTGGACGAGCCGACCAACGACCTCGACCTGGAGACGCTGGACCTGCTGCAGGAGGTGATCGGCGATTATGACGGCACCGTGCTGATCGTCAGCCACGATCGCGATTTCCTCGACCGCACCGTCACTGTGACCTTGGGGCTCGACGGATCGGGCCGGGTGGACGTCGTCGCCGGCGGCTATGAGGACTGGCAGCGCCAGCGCGCGCAGGCGGCCGCCCAGCGCCGCCCGCCGCCGCCGCCAGGTCGGCCGATGCCAGGTCGGCCGATGCGGCCCCCGCGCCGTCGAAACCGCGCACCAAGCTCAGCTACAAGGACCAGCGCGACCTCGATCTGCTGCCCAAGCGGATCGAGGAGATCGAGGCCGCGATCGCGCGCGACGAGGCGGCGCTGGCCGATCCCGCGCTGTACGCCAGAGACCCGGCCCGCTTCGCCGCGCTGACGGAGGCGATCGATGCGGCGCGCGCGCGCAAGGATGAGGCCGAGTTGCGCTGGCTGGAACTGGCCGAGATGGCCGAGTCTTTAGCCGGTTAGGCCGACAAGGATGCTGGAATGACCAACGACGATGGCATGACTACCGACCAAGCGAGGCCCGACGTCCGCCGTTTCCTCGACTATGTGAACGCCCTGCCCGGCCCGCGAACGCACGAGCTGCCGCCCGAGACCTCGCGCGCGCTGTTCCGCCAGATGCGCGACGTGGCGGACGCGCCCGTCGGCGAGCTGGCGGTGATCCGCGATCTTGAGGTGCCGGCCGCGCACGGCGGCATTCGCGCCCGCCTGTACGACGCGCGCGAGGCGCGTGCGCCGGGGCCGGTGATGCTGTTCTTTCACGGCGGCGGCTTCGTCCTCGGCGATCTCGACAGCCACGAGCCGCTCTGCGCCGAGTTCGCCCGCGTGCTGGACATGCCGGTGGTGGCGGTCGACTACCGGCTGGCGCCCGAACATGCCTGGCCCGCCGCGCCCGACGACTGCGAGACGGTGACGCGCTGGGTGGCCGATACGCCGGGCGTGCTCGGCCGCGGCGTCTCCGGCCTAGTGCTGGCCGGGGACAGCGCGGGCGGCACGCTGACGATCGTCACGGCCATGGCCCTGCGCGATCGGCCGGCCGGCGTGCCGGTGCTCGCCCACTTCCCGATCTATCCCTCGCTCGCGCGGTCGCAGGAGTTCCCGTCCTTCGCCGAGTTCAACCAGGGCTATTTCCTGACGCTGGAGGGGATGCGCTTTTTCAGCGAATCCTATCGCGCCGACGTGAGCCATTGGCGTGCCGTGCCGACGCGGGGCGAGATGACGGGCATGCCGCCGGCACTGGTCGTCACCGCCAGCCTCGATCCGATCCGCGATGAAGGCCGCGCCTACGCCTCGGCGCTCGTCGCCGCGGGCGTGCCGACCGTCTATCGCGAGGCGGTGGGCACGATCCACGGCTTCTGCAACCTGCGCAAGGCCATCCCTTCCTCGGAGGGCGACATTCGCGGCGCGCTGGTGGCGCTGAAGGCGATCGTAGTGGAGGCGAGCGCCGCCGCGGCGATGGCGCAGGCCGATCCGGTGCCGGCGTGAACGAGGCGCTGCCCTACCGGCCGGCCGCCGGCGTGATGCTGCTGAACGCGGACGGCAAGGTCTTCGTCGCCCAGCGGATCGACAGCACGCTGGAGGCCTGGCAGATGCCGCAAGGCGGCCTCGATCCCGGCGAGGATGCCCGCGCCGGTGCCCTGCGCGAGCTGGAGGAGGAGACCGGGATCCCGCAGCATCTCGTCGCCGAGATCGCCTGCGCGCGCACGGAGCTGCTCTACGATCTGCCCGCCGACCTGATCGGCAAGCTGTGGAAGGGGCGCTATCGCGGCCAGCGGCAGACCTGGTTCCTCCTCCGCTTCCTGGGCACGGACGCCGACGTGAACCTGGAGACCGAGCATCCCGAGTTCCGCGCCTGGAAGTGGGTCGCCCCGGCCGAGCTGCCGAACCTGATCGTTCCGTTCAAGAAGACGCTCTACGAGGCGGTACTGGCCGAGTTCGCCGAGCATCTGGGCTGACACCCGAGCAACCCACTCCACCCCGTGCCCCGAGCGAAGTCGAGGGGCGGGCCGAGCGCAGCCGAGGCCCACTTATCTCGCAACGCTCAGGTGTGGCGCAGCAGCGAAGCGCGCCGGTTCGCAACATACGTGCTGTGCGTACCGCCGCCGCTCGTGTCTCGACTTCGCTCGTGTCTCGACTTCGCTCGTGTCTCGACTTCGCTCGACAGAAGGGAAGTGGCGGTCCTCTACCCCCGGCCGATCAGCCGCATCGCGATCCGGTCCGCCACCAGCGCGGCGGGGTCGCCGGTGGCGGCGCTCTCGTCCCAGATCTGGTCGAGGCGGCCGGGGATCTGGGCGATGCGCGCCTCCACCTCGGCGCGATCACCCTGCCCGAGATATTCGAGGCCGACATTGATGATGCCGCCGGCGTTGATGACGTAATCGGGTGCGTAGAGGATGCCGCGCGCCTGCAGCCGGGTGCCGTCCTCCGGCGTGGCGAGCTGGTTGTTGGCGCCGCCGGCGACGATCGGCGCGTTCAGCGTCGCGATCGTCTCCGCATCCAGTATCGCGCCCAGCGCGCACGGGCTCACCACCTCCGCCTCGACGCGCAGGATGTCCGCCTTGTCGACGGCCGTACCGCCGAGTTCCGCCGCGAGCGCGTGGGCGCGGCCGGCATCGACGTCGGCGATCGTCAGCCGCGCGCCCTCCGCCGCCAGCCGCCGGGCCAGGCCGCCGCCCACGCTGCCGACGCCCTGGATGGCGACGTGCACGCCGGCAAGATCGTCCCGCTTCAGCCCGCGCCGCACCGCCGCCTTCAGCCCCAGGAACACGCCCAGCGCCGTCAGCGGACCCGGATCGCCGCCGGCCGCCCCCTGTCCCACCGGAAGGCCGGCGACGTGGCGGGTCTCGGCGCTGATCGCCACCATGTCAGCGTCCGACATGCCGACATCCTCGGCCGTCACATAGCGTCCGCCCAGGCTGTCGATCGCGCGGCCGAAGGCGGCGAGCAGCGCGGGCGTCTTGGTGCGGGCCGGATCGGCCAGCACCACGCCCTTGCCGCCGCCCATCGGCAGCCCAGCCATGGCGTTCTTGAAGCTCATGCCGCGGGAGAGGCGCAGCGCGTCCGTCAGCGCGTCCTCGCCATCGGCATAGTGCCAGAAGCGGGTGCCGCCGGCCGCCGGGCCGAGCGCCGTGGAGTGGATCGCGACGATCGCCGTCAACCCCGCCGCACGATCGCGGAACAGGTGGACGCCCTCATGATCGTCGAAATCCGGATAGTCCCACAGCGCGGCCATGATCACGTCCTCACTTAATTGCGTGATCGCGCAATAATATTATTCGCCAGCCGTGACCAGCGGAAAAAGGGAGAGGAGCGGTGGGGCGATCGACGGGGATTGAACCCGCAACCTCCGGTACCACAAACCGGCGCTCTAACCAATTGAGCTACGATCGCCACGGCCATGCCGGCGTGCGCGACCCATAGGAGCGGCCGGGGGCGACCGTCAAGGCGGCAACGTCGCCATGCGGCAATGCTTGCGTCCGCTGCCGCGACGCGACAAAGACCACCCGTGCTTTCCCAACGGACCCGATACGCCATTCGCGCGCTCCTCCATCTCGGCGATCGGTACGGCGAAGGGCCGGTGCAGCTGAGCGAGATCGCCGAGGCTCAGAACATCCCGGCCAAGTTCCTCACCGTCATTCTGTCCGAGATGAAGCGCGCCGGCCTTGTCGAGACGCTGCGCGGCAAGGAGGGCGGCTATTGGCTCGCCCGGCCGCCGGAGCAGGTGACTTATGGCGAGATCGTGCGGCTGACGCGGGGATCGCTGGCGCTGGTGCCGTGCGCCGCCCGCCTCGCCTACACGCCATGCGAGAATTGCGTGGACGAGGCCGGCTGTCGCCTGCGCGCGGTGATGCTTTCCGTGCGGGACGAGACGGCGAAGATCCTCGACCAGATGTCCCTGTCGCAAAAAATGTTCGTTTGACGGTATAAAATCTTGCCGCGCGATCCGCTTGTCGATCGCTGTGGTAGTATATAGGCGAGACCGTCATGAAACGCACCCTCTCCTCCGTCGTCCTCGCGGCCTCGGCCCTCCTGGCGCTCTCCGCCTGCTCGGGCAGTGCGAAGAAGGGTGACGAGGTCGCGCTGCTGAACGTCTCCTACGATCCCACGCGGGAGCTCTACCGCGCGATCGACAGCGGCTTCGCGGCGGACTGGAAGGCGAAGACCGGCCAGACGGTGACGATCAAGATGAGCCATGGCGGATCGGGCAAGCAGTCCCGCTCCGTGATCGACGGGCTGGAGGCGGACGTGGTGACGCTCGCCCTCGCCTACGACATCGATGCGATCGCCGCCAAGACGAAGCGCCTGCCGGCCGACTGGCAGGCCCGCCTGCCGGACAACAGCGCGCCATATTACTCGACGATCGTGTTCCTCGTCCGCAAGGGCAACCCCAAGAACATCCGCGACTGGGGCGATCTGGTGCGACCGGGCGTGCAGGTGATCACGCCGAACCCGAAGACCAGCGGCGGCGCGCGGTGGAACTACCTCGCCGCCTGGGGCTATGGCCGCAAGGCCGGCGGCAGCGATGCCGCCGCGCGCGACTATGTGACGAAGCTCTACAACAACGTGCCGGTGCTGGACAGCGGCGCGCGAGGCGCCACCACCACCTTCGTCGAGCGCGGCATCGGCGACGTGCTGATCGCCTGGGAGAATGAGGCGATGCTGGCCCAGCAGGAGATGGGCAGGGGCAAGTTCGAGATCGTCACCCCGCCTCTGTCCGTCCTCGCCGAGCCGCCGGTGGCGGTGGTGGACGCGAACGCGAAGAAGCACGGCACCGAGGCGGTGGCGAAGGCCTATCTCGATTATCTCTACACCCCGGCGGGGCAGGAGCTGATCGCGCAGAATCACTACCGGCCGCGCAACGCCGCCGTGGCAGCGAAATATGCGGCGGCCTTCCCGAAGATCGAGCTGCTGACGATCGACGGCGACTTCGGCGGCTGGGCGAAGGCGCAGGCCGAGCATTTCGCCGACGGCGCGATCTTCGACGCGATCTTCGCGAAGCGCCGGCGCTAGGCGGGATGGCCGCGGCGGCTTCGGCCGGGCAGCGGGCGGCCGCGCCGGCGCAGCGGTTCGGCCGACGGCGATCGATCGTGCCGGGCTTCGGCCTCACGCTCGGCTTCACCCTGTTCTATCTCTGCCTGATCGTGCTCATTCCGCTGTCGGCGGTGTTCGTGCGCTCGGCCGGGCTCGGCCCCGGCCATTTCGTCGATGTCGGCTTCTCGGCACGCGCGCTCGCTTCCTACCGGCTCAGCTTCGGCGCGGCGGCGGCGGCGGCGGCGGTCAACAGCGTGTTCGGCCTGCTGATCGCCTGGGTGCTGGTGCGCTACGACTTTCCCGGCCGGCGCATCGTCAGCGCGATGGTGGATCTGCCTTTCGCGCTGCCCACGGCTGTCGCCGGTATCTCGCTGACCGCGATCTACGCCGGCAACGGCTGGCTCGGCCGCTTCCTCGAACCCGCCGGCATCAAGGTGGCCTATACGCCGCTGGGCGTGGTGATCGCGCTCGTCTTCATCGGCCTGCCGTTCGTCGTCCGCTCGGTGGAGCCGGTGCTGGCCGATCTGGGCCACGACGTGGAGGAGGCGGCCGCGTCGCTGGGCGCCGGCCGGGTGCGCACGTTCACGCGGGTGATCTTCCCCGCGGTCGGGCCGGCGCTGCTGACCGGCTTCGCCCTCGCTTTCGCCCGCGGGGTGGGCGAATATGGCTCGGTTATCTTCATCGCCGGCAACATGCCGTTCGAATCGGAAGTGTCGCCGCTGCTGATCGTCACCCAGCTCGAACAATATGACTATGCCGGCGCCACCGCGATCGCCAGCGTGATGCTGGTCGCCTCCTTCCTGCTGCTGCTGCTGATCAACCTGATCCAGATCTGGAGCCGGAAGCGGATGGCGAGGTGAGCGGCGGCGCACCCAATCGCCGCGCCACCGCCGAATCGCCGGCGACGCGGATCGTGCTGATCGGCGTGGCGCTGGCCTTCCTCGGCATCTTCCTGCTGCTGCCGCTGATCGCCGTGTTCGCAGAAGCGCTGCAGCGCGGCGTCGCCCCGTTCCTGGATGCCATCGTGGAGCCGGATGCGGTCTCGGCGATCCGCCTTACCCTGATCGTCGCCGCGATCAGCGTGCCGCTGAACATCGTCTTCGGCATCGCGGCGGCATGGGCGATCACCAAGTTCGACTTTCCCGGCAAGGGCCTGCTGATCACCCTGATCGATCTGCCCTTCTCCGTCTCGCCGGTCGTCGCCGGGCTGATGTACATCCTGATGTTCGGCGCGAACGGCTGGCTGGGGCCGTGGCTGGAGGCGCACGACCTGCAGATCGTGTTCGCCGTGCCGGGCATCGTGCTGGCGACGATCTTCGTGACCTTCCCGTTCGTCGCGCGCGAGCTGATCCCGCTGATGGCCGAGCAGGGGCGTGACGACGAGGAGGCGGCGCTGTCGCTCGGCGCCTCCGGCTGGCAGACCTTCTGGCACGTGACCCTGCCGAACATCCGCTGGGGGCTCCTGTACGGGGTGCTGCTGTGCAACGCCCGCGCCATGGGGGAGTTCGGCGCCGTCTCGGTCGTCTCGGGCCACATTCGCGGCCTGACGAACACGATGCCGCTGCATGTCGAGATCCTCTACAACGAGTATAATTTCGTCGCCGCCTTCGCCGTCGCCTCGCTGCTGGCGGGGCTGGCGCTCGTCACTTTGGTGCTCAAGAGCGTGCTGGAATGGCGGTTCGACTATCATCGCGGGGGCAGCGGCCACTGATGGGCATCACCGTATCCGGCATCTCGAAGCGTTTCGGCGGCTTCACCGCGCTCGGCCATATCGATCTGGAGGCGCGGCCCGGCGAGTTCCTCGCGCTGCTCGGCCCGTCCGGATCGGGCAAGACGACCCTGCTGCGGATCATCGCCGGCCTGGAGTTTCCGGATGCCGGCACGGTGGCGTTCGACGGGGCGGACGTGACGAACCAGCCGATCACCGATCGCGGCGTGGGCTTCGTCTTCCAGCAATATGCGCTGTTCCGCCACATGACGGTGGCGGACAACGTCGCCTTCGGCCTCACCGTGCGCCGGCGCAGCACCCGGCCGGCCAGGGCGGAGATCGCCCGGCGGGTGGAGGAACTGCTCGATCTGGTGCAGCTGGGCGGGCTCGGCCGGCGCTATCCGGCACAGCTCTCGGGCGGGCAGCGCCAGCGCGTGGCGCTTGCCCGCGCGCTGGCGGTGGAGCCGCGCATCCTGCTGCTGGACGAGCCGTTCGGCGCGCTCGACGCCAAGGTGCGCAAGGATCTGCGCCGCTGGCTGCGCGAGCTGCACGATCGCATGGGCCTCACCTCCATCTTCGTGACGCACGATCAGGAGGAGGCGCTGGAGCTGGCCGATCGCGTGGTGGTGATGGACCATGGCTCGATCGAGCAGGTGGCGAACCCGCGGACGATCTACGAGGATCCGGCCTCCGCCTTCGTGTTCGATTTCGTCGGCGAATCGAACCGGCTGCCGGTGGCGGTGAAGGGCGGCCGCGCCCACTTCGGCGATCATGCGCTGGATGTGGCGCTGGGCGACGCGGCGGATGGGGCGGGCAGCCTGTTCTTCCGCCCACACGATGCCGAGATCGTCGCGGAGGGCGCGCCGGCGCTGCCGGCCATCGTCTCGCTGGCACGGCCGCGCGGCGGCGCCACCCGCATCGAGGCGCAGGTCGAGGGTCACGCCGCCCCGCTGGAGATCGACTATCGCGGCACCGAGCCGCCCCGGCCCGGCGATCGCATCGGCGTGCGCCCCACCCGCGCCCGCTTGTTTCCGGACGGCTGACCCGCCATTGCCCCGACCTTTGTGTCGAGCGAAGTCGAGACACACCCCTCGCCGCAAGCCGGAGTGGAGGCGGACTGGACGAGAATCTGCTAGGCCGAATCGACGTTCAGCTTTTTGCCTGTCCGCTCATTCTGAGGAGGGGCTGAGCGGAGGCGAAGACCCATCTCGAAGGACCTTTCATGTCCTTCGAGACGCCATTTCGACAGGCTCAATGGCTCCTCAGGATGAGCGGTGTGCATAAATGCGAGTAAATCGAATTGGTTCGCTGAACCTCGATCCGGCCTAGGCGGGGTGTCCATGTCCGATCCCGCCATCGATGACCGCGCTGTCGCCCCCGCCGTAATGCGCGGGCTGGGCGGCCGTTGCCCGGCCTGCGGGCAGGCGCGGCTGTTCGGGCGGTTCCTGAAGCCGGCCGCCACCTGCCCCGGCTGCGGGCAGGACTGGTCCCACCAATGTGCCGATGATTTCCCGGCCTATCTGGTCATCATCGTGCTCGGCCACCTGCTGCTGCCGATCGTCATCGAGGTGAACCACCTCTTCGCGCCCGCAATGGGCGTGCAGATGCTGCTTTGGCCGCTGCTCGCCGCCACGCTGGCGCTGCTGCTGATCCAGCCGGCCAAGGGTGCGGTGATCGCCTTCCAGTGGGCGCGGCGGATGCACGGCTTTGGCGCGCCGCGCCCGTGAGAGGCGGCGGCTACTTCGCCAGTGCCTCCAGCCGGGCATAACCGATCGCCTCTACCGCGCCCTTCAGCGCCGCCATCTGCACGCCGGTGCCCTCCGCCTCCACCATGAAGCGGTTCGCCACCAGCACGCTGTATTTGCCGCGCCTGGCGGCTTCGTCATATTCCTCGGAGACCATGCGGCCGTCGATCGTCGCGACCTTCTCGTAGCCGGTCGCGCTCTGCTTGTTCGACTGGACGTTGAACGCCGCGCCGAATGCCGCCAGCGCGCCGGCCGCGCCGATGTCACTCAGGCCCAGCGTCACGCTGCCCTCGCCGGCGCGGTAGATCCCCTCGGCATGCGCGCCGCCGATCGGCCCGTTGCCGGCCGACGCGCTCGATACCTCGGTGCGCGGCAGGCCGGCGACCGTGGCGGGCAGCATCGCCTGCAGCGCCTCGGCGGGGATCGCGGTGGCCGCCGTGCCGTTCGCCGCCGCCTCCATCGACTTGGACGCCGCCTCCAGCTTGCCGACGTCCACGGTGCCGACGCCCGGCACGGCGAGCGAGCCCGACACGGTGCCGCCGTCCGCCACCAGAGCCGGCCCGGAGAGCAGCGAGACGAGCGGCGAGGTGATCGCGCCGACGAGGAAGGTCAGCAGGAAGGCCGCCAGCACCGTGACGGCGGTGTACGCCATCGCGTTGGCGGGCGGCGCCCGCATCAGGAACGGCAGGCCGAGATAGAGCAGATAGAGGCCGTAGAGCCCGACGATGCTCAGCCAGCCGAGCCCCGGGATCAGCAGGAACAGGCCCGCCAGCCACGCCGCCGTGCCGGAATAGGCGGCCAGCTTGAACGCCTGCACCCGGCTGCGCGTGCCGCCGAAGCGCGGCGCCAGCAGATCGACGACCAGCGCCAGCAGATACACGCCGACGAGGGTGAGCAGATAGCTGACGACCGCGCCCGCCAGCGACGCGCCGATCGAGGGACGATAGGTGATGCCCAGGGCCGAGTGGCCCCACATCATGCCGCCCAGGGCGCCGCACACCGCCGGGATCGCCGCCAGGATCATCACATAGCCGCGATAGAGGCCGCCGACGGTCGCCGGCTCGGCGGCGATCACCGGCCATTCCGTCTTAGGTGTCAGCAGGATCGCCTTGGCCCGCTCCACGACGCCGTTCGGCGCCCCCATGTCCATGTTCCGCATCGCTTGCCACCCCTGTCCGGTCGCCTCATCGATGGTCGGTCTGGCGGAGGGATCGCGCTTGCGCAGTGATCCGGCGCACATCCGGCTTTGCTCTGCCTGCCATTCATTGCCCATCGGCGCGGGCTGCGCTAGCACGCCGGGAAGATGCCCCATCTTTTTCTCCCCAGCCCGCGCCCGGCCCCGTGCGAGGCAAGGCGATGAGCCTGCGCACCGAGCTCCGCACCGCCACCGCCGGGGATCATGAGCGGCTGGACGCGACGTTCGCCACCTTCGACCTCGCCGATGCCGCCGCCTACCGCGCGTTCCTGCGGGCGCACGCGCGCGCGCTGGCGCCGATCGAGCAGGCGATCGCCGGATCCGGCGCGACCGCCGGCTGGCGCCCGCGCGCGCCGCTGCTGGCCGACGACCTCGCCGCGCTCGGCACGCCGCCGCCGCCGCCGCTGCCGCTCGATCGCCCGGACGAGGCGGCCCTCTGGGGCATGCGCTACGTGGTGGAGGGATCGCGGCTGGGCGGGGCGCTGCTGGCGCGGCAGGTGGGCGCGGGCCTGCCCGCCGCCTATCTCGGCGCGCAGCACGCCAAGGGCGAGTGGCGCGGCTTCCTGGATGCGCTGGAGGCGGCCGGGGAAGCCGGCGGCGCGGCGTGGCGGGCGGAGGCGATCGCCGGCGCCCGGCGGGCCTTCCACCTGTTCGCCGCGAGCGTCGCGGAGGAGAAGGCGCCCGATGAGCGACGCTGACATCATGGGCGATTTCCCCGCCGACATGCCCGTCGATCTCACCAACTGCGATCGCGAGCCGATCGCCATTCCCGGCCTGATCCAGCCCTTCGGCTTCCTGGTGGCGTTCACCTCCGACTGGATGGTCTCGCGCGCGTCGGACAATGTGGGCGACTTCATCGGCCTCTCGCCCGCCGCGATGCTGGGCAAGCCGGTGAGCGCGATCTTCGCCGACGAGGCGATCCACACGATCCGCAACCGCATGACGATGCTGCGCGGCGCCGACGCGATCGAGCGGATGTTCGGGCTGGAGCTGGTAGGCGGGCGCGGCCGGTTCGACGTGGCCGTCCACTTCGCCGGCGACATCGTGATCCTGGAGGCGGAGCCGGCCTGCGGCGACGATGTCGAGGCATCCACGCTCGTACGCGGCATGATGGCGCGGCTGACCCAGGCGGACGGGCTGAAGGCCTTCCTGCGCGAGGGCGCGCGGCAGGTGCGCGCGCTGACCGGCTTCGATCGGGTGATGGTCTACCGCTTCGATCGCGATGGCGCCGGCGAGGTGATCGCCGAGGCGGTGCGCCCCGGCATCGACAGCTTCCTGGGCCTCAACTATCCGGCATCGGACATACCCCGCCAGGCGCGCGCGCTGTACGTACGCAACATCTTCCGCATCATCGCCGATGTGGAGGCGTCGCCGGTGCCGATCGTGCCCACGCTCGATCCGCGCGGCCGGCCGCTCGATCTGTCGCTCGCGGTGCTGCGTGCCGTCTCGCCGATCCACATCGAATATCTCCGCAACATGGGCGTGCAGGCGTCGCTGTCGATCTCGATCGTGGTGGACGGCGCCCTGTGGGGCCTGTTCGCCTGCCACCATTACGCGCCGCGCCTGCCCGGCATCGGCCATCGCAGCGCCGCCGAGCTGTTCGGCCAGATGTTCTCGATGATGCTGGAGAGCCGCGAGCGCCGCGAGGTGGCCGATTACGAGCGGCGCGCTCGCGCCGTGGCGGATCGGCTGATGGCGGCGGTGGCGCAGGATGCCGGCGTGCTGACCGACGCCGTCTGGCTGGGCGAGATGATCGCCGACACGATCCCGAGCGACGGCGTCGGCGTGTTTCTCGACGGCCGCCTCTCGCTCTCCGGCCTGACGCCCGATCGCCAGCAGTTCGAGGCGCTGGTTACGGCGCTGAACCAGGTGGCGGGCAGCGCCGTGTTCGCCACCGATCACCTCGCCTCCGTGCTGCCCGAGGCGGCGGCCTATGCCGATCGCGCGGCCGGCCTGGTCGCGATCCCGCTGTCGCGCAGCCCGCGCGACTATGTGGTGCTGTTCCGCAGCGAGCGGCTGCGGTCGGTGCGCTGGGCCGGCAACCCCGAGAAGCCGATCGAGCCCGGCCCCAACGGCATGCGGCTGACCCCGCGCAAGAGCTTCGAGGAATGGTCGCAGCTGGTGAAGGGCAAGGCGCTGCCGTTCACCCCGGCCGAGCTGCGCGTCGCCGAGACGCTGCGCACGGCGCTGCTGGAGGTGGTGCTGCGCCTGTCCGACAGCGCCAGCCACGATCGCCGCCGCGCGCAGGAGCAGCAGGAGCTGCTGATCGCCGAGCTGAACCACCGCGTGCGCAACATCCTGTCGCTGATCCGCGGCCTGATCTCACAGACGCGCAGCACGGCGGTGACGGCGGAATCCTTCGTGCAGACGCTGGAGGATCGCATCCAGGCGCTGGCCCGCGCGCACGATCAGATCACCAGCGATCGCTGGGGCCCGGCGCGGCTGATCGACCTGATCGAGACGGAGGCCGGCGCCTTCCTGGGCGAGAAGCGGGAGCGGGTGCGCCTTTCCGGCCCCAACGTGCTGATCGAGGCGGCCGCCTTCACCACCATGGCGCTCGTCTTCCACGAATTGCTGACCAACGCCGCCAAATATGGCGCCCTCTCCGATAGCGGCGCGGTGGCGATCGACTGGAAGGTGGATCGCGATGGATCCCTGCTGATCGACTGGAGCGAGGAAGGCGGCCCGGCGGTGCAGGCGCCCACGCGGCGCGGCTTCGGATCGACGATCATCGAGCGGTCGATCCCGTTCGATCTCGGCGGCACGGCGGAGATTCGCTACCGGCTGAGCGGGGTGGAGGCACATTTCTGCGTGCCGTCGCGCCATGTCGCGCGGGTGCTCGCCACCCCCGGCAAGCGATCGGCGCCGCCGGTGCCGCCGATCGAGGCGGTGCAGGGCGCGCTGGCCGGCAAGGACGTGCTGCTGGTGGAGGACAGCATGATCATCGCGCTGGACGGCGAGGATGCGCTGCGGGCGCTCGGTGCGCGCAGCGTGCTGACCGCCGCCACGGTGGCGCGCGCGCTGGAGATACTGGAAGGCGCGGTGTCACCCGGCTTCGCCCTGCTCGACTTCAATCTCGGCATCGAGACGAGCCTTGCCGTCGCCGATGCGCTGCGCGCGCGGGGCACGCCCTTCCTGTTCGCCACCGGCTATGGCGACCAGCTCGACGTGCCGGAGCGGCTGGCGGACGTGCCCGTGGTGCGCAAGCCCTACGGCACGGACGCGCTGGCGCGGGCGATCGCGCCGATGGCGACGGTCGCCCCGGCCCAGCCCGCCGCCTGATACCCGAGGAGACCGGCATGGACGCCCCCGCCCGCTTCCACGCCCGCCAGGCGCAGGGCTTCGTCCGGGTGGCCGCCTGCACGCCGATCGCCACCGCCGGCGATCCGGCGGCGAACACCGCGGCCACGCTGGCGCTGGCGCATGAGGGCCATGCCGCCGGCGCGGACCTGATGGTCTTTCCCGAGCTCAACATCTCCTCCTACGCGATCGACGACCTGCTGCTGCAGGACGCGCTGCTCGACGCGGTGGAGGACGGCATCGCCGCGCTGGTGGCGGCCAGCCGCGATCTGGCGCCGGTGCTGCTCGTCGGCGCGCCGCTGCGGCGGCTCGGGCGGCTCTACAACACCGCGCTCGTCATCGCGCGCGGGCGGATACTGGGCGTGGTGCCCAAGAGCTTCCTGCCCAACTACCGCGAATATTACGAGAAACGCTGGTTCGCCCCCGGCGCCGGCATCACCGGGCTGGACATTAGGGTCGCCGGCCAGTCGGCGCCGTTCGGCACCGATCTGGTCTTCGCCGCCGACGACCTCGCCGACTTCTGCTTCCACGTCGAGATTTGCGAGGATTACTGGGCGCCGCTGCCGCCCTCCACCTTCGGCGCGCTCGCCGGGGCGCTGATCCTGTGCAATCTCTCGGCCTCGAACATCGTCGTCGGCAAGGCGCGGGAGCGGGCGCTGCTCTGCGCCTCGCAGTCGGCGCGGGCGCAGGCGGCCTATGTCTACTCGGCCGCCGGGCCGGGCGAGAGCACCACCGACCTCGCCTGGGACGGGCAGGCGATGATCTACGAGCTCGGCGAACCCCTGGCCGAGTCCCGCCGCTTCGTCGACGATCCCGAGACGATCCTGGCGGACATCGACGTGCAGCGCCTGCGGCTGGAGCGGATGCGCACGCCCACCTTCAACGATGCCGCCGTGGCCGCCGGCCATCCCGAGCAGCGCTTCCGCCGCATCGGCTTCACCCACGCGCCCGCCTTCGCCGACGACGGGCTGAAGCGCGCGATCCGCCGCTTTCCCTTCGTGCCGAACGATCCCGCCCGGCTGGACGAGGATTGCTACGAGGCGTTCAACATCCAGGTGGAAGGCATCGCCAAGCGCTTCGCCGCCACCGCCGGCAAGACGATGGTGATAGGCATTTCGGGTGGACTCGATTCCACCCACGCGCTGATCGTCGCCGCCAAGGCGTGCGACCGGCTGGGCCTGCCGCGCGATCGCATCCTGGGCTACACGATGCCCGGCTTCGCCACCGGCGAGGCGACGAAGGCCAATGCCTGGGCGCTGATGCGCGCGCTGGGCATCACCGCCGCCGAGATCGACATCCGCCCCGCCGCGCGCCAGATGCTCGCCGATCTCGGCCACCCGTTCGCCGCCGGCGAGCCCGTGTATGACATCACCTTCGAGAATGTGCAGGCGGGCCTGCGCACCGATTACCTGTTCCGCCTGGCCAACCACAATGCCGGCTTCGTGATCGGCACCGGCGATCTCTCCGAACTCGCGCTCGGCTGGTGCACCTACGGCGTCGGCGACCAGATGAGCCACTATGCCGTCAATTGCGGCGTGCCGAAGACGCTGATCCAGTATCTGATCCGCTGGTGCATCCAATCCCGCCAGTTCGATGCCGGGACGGACCGCATCCTCGCCGCCATCCTCGCCACCGAGATCTCGCCGGAGCTGGTGCCGGCGGACGCGAGCGGCGCGATCCAGAGCACCGAGAGCAAGATCGGCCCATACGAGCTGCACGACTTCTTCCTGCACTACGTCGTGCGCCACGGCCTGCCACCCTCCAAGATTGCCTTCCTGGCGTGGCATGCGTGGCGGGATGCGGAGGCCGGCAGCTGGCCGGCCGGCTTCCCGCAGGATGCCCGCCGCGCCTATGATCTGGCGACCATCCGCACGTGGCTGGAGGCGTTCCTCTGGCGCTTCTTCCAGACCAGCCAGTTCAAGCGATCGGCCATCCCGAACGGGCCGAAAGTGTCCGCCGGCGGCAGCCTCTCCCCCCGAGGGGACTGGCGCGCCCCCTCCGACGGCACGGCGCGGACGTGGCGCGACGAGCTGGCCGCGGCGCTCGGCGGTTGACCGGGGCGCCGCCGGCGGCATGATCCGGCGGCCGATCCCCGTGGAGACAGGAATGACCCGCCTCATCGCCCTCGCCCTCGTTCCGCTCGCCGCTGCTGTGGCCGTCCCGTCGCTGGCGGCGCCCGAGCCGGCGACCGGGCCGGCGACCGGGCGAGCGCCGCTGCCCGATCCGGACAAGATCGTCTGCCGCCGCATCCAGTCGCTCGAGTCGCGCATCTCCGCGCGCAAGGAATGCCACAGCCGGCGCGAGTGGCGGGAAATGGCGGATCAGGCGCGGGCGGATCGCGACTCGGTCAACAATTATCGCGGCCGGGCCAGCGGCAACTGAGCGCCGGCGCCTGCCGCCTCATCCCTGCGTCGTCACCCGAGCGTCGTCACCCGATCGTTAAGCGCCACCAGAGTCTTGCCGGAGGTGACGCCGGACATCAGGCGGATGAACGCGTCCGGCGTATTCTCCAGCCCGACCGTCACATTCTCCGTCGCGACCAGGTCGCCGGAGCGGAACCAGTCGGCCAGCTGCGTCTCGGCCTCGTGCAGCATGTCGGGCGCCTCATAGGCGAGGAAGCCACGCATCGTGATGCGGTTGACCAGCACCTGCCAGAGGTTGCGGATCGGATACTGCTCCGTCTGGTGGTTGTAGTTGTCGATCATGCCGCACACCGGGATGCGGCCGAACGGGCGCATCAGCGGCAGGATGGTATCGAGCGTCCGGCCGCCGACATTGTCGAAATAGAGGTCGATCCCCTCCGGGCACGCCGCCTGCAGCGCGGCCGTCAGATCCGGAGCCGAGCGATAATTCACCGCCGCATCCATGCCGAGGTCGCCGGTGATGTGCGCCGCCTTCTCGTCGGATCCGACGATGCCGATCACGCGGCAGCCGCGCAGCTTGGCCACCTGCCCCGCCACGCTGCCGACGGCGCCGGCCGCCGCGCTCACCACCACCACGTCGCCCGCCTTCATCTCGCCGGTGCGGTGCAGGCCGACATAGGCGGTGATGCCGGACCAGCCGAGCGCGCCCATATAGGCGGTGAGCGGGATGGCGGGATCGACCGTGACATTCTCGAACGCCACGCTGCCGGGGTTCAGGATCGAATATTCCTCCCAGCCGATGAAGCCGCGGCCGAAATCGCCTTCCTTGAACTGCGGGCTGCGCGACTTGACGACGCGGCCCAGCACCATCGTGGGGATCAGGCCGCCGATCTGGACCGGCGGCATGTAGCTCTTCACGTCGTCCAGCATGCCGCGCACCGCCGGATCGATCGCGAAGACCTGGTTCTCGAGCAGCACCTCGCCCTCGCCAAGTTCCGGCACCGGCGCCTCGACGATCGTGAAGTTCTCGGGCCGGGGAATGCCTTCCGGGCGGGACGCGAGGACGATGCGGCGATTCTGCATGGCGGGCTCCGAGGCTTGACCGCGCGACCATAGAGCCTCCGTCCGCACCCCGAAGGTAGCGCTTTGATCAGGGTGGCGGTGGCGCGCCTCGCCGGCGGGGATGGACGCATCCGTCTGCCGCGCCGGTGTGCGCGCCCGAACAGCCGAAGCACGTTCCACCGCCGCCGCGAAGATTATCACGGGCATGGAACAGTGGCGTGGTGCGGAAGTTTCAGAGGGCGAAGCCGATCACCACGGAGACCTCGTCATGGCCAGTTCGCAATCCCCGCTTCCGGAAGGTACGGATTCGATCGTTACCGGCGCGTCAGACGCGACGGTCGATCGCAGCGGCGACTATGCCGGTGCGCCCTCCTACGGCGCCGCGCCGGCCGGATCGGCGGTGTCCGCCGGTGCCGGTGTCGGTGCCTCTGCCACCGACAAGCTCGGCGATGCGGCTACCAAGGTGGGCGATGCCACCGCCAGCCTGCGTGCCCAGGCGGCCGACAAGGCGCGGGACTATGCCGCGCAGGGCAAGGACCGCGCCGTCGGTGCGCTGGAGAACGTCACCCGCTTGACGGACGAGTTTGCCGGCCAGATCGACGAGAAGGTCGGCGAGCAATATGGCGCCTATGCCCGCCAGGCGTCGCAGGCGATCGCTGGCTTCGCCGATACGCTGCGCGGCAAGGATGTGGAGGAACTCGTCGCCGATGCGCGCGATCTCGTCCGCAAGAGCCCCGCGATCGCGATCGGCGCCGCCGCCGCGATCGGCTTCGTCATCGCCCGCATGGTGAAAGCCGGCGCGTCCGACGCGGCGACTGCCGGCGAAGCCCCTGCGCCGGCCGCCGCGCCGACCCCCTCCACCGCCACCACGGTGCCGGTGGACACCACGGCCTGAGCCGGCAGCCCTCGATGCGCGAACCGCGCGATACCGAATCCGTCGGCACGCTGATCAGGCGACTGGTCGCTGACGGCCGCGCCTACGCGACCGCAGAGATCGACGTCTATCGGCAAAAGGCACTCGCCTGGGTGCCGCCGGTGCGCACCGCGGCGATCATGCTGGTGGTCGCGCTATTCCTGGTGCAGGCGGCGCTTACCACCCTCATCGTCTTCCTCGGCTTCTGGCTGGCGCTCTGGATCGGGCCGCTGGGCGGTGGGATAGCGGCGGTTCTCATCGCGCTCGCCGTGGCGGGTATCCTTGCGAAGATGGCGATCGGCAAATTGTCCACGCCGCCGCCGGGGGTAAGGTCATGAGCGGCAAGCCCGCCGACATCGCCCGCGCCAAAGCGGAGGCCGCAGCAGCCCGTATTCGGATCGACGAGACGGTCGCAAGGCTCAAGGTGCGCCTCAGTCCGCGCGTCCGCGTCCGCGAAACGTGGGAGGACGTGCGCGAGAAAGGTGAGGAGATGGGCGATACCGCCGTCGGCTTCGCGATCGAGCGGCCGGGCACCGTCGCCGCCGTCGCGGGCGCTGGCACGCTGCTGCTGCTGCGCCGCCCGCTCTGGCGCCTGCTTCGCCGCCTCGCTTTCTGGCGCCGCCCCAAGTGGGACGCCGAACCATCGAACACACCAGCCGCGACCACCAGGCGCCGTCGCGGCAAAGGAGGAGAAAGACGATGACCGTCAAGGACACTGTCAAGGACACCGCCGATCGTGCGACCACCTACGCCAGCGAGACCCTGTCCGCCGCTGGCGAGAAGCTGCACGATGCCGCCGGCAAGGTGCGCGAGGGCGCGGGTGCCGCGCGCGCCAGCGTGAGCGAGACGCTGGAGTCGGCCAAGGCGACCGCCGGCGAGACGCTCGCCTCGGCACGGGAGAAGACGGGCGCGGCCTATGAGGGCGCGCGGGATTATGCCGCGATCGCCGCCGAGGCCGCCCGCGACAAGGCGAACGCCGCTTATGCGAGCGCCAAGGACACGGCCGCCACCGTCCGCACCAGGACGGCCGACGGGATCGAGGAGAGCCCGCTCGCCGTGCTGATCGGCGGCGTGGCGATCGGCGCCCTGCTCGGTGCGCTGCTGCCCCGTACCCGGCGCGAGGCGGAGGTGCTGGCGCCGATCGGCGACAAGCTCGGCACGCTTGCCCGCAACGCCCTCGCCGCCGCCAAGGAAGCGGGGCAGGACACGCTCGACGAGCTTGGCGTCAACAAGGATGGCGCCAAGCAGCAGGTCGATCGCCTGATCGATACGGCCAGCAAGGCGGCGACCTCGGCCGGCGCCGCCGCCAAGGAGGCGATCCGCTCGCCGCAAGGCTGAGGGCGCTCAGCGCGGGTTAAGCGGCGACTGCGTAAAGCTGGCGCTACCCGCGCGGCTCCCGCAGCCGCCACCCCGGAGATTGAACTGACATGATGCGCCTTTCCTCTCACATCCGCCACGCCGTCCTCGCCGCGCTGATCGGCGGGGCCTCGTTCAGCGCCCCGGCGCTGGTGGCGCCGGCCGCTGCCGCGGTGAACAACCAGGAGCCCGGACCCTTCGTAGACACGCTCGCCGACGAGGGCTTCGCGGTGCTGCGGACGGGCAATCGCGCCGCCGCGCGCACCCAGTTCCGCACGCTGCTGTCGCAATATTTCTCGGTCGACACGATCGGCGACCGGCTGATCCGCAGCTGGCGCGCCAAGATCACGCCGGCCCAGTATAGCGCCTACAAGGCCGCCTTCCCCAATTTCATCATCGGCACCTACGCCGATCGCCTGTTCGATTACGCCAAGGCGGATCTGAAGGTGGTGCGCACCGTGCCTTCCGGCACCAGCGCGGCGGTGATGACGCAGGTGACGAAGCCGGGATCTTCGCCGCTGAACGCGGTATGGACGGTCGACAAGGTGGGCGGCGGCTACAAGGTGAGCAATCTCACCGTGGCGGGCGTGAACCTGGCCGTCACCCAGGCGGCGGATTTCGACGCCTATATTCGCCGCAACGGCTTCGACAAGCTCGTCGCCTTCATGAAGTCGCGGGGCTGAGCGGGGTGAGCAAGCTGCACCTGGTCTTCGGTGGCCGCGTGAGCGATCCGCGCGGGCTGGACTTCACCAATCTCCAGGGTCTCGACGTCGTCGGCTTCTACGATGATTATGCGAGCGCCGAGAAGGCATGGCGCGGCGCCGCCCAGCGGTCGGTCGACGATGCCGAGATGAAATATGTCGTGGTGCACCTGCACCGCCTGCTTCAGCCCGCGCTGGACTGACAGAAAACCTTGTTATCGCACCGCCGCTCAGGCAGTGCGATAACGCCAGCGCAGCAGCGGGCGGGCAAGCAGCAGCCCGATGAGGAATCCGCCGATATGGGCGGCGATGGCGATGGTCGCGCCCTGCTGCACCGTCGCAAAGCCGATAAGCAGCTGAAAGCCGATCCACGCGGCGGCCAGCCAAAGCACATGAAGCGCCTTGCCGAAGCGATGGGTCGCCAGCGTACCGCGCCGCTCCCCGAACAGCAGAGCATAGGCGCCGAGCAGCGCCGAGATCGCCCCGCTGGCACCGATCATCGGCACCAGCCCGTGCGGATCGACGGCATATTGCGCCGCTGCGCCTGCATAGGCGCCGATCGCGTAGAGCAGCAGCAGCCCGCGCGGCGCAAGCGCAACCTCCACGAAGCGCCCGCAGAAGCCCAGCATCAGCAGGTTGAAGGCGATGTGCATGAGGCCGCCATGCACCAGCGTGGCGGTGAGCGGCGTCAGCCATGCCGGCACGAACCCGGTGACGCCCGCACCGTAAGTGGTCGCGACGATGGCCTGCCCGCCGGCGTTCATCCGCTCCGGAATGAAGCCGCCGGCGATGGCGGCGGCCTGATCAAGCCCGGCGAGGCTCACGCCGAGCCATGCCGCCGCCGTGAGCGCGCCGAGTACGATCGTGGCGCGGGATGGCGGCAGGCGCACGGATCAGATGAATTCTATCTTGGAAACCACATAGTAGCGGTCGCCGGACGGCACCGTCACCTCGACCTCGTCGTCCACCCGGCGGCCGATCAGCGCCTTGCCCAGCGGTGAATTGTACGAGATGCGGCCGGACTTCGCGTCCGCCTCCGTCTGGCCGACGATCTGGTACTTCACCGGCTTCTCGTCCTCGTCCAGCATGTGCACGGTCGCGCCGAACACCACCTTGTCGCCGGACAGCGTCGTCGGGTCGATGATCTGGGCGCGGCTCAGCCGGTCCTCCAGATCGGCGATCATCGCCTCGATCTGGCCCTGCCGCTCCTTGGCGGCGTGATATTCCGCATTCTCCGACAGATCGCCGTGGGCGCGCGCTTCCTCGATGGCATCGATGATCTGCGGGCGCTCGACCTTCAGAGCCGCGAGCTGCGCGGTGAGCATCCTGTGCCCCTCCTCCAGCATCGGCATCTTGTCCATCGGCGAAACCCCTCTACTGCAAAAACCATTTCCCAAGCGGCCCGAAATCGAGCCGCCCGCACCGTGCAATTATGTCGGGATCAAGCGTGCGAACGGGAATAATATGATTGGAGCGGTCTCACTTCAAGGGTTCTGGCACTCAGCGCCGCGATCGCCCGCGCCGCCGCCACGCTGGCGGCCGCCGTGGTGAAGTAGGGCACCCGCCCGGCGAGCGCGGAGGCGCGGATCGACTGCGAATCCTGCAGCGACTGCCAGCCCTCGGTCGTGTTGAAGATCAGCGCAATGCCGCCGTCCTTGATCCGGTCGACGATGTGCGGCCGGCCCTGCTGCACCTTGTTGATCGTCTCCACCGCCAGCCCCTCGCCGCGGAGGAAATCGGCCGTGCCCGTGGTGGCGACGATGCGGAAGCCGAGCTCGATCAGCGTGCGCACCGCCGGCGCGATCTGCTGCTTGTCGCCCGGCTTGACCGAGACGAAGGCCGTGCCACCGCGCGGCAGCACGGTGCCCGCGCCGATCTGCGCCTTGGCGAAGGCGGTGGCGAAATCGCCATCGATCCCCATCACTTCGCCGGTGGACTTCATCTCCGGCGAGAGGACCGGATCGACGCCGGGGAAGCGCGCCCAGGGGAACACCGCCTCCTTCACCGCGACATGATCAATCGCGCGGTCGATCGGCGGCAGGTCCGCCAGCATCTCGCCCGCCATCACCCGCGCTGCGATCTTGGCGATGGGGATGCCGATCGCCTTCGCCACGAACGGCACCGTGCGGCTGGCGCGCGGGTTCACCTCGATCAGATAGACCTGCCCCTCCTTCACCGCGAACTGGATGTTCATGAGGCCGCGCACGGACAGCGCACGCGCCAGCTCGCGCGTCTGCCGCTCGATCTCCGCCACCGTCTCATCCGACAGGCTGTAGGGCGGCAGCGAGCAGGCGCTGTCGCCGGAATGGACGCCCGCCTCCTCGATATGCTGCATCACGCCGGTGACGACCACGTCCGTGCCGTCGCAGATCGCGTCGACGTCCACCTCGATCGCGTCGCGCAGATACTGGTCGATCAGCACGGGCGAGTCGCCGGAGACCTGCACCGCCGTCTGGATGTAGTTCTCCAGCTGCGCCGGGCCGTCGACGATCTCCATCGCGCGGCCGCCGAGCACGTAGCTCGGCCGCATCAGCACCGGATAGCCGATCCGCTCGGCCACGATCAGCGCCTCCTCGCGGCTGCGGGCGATGCCGTTGGCCGGCTGGGCGAGGCGCAGGCTGGAAACGAGGGCGGCGAACCGCTCGCGATCCTCGGCCAGATCGATCGCATCGGGGCTGGTGCCCAGGATCGGGATGCCGGCATCGGCCAGCTCCTGCGCCAGCTTCAGCGGCGTCTGCCCGCCGAACTGGACGATCACGCCCTTCAGGGTGCCGTTCGCCTGCTCGACATGCAGGATCTCCAGCACGTCCTCCACCGTCAGCGGCTCGAAATAGAGGCGGTCCGAGGTGTCGTAGTCGGTCGAGACGGTCTCCGGATTGCAGTTGACCATGATCGTCTCGTAGCCGGCGCCGCCCTGATCCTTGTCGCCCAGCGCGAAGCAGGCGTGGCAGCAGCAATAGTCGAACTCGATGCCCTGGCCGATGCGGTTCGGTCCGCCGCCCAGGATCACCACCTTCTCGCGCGCGGTGGGCTGCGCCTCATTCTCCGGCGCGCCGAAGGCCGGCGCCTCGTAGGTGGAATACATGTAGGGCGTCTTCGCCTCGAACTCGGCGGCGCAGGTATCGATGCGCTTGAACACCGGGCGCACGCCAAGGCGGTGGCGCAACGCCCGCACCTCCTGCTCGGTGACGCCGCCGGTCATCGCGACGAGCGTGTCGTGGATCAGGCCCGATCCGCGCGCCTGCGCCCGCTCCATGCCGCGCAGGTTGGCCGATCGCAGCGCCAGCCAGGCCAGCCGCTTGTCGGAGAAGCCCATCGCCTTCAGCCGCCGCATGCCCACGGCATCCTGCGGCAGGCCGTTGGTGGCGACATCGTCCTCGGCGCGGACGATCTCGGCCAGCCGTTCGAGGAACCACGGATCGAACCGGGCGATGCGGTGGATCTCGTCCACCGTGAAGCCCTCGCGCAGCGCCTGCGCCGCCACCAGCAGCCGATCGGGCGTGGGGCTGGCGAGCGCCGCCTCGATCTCGCCGCGCGGCGCGCCCGCCAGCCGGTCGACGATGTTGAGGCCGGCCAGCCCCGTCTCCAGCCCGCGCAGCGCCTTCTGCAGGCTCTCGGGGAAATTGCGCCCGATCGCCATGACTTCGCCGACGCTCTTCATCGCCGTGGAGAGGAGATTGTCGGCGCCCTTGAACTTCTCGAAGGCGAAGCGGGGGATCTTGGTGACGACATAGTCGATCGTCGGCTCGAAGCTGGCCGGGGTCGCGCCGGTGATGTCGTTGTCGATCTCGTCCAGCGTGTAGCCCACCGCCAGCTTGGCGGCGACCTTGGCGATCGGGAAGCCGGTGGCCTTGGAGGCGAGCGCCGAGGATCGCGAGACGCGCGGGTTCATCTCGATCACGACCAGCCGGCCATCCTTCGGATTGACCGCGAACTGCACGTTGGAACCGCCTGTCTCGACGCCGATTTCGCGCAGCACCGCGATGCTGGCGTTGCGCATGATCTGATATTCCTTGTCGGTCAGCGTCAGCGCCGGCGCGACTGTGATGGAATCGCCCGTGTGGATGCCCATCGGATCGACATTCTCGATCGAGCAGATGATGATGCAATTGTCGTTGCGATCGCGCACCACCTCCATCTCATATTCCTTCCAGCCGAGAACGGATTCCTCGACCAGAACCTCGGTCGTCGGGCTGAGATCGAGCCCGTTCGTCACGATCTTGACGAACTCCTCGCGATTATAGGCGATGCCGCCGCCCTGCCCGCCCATCGTGAAGCTGGGCCGGATGATCGAGGGCAGGCCCACCTGGTCGAGCGCCGCCAGCGCCTCCTCCACGGTGTGGGCGATGGCGGAGCGCGGCGATTCCAGCCCGATCCGGTCCATCGCGTCGCGAAACTTCTGGCGATCCTCGGCCTTGTCGATCGCGGCAGCATCGGCGCCGATCATCGTCACGCCATATTTCGCCAGCGTGCCGTCATTGTAGAGCGCCAGCGCGGTGTTGAGCGCGGTCTGCCCGCCCATCGTCGGCAGCACGGCGTCCGGCCGCTCCTTCTCGATGATCTTGGCGACGATCTCGGGCGTGATCGGCTCCACATAGGTGGCGTCGGCCATGTCGGGATCGGTCATGATCGTCGCCGGGTTCGAATTGACCAGGACGATGCGATACCCCTCCTCGCGCAGCGCCTTGCACGCCTGCGTGCCCGAATAATCGAACTCGCACGCCTGCCCGATGACGATCGGACCCGCGCCGATGATGAGGATGGACGAGATGTCGGTGCGCTTGGGCATTGTTCTCAATCAGCTTTCAACTTAGGTGATTGCATTGCAATCACTGGAGGCGCGACATGGGCAGTATCACCATCCGCCGGCTCGACGAGGTCGCCAAGCGCAACGCCCGGCAGGTGGCGGCCGGCAAGGGACGATCGCTCGAGGCGGAACTGCGCGAGTTGATCGAGCGGACCTATGGAGAGGGTACGGACTTCGACCGTGCGGCCCGCATACGGGCCATGTCGAACGCCGACTTCGTCGCGCATCTGGTGAAGACCGCGAACGGCGCCACGCTCGAATTGCCGGAGCGGACGATCGACGAGGATCGGACCGTCTTCGGTGCTGATTGACACCAACGTCTGGAGCGAACTGGCGCGCCCCCGCCCGAACGCGACGGTGCTCGCCTGGATGGCCGAGCATTTCGGCGCATGCATCCTCTCCACCATCGTGCTCGGCGAGATACGGTATGGCATCGCCCTGACGGACGACGAACCGCGGCGGCGTGATCTCCAGGCGTTCCACGACGACCTGCTCAGCCGGCTCGGCGACAGGATCGCCGCGTTCGACGATCCCGCCGCGGCCGCCTGGGGGCCGCTGCGCGCGCGATTGAAGCGCGACGGCCAGCTGATCGCCGAGCGCGACATGCTGATCGCGGCCCATGCCCTGAGCCTCGGCACGCCGCTGGTCACGCGCAACGTCAGCGACATGGAGCGGACCGACGTCACGATCATAAATCCTTGGGGTGCCTGATCGCGGGTGCGATTGGACGGCCGAAGTCGCACGCCTGGCCGATCATGATCGACGTGGCGCCCTGATGAGGAAAGACGAAATTTGAGTATGTGTGGGCATTAAAACACGTGGTCCAATATCTTCTCAATCAATTTGATAATCCGATCCACACCGAGACTAGCTGCTTTCTCAGGAATTCTTTTAATCAGCTCTCGGAGAAAGCCCAATATAAGGCCGCTAAGAACATCGGCGCGAATGTGCTGGGACCAGATTATTAAGCGTGAAGCTTTAACTTCTCCGAGAAGTCGATCTCGATCCTCACCTAAGTCGGATGCAACTTGATTATTCGTTGATAACTCATCCTCAATCAATAATAGCCCTGCCGATATATCAGCTCCTTCCGATGAGTTGTGAAGGACAGTCACAGTCCTATCCGACGCCGGTATAAGCCCAAAAGCTTTCTCAGACTGCACCTTCTCCGAGTCATCTTCTAGGTCTTGCCAAAATCTACTCTGAGAAAAGACTTTTGAAAATAGCTCGAAATTAAATGACCAGCCGCGTGCCAGTATGCTTTCCGGCAGCTTTTCTCGAAATTGCCTGTAAGCTGCGTTAAAGTCATTTTGATCGTACGAAAGGAGCATGCCCGCATATCTGTCATTATACAATTTTATGAACGAGTTCTCCTCGAGCCAACTAGCCGTCTCTAAAACGGCTTTGTCGCTCAGCTCGTGATCAAACTCATTTTTGAATGTAGCTTTTAGATCTGAAAGCGAGCTTGGGCCGCCAATTTTCTCGTCGCGGAGATAAAAGTGGTATGCAAGCGCAGAGGCTACGTACTCTATCGAAGATCTCTCGCTCATATCTTCAGCTCCTCCACGAACCGCTCGAACAGGTAGTGGCTGTCCTGCGGCCCCGGGCTCGCCTCCGGGTGATATTGTACCGAGAAGGCCCGCGCGTCGGTCAGCTCCAGCCCCGCCAGCGAGCCGTCGAACAGCGAGACGTGGGTGGCGCGGGCGTTGGCTGGCAATGAACCCGCGTCCACCGCGAAGCCGTGGTTCATGCTGGTGATCTCCACCTTGCCATCGCCGATGCGCTTCACCGGATGGTTGGCGCCGCGATGGCCCTGGTGCATCTTGGAGGTTGTGGCGCCCACCGCCAGGCCGAGCAGCTGGTGGCCCAGGCAGATGCCGAAGATCGGCTTGCCCACCTTCAGCAGCTCCCGGATCACGGGCACGGCATAGGTGCCGGTCGCCGCCGGATCGCCGGGGCCGTTGGAGAGGAACACGCCGTCCGGCGCGTGCGCCATTACCTCGTCGAACGTCGCGGTGGCGGGCACCACCGTCACCCGCGCGCCGGCGGCGACGAGGTTGCGCAGGATATTGCGCTTCAGGCCGTAGTCGATCGCCACCACGTGCGGGCGGGTGTCACCCTCGCCCCCCGGGTGCCCCGGCTGCGGTCGCGCGTAGCCCTCGCCCAGCGTCCAGAGGCCCTCGTCCCACTTGTAGCTCTGGGTGGAGGAGACCTGCTTCGCCAGGTCCATCCCCTCCAGCCCCGGCCAGGCGCGGGCCTGGGCGATCAGGGCGGGCACGTCGAACCGGCCGGCGGCATCGTGCGCGATCACGCCGCTGGGCGCGCCCTGGATGCGGATCGCGCGGGTCAGAGCGCGCGTGTCGATGCCGGAGAGGCCGATGCGGCCGTTGTTGCGCAGCCACGTGTCCAGCGTCTGGGTCGAGCGGAAGCTGGAGGGATCGGTCACGTCCTCCCGCACGATCATGCCCAGCGCATGCGGGTTGATCGCCTCCACATCCTCCGGGTTCGCGCCGACATTGCCGATGTGGGGGAAGGTGAAGGTCACGATCTGGCCGGCATAGGAGGGATCGGTCATCACCTCCTGATAGCCGGTCATCGCGGTGTTGAAGCACACCTCGCCCACGGCCGCCCCCTCCGCGCCGAAGCCGCGGCCCCAGAGCACGGCGCCGTCCGCCAGCGCCAGTACGCCGGTCGCCCCTTCCGGCACGCGCGTGGTGTCTTGCTCGGCCAAGGCGGGCGCTCCTTCGATTGTCGGGCGGGTAAACGGCGGGGGTGGTAGGAGGGCTCGCCCAAGCGGTCAATCTATTAAAGATCGGCCGGCGCGGCTAGGCTTCCGCCTTTGCCGAACCAGCCGAGGCCCCATGATTCGTGATGACGTGAAGACGGCGCTCGTCGCCGCGATGAAGGCGCGCGACGCGACGCGCACGGCGGCGATCCGCCTGATCCAGTCCGCGATCAAGAATCGCGACATCGAATTGCGCACCGCGAGCGCGCAGCCCGACGACGACCTGCTGGTGACGGAGGTGCTGCAGAAGATGGCCAAGCAGCGCCGCGAATCGATCGAGATGTTCGAGAGCGGCGGGCGCGACGAACTAGCGGCCGTGGAGAAGGCCGAGCTGGCGGTGATCGAGGGCTTCCTGCCCCGCCAGCTGGACGAGGCCGAGGCGAAGGCGGCGATCGCCGCCGTGGTGGCGGAACTCGGCGCCACTTCCGTCAAGGACATGGGCCGGGTGATGGCGGCGGTGAAGGAGCGGTTCGCCGGCACGCTGGACATGGCGAAGGCCAGCGGCATGGTGAAGGCGGCGCTGGCGGGCTGATCCGGTGGCCCGCTACTTCCTGGATACCGAGTTCGACGGCTTCGGCGGTCCGCTCCTCAGCTTGGGCCTCGCCGCCGAGGAGGGGGACGATTATTACGTCGTGATCCACCCCCTGCCCGATCCGCCGACCGCGTGGGTCGGCCGGCACGTGATCCCCTATCTGTTCACCGTGCCGCAGGCGCTGGACACGCGGCTGGACCGGGTGGCGGCGGCGCACGATCTGGCCGCCTATCTGCGCCACGATCCCGATCCGTACATCGTGGCGGACTGGCCGGAGGACATCGCATTGTTCTGCCGCCTGCTGCTGGTGGGCGAGACCGACATCGTCGACGTGGACCGGTTGAGCTTCGAGCTGCGCCGCACGCCGGGCTTCTCCACGGCGCGCAACAGCCAGGTGCCGCACAATGCGCTGCACGATGCGCGCGCGCTGCGGGCCTTCGTGCTGGAGAGCGAGGGCCGCTGACGGCGCCGCCCCGCGCGAAGCGATCTGGCCATTCGGGGGCGGAGCCGCTACCGCTATAATCGGGCGATGCCTCGCAACGCCCGATTCGCCCGGCCCGGATGGGATGTCGGGACATGATGCTGTCGCCCGCCTTCCTCGACGAGATCCGCACCCGCACGTCGCTGTCGGGCCTGATCGGCCGCACGGTGAAGATCACCAAGGCCGGCCGCGAGTATAAGGCGTGCTGCCCCTTCCATCAGGAAAAGACGCCCAGCTTCTACATAAACGACGACAAGGGCTTCTATCACTGCTTCGGCTGCTCGGCCCACGGCGACGCCATCCGCTTCCTCACCGAGGCGCAGGGCCTGCCGTTCATGGACGCGGTGAAGGAGCTGGCGCAGGCCGCCGGGCTGGACATGCCCGCGCCCGATCCACGCGCGCAGGAGAAAGCGGAGCGCGCCGCCACGCTGATCGACGCAACCGAGGCGGCCGCCGTCTGGTTCCGCGAGCAGCTGGACGGCCTGAGCGGGGCGGAGGCGCGCGCCTATCTGCAGCGGCGTGGCGTAAGCGCCGCCCTTGCCGGCGCCTTCGGCCTCGGCTTCGCGCCCGATTCGCGCGGGCGGCTGAAGGAGGCGCTGGCCGGCTTCGGCGCGCCGATGCTCACCGAGGCGGGGCTGCTGATCCAGGTGGAGGAGCGCGAGCCCTACGATCGCTTCCGCGGCCGCCTGATGATCCCGATCCGCGATGCGCGCGGCCGCACCATCGCGTTCGGCGGGCGCATCCTGGGGCCGGGCGAGCCGAAATATCTGAACTCGCCGGAAACGCCCCTGTTCGACAAGGGCCGCACCCTGTTCAACCTCGATCGCGCCGCGCCGGCCAGCCGCAAGGCGGACCGGCTGTTCGTCGTCGAAGGCTATATGGACGTGATCGGCCTCGCCTCGGCGGGCGTCGACGAGGCGGTGGCGCCGCTCGGCACCGCGCTCACCGAGCAGCAGATGGCGCGCCTGTGGCGGCTGATCGACGTGCCGACGCTCTGCTTCGACGGCGATGCCGCCGGCCAGAAGGCGGCGCTGCGCGCGGCGGAGCGGGCGCTGCCGGTGCTGACGGTGGGCAAGTCGCTGCGCTTCGCGCGCCTGCCGGCCGGCCAGGACCCGGACGATATCGTGCGCGCGGGTGGCGTGGCCGCGTGGGACAAGGCGGTGGCGGAGACGGTGCCGCTCGTCGCGATGCTGTACCAGGGCGAGGCGGCGAAGATCGACGCCGCCAGCCCGGAGGAGCGCGCCGGCCTGCGCCAGCGGCTGAACGATCTGGCCGGCACCTGCGCGGACCGGCTGATGGCGGACGAGTATCGCCGCAGCTTCACCGGCTATTTCTTTGAAGATTTCGGCTGGAAGCGGCAGGAGCGCGGCGGCGTCCAGCAGTCCGTGGTGCGCACCTCGCCCGGCGGGCGGCGCGAACTTTCCGGCCTATTCGTTCGTTCCCTGCTCTATGGACTCACGCGTTACCCGATGGTCACGGTGGACCGGATCGAGGCCGTCGGCAGCCTGCGCGTCGATCATGACGAGTTCAAGCGATGGCGCGATACCCTCATGCATGTGGCCGTGACCAGACCCGATCTTGATCAGGATGGGATCGACGCCATATTGGCCGTGGAGGCGCTTACGGAAACCGCGCGCTTCGACGTTACGTTCGATCTTCGCTTCCCGTTCACCCATCCGGGCGCCGACGCGGCGTTCGCGGTGGAGCGGCTGAACGCGATGATCGAGACGATCAGCGAGGAGCGCGATCTGGATGACGAGATGGCGCGGTTGAATGCCAAGGCGTTAGCCGATACCGGGCTTGGCCGGTACGAGGCGATCGAGGCGGCGCGGCAGAGGAACCGGGAACGACGGCTGCGCTTGAGGGAGCGGGGCTACGAACTCGGTTCGATCGACATGATGCAGGCGGCCGAAATGGCGGCGGCAGCGACTGGCGGGAAATAGATGGCGAAGACGAACATGGCGGAACCGGCGGAAAAGACCGAGGGCGGCGATGCGCCGTTGATCGATCTGAACGAAGCCTCGCTCAAGAAGCTTATCGCCCGCGCCAAGAAGCGCGGCTACATCACCGTGGACGACCTCAACGGCGCGCTCGGCGAGATGTCGACCGACCAGATCGAGGACGTGATGTCCGCGCTCAACGAGATGGGCGTCAACGTCGTCGAGAATGACGAGTCCGGCGAGGAGGATCAGAGCCACGCCGACGACGCGGCCGACGAGGATGTCGCCGGCGTTGACGAGGGCGAGGCGACGCCCGTCCTCACCAACGTCACCAAGAAGGAGACGGTCGATCGCACCGACGATCCCGTCCGCATGTACCTGCGCGAGATGGGTGCGGTGGAGCTCCTCAGCCGCGAGGGCGAGATCGCCATCGCCAAGCGTATCGAGGCGGGCCGCGACACGATGATCCTGGGGCTCTGCGAGAGCCCGATCACGTTCAACGCGATCATCGACTGGTCGACCGCGCTGAACGAGGGGACGATGCAGCTGCGCGAGATCCTCGATCTCGACGCCATGCTCTCCAAGGGGCCGACACCCGAGCAGGTCGAGGGCGCCGAGGAAGGCGACGAGATCTCCGAGAAGACGACCGGCCCCTCGTTCAAGGAGGAAGCCGAGCCGGAGGAGCCGGAGGTCGTCGACGAGGACGACGAGAGCATGACCGAGCGGCGCACGCCGCGCCCGTCCGACGACGAGGAGGAGGATAACACCCTCAGCCTCGCGCAGATGGAGGAGCAGCTCAAGCCGATGGCGTTGGAGAAGTTCGCGACCATCACTTCGCTCTACAAGACCTTTTCCAAGGTTCAGGCTGCCCGCCTGGCTGCCCTTGGCGCCGGCGACGATTTCCCGGCGAGCCAGGAGGCCAAGTATCAGAAGCTGCGCGAGGATCTGACCGCCGAGGTCGAGAGCGTGCAGTTCCACGGCCAGAAGATCGAATATCTCGTCGATCAGCTGTACGCCTTCAACCGGCGCCTCACCGCGCTGGGCGGGCAGATGCTGCGCCTGGCCGAGCGCCACAAGGTGCCGCGCAAGTCGTTCCTCGACGCCTATGTCGATCACGAGACCGAGGAAGGCTGGCTGGAGCGCGTCGGCGGGCAGGACAAGAAGTGGATGGCCTTCGCCGCCGCCGAAGCCGAGCCGGTGGAGCGCATCCGCAGCGAGATCGCCGATATCGCCCAGGCGACCGGCATGGCGCTGGCCGAGTTCCGCCGCATCGTCAACATGGTGCAGAAGGGCGAGCGCGAGGCGCGGATCGCCAAGAAGGAGATGGTCGAGGCCAATCTGCGCCTCGTGATCTCCATCGCCAAGAAGTACACCAACCGCGGCCTGCAGTTCCTGGATCTGATCCAGGAGGGCAATATCGGCCTGATGAAGGCGGTGGACAAGTTCGAGTATCGTCGCGGCTACAAGTTCAGCACCTATGCGACATGGTGGATCCGGCAGGCGATCACCCGCTCCATCGCCGATCAGGCGCGCACCATCCGCATTCCGGTGCACATGATCGAGACGATCAACAAGCTGGTGCGCACCAGCCGCCAGATCCTGCACGAGATCGGCCGCGAGCCGACGCCGGAGGAACTGGCCGAGCGGCTTTCCATGCCGCTGGAGAAGGTCCGCAAGGTGATGAAGATCGCCAAGGAGCCGATCAGCCTGGAAACGCCGATCGGCGACGAGGAGGACAGCCACCTCGGCGACTTCATCGAGGACAAGAACGCCGTCATCCCGGTCGATGCGGCCATCCAGGCCAATCTGAAGGAGACCGTGACCCGCGTTCTCGCCAGCCTGACCCCGCGTGAGGAGCGCGTGCTGCGCATGCGCTTCGGCATCGGCATGAACACCGATCACACGCTGGAGGAGGTCGGCCAGCAATTCTCGGTCACGCGCGAGCGGATCCGGCAGATCGAGGCCAAGGCGCTGCGCAAACTGAAGCATCCGAGCCGCAGCCGCAAGATGCGCAGCTTCCTGGATCAGTAGTCCGGCGTTCGCCGCCGGCCGGCGATGCGCTTCGGGGGCAGCGCCAGCCGGCGCGTGCCCCCCCCCCCGCCCGCCCCTTACTCGGCGGCCAACGCCAGCGGCAGCGGCTCGACATGATCGCCCAGCACCGGCGCGACCCTCAATTCCGGCGGCATGCGATCGGCGCCGATCCGCCGGTCCAGCTCCTCGTGGAACCAGTAGATGCGGCGTTCCTGATAGTTGATCATCATGCCGGTGAACGCGCCTGAATCGAGCGACTGCTGGATCGGCGCGAGGTTCATCATGTCCTCCTGCAGCACCGCATCGAAGATCGGCAGGAAGCGATCCCAGAAGGCCGGCCGCTCCCCATCGCCCCAGTCCGGCGCGACATAGACGGCGACCATCTCGGTCTTGCGCAGACCGCGCGGCCAGAACAGCAGGATCGGGAAGCCCGTTGGCTCCACCGGCGTGACCAGATTGGGGAAGATATTGTAGGCGACATTGTTGTTGCGATAGAAATCAGGCATCGTCGCGATGTCGGGCGCGCCCTCAAACTCGACGAAGTTGATCCCCTGGTTCATGTTCTTGCGCGTCGCCATGCGCGAGTGGCCATGCGGCATCAGCCCCATCGCCGCCGCTTTCGAATGCAGCATGACGCCGGCATTGGTCGGGTGGATCGTGTTGATGTGATAGACTTCCAGGAAGGCATCCACCGCCGCCTTCCAGTTGCAGTCGATCTCGTAGCTCACAGTCTCCACCACGCGCAGCCCGTCCATGCCGACGCAGGCCAGCTCGTGCGGCAGCCCGCCCAGATAATCGGCCAGCGGCATCGCCGACTGATCCTCGTTGATGAACACCATGCCGCCCCACGTCTCGCAGCGCACCGGCAGCAGGCCGCGATCGGCCTTGTTCAGGCAGGCGAAATCGCGCTCGTCCGGCACGCTCACCAGCGTGCCGTCAAGCGCATAGGACCAGCTGTGATACTGGCAGCGCAGCCGCCCCACCTTGCCCGCCTCGTCGCGCACCACGGGCGCGCCACGATGGCGGCAGGTATTGTAGAAGGCGCGCACCACATCGTCCTTGCCGCGCACCACGATGATCGGCGGCCCGAGCTTGTTGAAGGCGCGGTAGCTGCCGGGCTCGCGCACCTCCTCCTCGCGGCAGGCGTAGATCCAGCTCTTGCGCCAGACATGCTCCACCTCGAGATCGTGGAAGTCCTGCCGCGTGTAGCGTCCGCCCGGGATCTCCGGCAGCGGCGGGAAGTCCGCCGGCGGCGCCTCCCGCGCCGCCTCCCAGGCGATCGCGTCCTCGACCCCGCGGCAGATCTCGCTCGTATCCGGAATGGCCATCCTGCACCTCTCGCGCGGATTAGCGCCACGGCGGCGGGCAGCGGCAACCGGAAAAACTGAAACCTGATACATATTATAGCCCGGCACGGTGCGCGCGCTGTGCCGATCGTCCGCCGGGGCCTTGTGGAACCAGCATCTCGCACCGGCCGTTCTGGCGCAAACCCACTTTCACGAGGGATCGACCATGGCCGGCAAATATTCATCGCGGAACGAGGAAGGCGATCATCGCGTAAAGGATGACGATCCCGAGGGCATCGCCCTGCTGAAGCGCGAGCATCACCGCTTCCGCGAGCTGTTCGACGAGGCCGAGGATGCCGAGGGCGACAAGCTGGTCGCCATCACAGAGGAACTGTGCATGCGCCTGGCCGTGCACATGACGATCGAGGAGGAGATCCTCTACCCGGCGGTAAAGCCGGTGATCGGTGCCGATGAAGTGAACGAAGGCATCGTCGAGCATGCCGCCGGCAAGACCCTGATGGCGGAGCTGGAGCAGCTGGACGGCACGGAGGAGCTCTACAAGGCGAAGGTCCACGTTCTCGGCGAGGAGACGATCCACCATATCGACGAGGAAGACGAGGACATGTTCGAGGACGCCAAGAAGGCGCATGAGGAAGGCAAGCTCAACCTCGACGAGATCGGGGACCGCCTGCGCGACCGCCAGGCCGAACTCTACGATCAGCTCGGCGCCAGCGGCGAGCTGGGCAAGACCCAGGAAGCCGAGGCGAGCGAGATCGAGAAGGCCTGAGCGCCCTCGACCACGCGATCACCCTTGGTATTTGAAGCGGCCGGCTGAGCGATCAGCCGGCCGCTTCCGTTTCCAGCAGCGCCTGCCCCAGCGACCCCCCGGTCATCGCGATGAAAAAGCCGCCTAGCAGCGGCGCCAGCAGCCACATCGGATAGAGCCAGGGCGAGTGCATGATGGCGATCTGCCGCGATGGATCGGCGAGCCCGACAACCCCGCCGCCGCTGCCGAGCAACACGATCAGCATGGGCAGGAACAGCAGCAGCGAAACGGCGCTGACGATCATGCCGGCGATCGCGAAGCCGCCGAGCAGCGGCCAGAAATGCCCACGGGACCGCCGCCATCCCTCCAGCACCACGACGCGCCCACGCACCAGCGTGAGCGGCAGCGCCAGGGCGAACCGCGTCTGCAACGCGATCATGGACGCCATCAGAAGGGAGACCGACAGAAGCGCCGCCAGCACCACGAATATCGCCGCCGCGCCGCCATCCGCGGCCGATGTGCCGACAGTACCGGCGAAGATCGCCGCACCGCCGACGATCACGATCGCGACGACGAGGATCATCGCCAGATAGGCACCGAGGCCGATCAGCAGCAGCAGGATCGTCGTACCCAGCAGCCGCAGCTCGTCCATTCCCACCCGGATGAAGTAGGCCCCCTGCTCCTCCGGCTTCAGCACCGCCCGCATCGCCGCCGCCAGCAACACCAGCAGCATGCCGGAGGAACCGAGATTGACGGCCAGCAGCGCCGGCCAGAGCCCCGGCGGGATGGCCGGCGCGGGCGCCGCAGCGCCGGCCGCCGGCATCGCGCGGATCATCTCCGCCATCAGCGGGCGCGTGACCAGGCTGGTGACGATGCCGAACAGCAGATACACGAAGCCCCACGCCAGCACGGCGCGGGGCCTCGATCGGATCAGCGTGAAGCCGGCCAGGCCGATGCGCGCGGCATCCGCCACGGCCGGCGCCTCAGTGGGCCATCGCCTTGACGATGTCGTCGACCATCTTCTTGGCGTCGGCCAGCAGCATCATCGTGTTGTCCATGTAGAACACGTCGTTGTCGACGCCGGCATAGCCGACACCGCCCATCGATCGCTTCACGAACAGCACCGTCTTGGCCTTTTCCACGTCCAGCACCGGCATGCCGTAGATCGGCGAGGACTTGTCCGTTTTGGCCGCCGGGTTGGTCACGTCATTGGCGCCGATCACGAAGGCGACGTCGCTCTGGGCGAACTCGCCGTTGATGTCCTCCAGTTCGAACACCTCGTCATAGGGCACGTTCGCCTCGGCAAGCAGCACGTTCATGTGGCCGGGCATGCGGCCGGCGACGGGATGGATGGCGTATTTCACCTTCACGCCCTCCTTCTTCAGCGTGTCGGCCATCTCGCGCAGCGCGTGCTGCGCCTGCGCCACCGCCATGCCGTAGCCGGGCACGATGATCACCTGCTCCGCCTGCTTCATCAGGAAGGCCGCGTCCTCGGCCGATCCGCGCTTCCACGGCCGGTCGATGGCGGCGGCGCCACCGGCACTCGCTGTATCGCCGCCGAAGCCGCCGGCGATCACCGAGATGAAGCTGCGGTTCATCGCCCGGCACATGATGTAGCTGAGGATCGCGCCCGACGAGCCGACCAGCGCGCCGGTGATGATCATCGCCGAATTGTGCAGCGTGAAGCCCATCGCCGCGGCCGCCCAGCCCGAATAGCTGTTCAGCATCGACACGACGACCGGCATGTCCGCGCCGCCGATCGGGATGATGAGCAGGAAGCCGATCAGGAAGCTGAGCGCGGTGATGACGAGGAAAACCCACGCGCTCTGATCGGTCAGGAAGTAGCCGACCAGCCCCAGGATGGCCGCCAGCAGCGCGATGTTGATGACATGCCGGCCCGGCAGCATGATCGGCTTGCCGCCCATGTTGCCGTTCAGCTTCAGGAAGGCGATGACCGAGCCCGAGAAGGTGATCGCGCCGATCGCGACGCCAAGGCCCATCTCGATCCGGCTGACGCGCAGGATCTCGCCGGTGGCCGGGTCGACGATGCCGAAGGCGGCGGGGTTGAGGTACGCGGCGATCGCCACCAGCACCGCCGCCATGCCGACGAGCGAGTGGAACGCCGCGACCAGCTGCGGCATGTCCGTCATGGCGATGCGCTTGGCCGTCACATAGCCGATGCCGCCGCCGATCGCGATGGCGATGGCGATCTCGACCAGGCCGGTGCCGTGCAGGATCAGCGTCGTGACGACGGCGATCAGCATGCCGATCATGCCGAAGCGGTTGCCCTGCCGCGAGCTCGTCGGGCTGGAGAGGCCGCGCAGCGCGAGGATGAACAGCACGCCCGAGGCGAGATAGGCGAGGCCGGCCCAGCTGGGCACGGCGATATGCTCGGCGGCATGGGCCATGCCGGCGGGCATGACATCGGTGGCGGCGTCGTAGTTCATCGGATCAGTCCCCCCGGCCGATATGCGTCAAGGCGAGCCACCGGGCTCAACCCTTGCGCTCCTTCTTCTTGTACATGGCGAGCATCCGCTCGGTGACGGCGAAGCCGCCGAAGATGTTCACGCTGGCGAACACCACGGCGACGAGGCCGAGATATTTCGACGTCGCCGATCCGGGCGCCGCCGAGGCGATCAGCGCGCCGACGATGATGACGGACGAGATCGCGTTCGTCACCGCCATCAGCGGCGTATGCAGCGCCGGCGTGACCGACCAGACGACGTAGAAGCCGATGAAGCAGGCCAGCACGAAGATCGACAGGATCGATATGAAGTCCATTTTTCGCCTCCTTTTGTGGCCTACTGTAATGTTCTAGTCGTGAAGATGCCGAACGGCTGCCGAGGCATCGCCTCGTCAACACTAACAATCATCTTGCCATCTTTCTCGGACAACGCGGTGAAACGGGCGCCGAGAATAGCGATCTGCTTCGGCATCTCTCTGGATTTAAATGCAACAGGTGCGGTTATTCGCGATAAAGAACCATCTTTGCCGAATGCGATCATGAACGACTCGGCGCTGAATATGTTGAAGTAGTTGCGTCGCTCAATGCCGATGAAAAACACGTCCGTCATTTTGACCGTATCGACATCATGATACGCAATATCAGGCAGCGCCTTCGGCATCTTTGGTCGGTCGCCTGCGATATTCAAGATGCTTGCCGTCTGGCTGCGAGCCGGAAACCAGCCCTCAAACCGCAAATCCCTATCACTATCGACAAAGCATAAGTGCAAACCGCGCATAAAAGACTCTTCAAGGGCGCTTGGCTGGCAATACACATTGTCATTCGGCGTCTCGACCTTCACCAGCTGCGTGCCGGGCGGAAGAGTAGGCAGCTTGTCGATTTCGATACGGTCTGCCAATTCGACTAAGCCCGTCGGCAACAGGCGTTGTTTCAGAACGAAGTCGCCGGAGACCAGCGCTTGCTCGCCCTGAGGAGGTGCGACGGGCTGGATAATCCAGCTATTCCGCAGATGACGCGGCTCTCCATGAGCCACCGATGCAAGCAGCTCTGCCGCGACTATTGCGACAAGGGCCCTCACCCCAGCAGCCGCGCGTTGACGACCTTGCCCCCTTGCGTCAACCGCACCGCGTCGCCGATCTCGGCGTCGAGTACCGGGCCGCCCTTCTCCTTGTCCCAGAAGGCGGAGAGGAAGTTGAACAGGTTGCGCGAGAACAGGGCAGAGCTGTCCGCCGACAGGCGCGAGGCGACGTTGCGGTGGCCGACGATCTTCACGCCGTGCCGCTCCACCACCTCGCCGGCGACGGCGCCTTCCACGTTGCCGCCGCTCTCCACCGCCAGATCGACGATGACGGAGCCCGGCCGCATCGATGCGATCTGCGCGTCGGAGATCAGGCGCGGCGCAGGCCGGCCGGGGATCAGCGCCGTGGTGATGACGATGTCCTGCTTGGCGATGTGGCTGGAGACCAGTTCGGCCTGCGCCTTCTGATATTCCGGGCTCATCTCGGTCGCGTAGCCGCCCGATCCCTCGCCCTCGATGCCCTTCACGTTCTCGACGAAGATCGGCTTCGCGCCCAGCGACAGGATCTGCTCCTTCGTGGCCGATCGCACGTCGGTGGCGGAAACCTGAGCGCCCAGCCGCCGCGCCGTGGCGATCGCCTGCAGGCCGGCGACGCCTACGCCCATGACGAAGCAGCGCGCGGCGGATACGGTGCCCGCCGCCGTCATCATCATCGGGAAGGCGCGGCCATATTCGGCCGCCGCGTCCAGCACCGCCTTGTAGCCGGCGAGGTTCGATTGCGAGGACAGGATGTCCATCGATTGCGCGCGGGTGATGCGCGGCATGAACTCCATCGCCAGCGCCTCGATGCCGGCGGCGGCATAGCCGTCCACCTTCGCGCGCCCGCCATTCTCGCCGCCGCCGAACGGGTTGAGGCCGGCGGCCAGCCACGCGCCGGGCTTGGCCCCCGCGAGCGAAGCCGGGTCCGGCCCCTGCACGCCGAAGATGATGTCCGCGCCGGAGAGTACGGCGGCGCGATCGCCCACCGTGGCGCCGGCATCGGCATAGGCCTGGTCGGCGATCGACGCCCGCTCGCCGGCGCCGCTCTCCACCGCCATGGTGGCGCCCAGCCCGATGAACTTCTTGACGGTCTCCGGCGTGGCCGCCACCCGGCGCTCGCCCTCGGCCGTTTCCCGCAGGACCGCGATCTTCATCGCGCTCAGTTCGCGATGAGCAGGACGACGACCGCCGCGGCGGCGATCGCCACGCCGGTGCCGACCTTCAGCAGCGTGATGAAGCCCGCATAGGTGCCCTCGTGAGCCTTCAGCTCCATGTTGTTACCGGCCATGTTCCGTCCCCTCTTGCGGCAGTCCTCCATCCTCTAGCTGCGCCGGGCCATCGCCTCAAGTAGCCAGCCGGCTTTGTGACACCGTGACTTAATCCGGATTTTACTTCGCGCCGCTATGCGCCTGTCCTGAAACGAGGCGCATGAGGACGCAATGGCACGCGAAGCGACACGGATGCTGCTGCTGATCGACGACGAGCCCGCCCAGGCGCGCCTTGTCGGGGCGATCGCCGCCAGGGCGGGATGGCGGATGCTGACCGCGCCCGATCAGGCCGCCGCGCTGGCCCTGCTGGCGCGCGAGGCGGCCCGCATCGACGCGATATTGCTGGATTCCTGGGCGCCCGAGGCTCCCTGCGGCGAGATCGTGGGCGCCCTGCGCGACATGTGCCCGCTGACGCCGATCCTCATGCTCGCCGCCTCCTCGTCGGTGGCGGCGGTGGTGGAGGCGATGCGCGCGGGCGCCACCGATTTCCTGGTGAAGCCGATCGCGCCCGACCGCCTGCTCGCCGCGCTGGACGCCGCGACCGATCGCCGCGCCACCACCGGGGAGCTGCGTCCCCTGACCGAAAAGATAGGTCATGCGCTGGCCTTCGACGAGGTCGTCGGCTCCGCATCCGATTTCCGCGCCGCCCTGGCGATCGCCGCCAAGGCCGCCCGCGCCCGCGTGCCGGTGCTGATCGAGGGCGAGAGCGGCGTCGGCAAGGAGGTGGTGGCGCAGGCGATCCACGCCGCCAGCCCGCGCGCCAAGCGCCCGCTGATCGTGGTGAACTGCGGCGCGATCCCGGCCAACCTCGTCGAATCGGAGCTGTTCGGGCATGAGAAGGGCGCCTTCACCGGCGCCTTCGATCGTCACGTCGGCAAGTTCCAGGATGCCGACGGCGGCACGCTGTTCCTCGACGAGATCGGCGAGCTGCCGTTCGATGCACAGGTTAAGCTGCTGCGCGTGCTCCAGTCCGGCGAGTTCCAGCCGCTCGGCAGCCGCGGCGTGCGGCACAGCGACGTGCGGGTGATCGCCGCCACGAACCGCACCCTGATCGACGAGGTCTCCGCCGGCCGCTTCCGCGAGGATCTCTACTACCGGCTGGCGGTGGTGCAGGTGGTGATCCCGCCGCTGCGCCGCCGCCCGGCGGATATCCCGGCGCTCGCCCGCCACCTCCTCGCACGTATCGCCCGGCAGCCCGGCATGCGCGATCTCGGCATCACGGACGAGGCGCTGCGCGTGCTGATCGGCTATGCCTGGCCCGGCAATGTCCGCCAGCTGCAGAACGCGCTGTTCCGCGCCGCCGTGCTCTGCGAGGGCGATGCGCTGACCGCGACCGACTTCCCCCACATCGCGCAGCAGACGCTTGGGGGCGCCGGCCGGCCGGCGGTGGGCGTGGGCGGTGGCGCCGGCGTGACGCTGTTCGAGCCGAACGGGCACATGCGGCCGCTGGACGCGATCGAGGCGGACGTGATCCGCCTGGCGATCGGCCATTATCGCGGCCGCATGACGGAGGTGGCCCGCCGGCTGGGCATCGGCCGCTCGACGCTCTACCGCAAGCTCGGCGAACTCGGCATCGACAACGCGGCGGCCTGATCCGCCGAAAGGCGGCCACCTTGGGCGGCCGGCTCAGCCCACCGCCTTACGCAATATGCGCGACAGCTCGTCGATCGAATAGGGCTTCTGCAGCAGATCGAAGCCGCCGGTGCCCTGCGCCGCCAGCACCGCGCTGTAGCCGCTGGTCAGCACGATCGGCAGCGCCGGCAGCAGGGTGCGCAGCTCGCGCGCAAGCTCGATGCCGGACTTGCCCGGCATGATCACGTCGGTGAACACGATGTCGAAGCGGTCCGGCGTGGCGGCCACCAGCGCCAGCGCCTCGTCGGCGGTGGCCGCCCACTCGGTGCCGAAGCCCAGTTCCGCGAGCGCCTGGGTGGCGAAGCGGCCGACCTCCTCATTGTCCTCCACCACCAGCACGCACCCGCCGGGCCGCGCGGGGCGGGCCGTGTCCGGCCCGTCGGCGGCGGCGGCCTGCTCGTCCGGCGCCACCAGCGGCAGGTACAGGGTGAAGGTCGATCCCTCGCCGGGCGCGCTCGCGACGTGGATCTCGCCGCCGGACTGCTTGGCGAAGCCGAACACCTGCGACAGGCCCAGGCCCGTGCCCTCGCCCACACTCTTGGTGGAGAAGAACGGTTCGAATATATGCTCGATCTGGTCGGCCGCGATGCCGCTGCCGGTATCGGTGATCGCCACCGCCACATAGTCGCCCGGCACGGCCGGATGGTTGCGGATCGCGGGCATCGCCGCGACGGTGGCGACGGCGATCGTCAGATCGCCCTCGCCGCCCATCGCGTCGCGCGCATTCACCGCCATGTTGACGATCGCGGTATCGAACTGGCTGGGATCGGCATTCACGTGGCACGGCGTCGCGCACGCGGATAGGTGCAGGCGGATGCGCGACCCGGTGAGGGTGCCCAGCATCTCGCGCAGCGCGGTGATGTTGGCGCCGGCATCGAACACCTGCGGCTTCAGCGCCTGCCGCCGGGCGAAGGCGAGCAGCTGCGCGGTCAGCCGCGTCGCGCGGTCGGTGGTATCCGATATGGCATCGATGTAGCGCCGCCTCTTCTCCTCCGAGATGTTCGGCCGCTTCAGCAGATCCACCGATCCGCGGATCACGGTCAGCAGGTTGTTGAAGTCGTGCGCCACGCCGCCGGTCAGCTGGCCCACCGCCTCCACCTTCTGCGCCTGGCGCAGCGCGTCCTCGGTGCGGCGGAGCGTCTCCTGCGCCTCCTTCTCGGCGGTCACGTGACGGCCGGTGGCGTAGATCAGCCCCTCGAACGGCGCCGCCACCCAAGAGATCCAGCGATGGCCGCCGTCGGCGTGGCACAGGCGGTTCTCCATGATCGGCAGCGGACCCTCCGCCGCGCTGCCCAGCGCCGCCCGCGTCGCGGGCAGATCGTCCGGATGGATCAGGTCGGTGATGTTGGTGCCGATCGTCGCCGCCACGTCGATGCCGAGAATGTCGTGCCAGGCGGGGTTCATCTCGCCGATCATGCCCTCGAAATCGACGATCGCGAGCAGATCGGGCGACGCCTTCCACAGCCGGTCCCGCTCCGCCATGGTCGATGCGATGTCGGCGGCGAGCCGTTCCGCGCGGGACTGTAGCTCCCGCTCCATACGCTTTCGCTCGGTCAGGTCCTGAATCGCGCCGATCATGCGGATCGGCCTGCCGTCCTCGTCGCGGATCACCGATCCGCGATCGAACACGTCGGCGAAGCTGCCGTCGGCGCGGGTGAAGCGATATTCGGCGGACCATTCGGTGCCGTCGCCCGCGATCACCGCGTGGAGGCCGTGGTCGATCCGTGCGCGATCGTCGGGATGGATATGATCCATCCACCAGCTGCCGACCGGCGCGACATCGGCCAGGCGGTGGCCGTAGACCGTCTCGATCGCCTCGTTCCAGCGGACATTGTCGATCCGCAGATCCCAGTCCCAGATCGCGTCGTTCGTCGCGGCCACGGCGTAGCGCAGCCGCTCCTCCGTCTCGCGCAGCGCCAGCCGGGCGGCGCGATCGGCAGTCACGTCGCGCACCGTGCCGATCAGGCGGACCGGGCGGCCCTTGTCGAAGAAGGCCTGTCCTTCGGCCGCCACCGCCCGCTCGATCCCGTCGACGATGCCGATCGTTCGATATTCGGTGCGGAACTTGCCCGTGCCGGCCGGATCGAGCGAGGCGGCGACGGCGGTCGCCGCCGCGTCCCGATCGTCCGGATGGAGGCCGCGCAGGAACGTCTCCTCATAGCCCACCGGGGCGCCCGGCGGCAGGCCGAACAGGGCACGGCAGCGATCGTCCCACTCCAGCGCGTCGGCATCGGGATGATAGTCGAAATTGCCCAGGCCGGCGGCGTGGGAGGCCAGCTCCAGCCGCTCCCGGCTGCGGTCCAGCGCCTCGCGCGTCTCGTGATCGGCGGTGATGTCGCGCAGGCTCTTGACGAAGCCAGAGCGCCCCTCGCCCACCAGCGGCGTCACGGTGCCGTGGGCGTAGAAGCGGCTGCCGTCCTTGCGCTGATGCCAGCGTTCGTCCAGCGCGCGCCCCTCGCGCGCGGCGCGGGCCAGCTCGGTCGCGGGCCGCGCCGCCGCGCGATCCTCGGCCACGAAGATCGTCGCCAGCGGGCGGCCGATCATCTCCTGCTCGCTCCAGCCAAGGATATGCTCCGCCCCCGCGCTCCAGCTCGTCACCTGGCCGCTCTCGTCGGTGCTGATGATCGCGGTGTCGATCGCCGAATCGATGATCGCGCGGTAGCGCTGCTCGACATGCTCGGCCGATCGCAGGGCCGCCGCCTCCGCGCTCTCGGTGAAGCCGCCGGCGATCAGGCCGGCGATCATCTGCGCGGTGAGGATGTGGCGCGAGTGGAACATGTCCGGCTCGCGCGATTGCAGCTTCAGCACGCCGAAGGCCTCGCCCCGGCGCGACAGCGGCACCACGATCATCGAGCGTATGCCCAGCCGCTCCACCGTCGCCCGGTCCGATCGCTCGTCGCGCAGTGCGTCGGCGGTGACGAGGGTGCTGCCGCCGCGCAGCGACGCGCCGGAGAACGACCCTTCGATCGGCAGCTCCAGCCCGACATGCGGCGCCGACGTGCCGGATGCGGAGCGATACACCAGCCGGTCGTCGAAGCGCATCTCCACGACCGCACCGTCGGCCGGCGGCACCGCCTCCAGCGCGGCATCGACGAACGCCTGCAGGCTCGCATCGAAGCTGCCGCCCGCCTGCGCCACCTGGCGCTGCGCCTCCAGGATCGTCTCCAGCACGGCCGCGTCGCGCGTCGCCTGATCCTGCCGGCGGCCCTGCTCCACGATCGCGCGGTCGCGCTGGCCCACCGCGCAGCGCAGCTCGATCAGCGCCACCACCTGCCGCGCCACCGCGCGCAGCGCCGCCAGCTGCTCCGCGTCGAGCCCGCCGGGCCGGGGCGCCGTATCGATCGCGCACAGGCTGCCCAGCGCATGGCCGTCGCCGGTGACGAGCGGCATGCCGGCGTAGAAGCGGATATGCGGCGCCCCCGTCACCAGCGACATGCCGGCGGTGCGCGGATCGGCGGCCAGATCCTCGATCACGAACGGTTCGCCCTGGCGGATCGCCAGCGCGCACACCGACGTGTCGAGCGCCGTCTCGTGCGCATCGACGCCGATCCTTGCCTTGAACCACTGGCGCTGCGCCGCCACGAAGCTGACGAGCGCGATCGGCACGCGGCAGATCGTCTTCACCAGCGCCACCGCGTCGTCGAACGCCGGCTCCGGCGGCGTATCGAGGATGCCGTAGCGGCTGAGCGCGGCGAGGCGATCGGCCTCCTGCGGGTCGGCGCCGGTCTCCGGATCGGTGCTGGTGTCAGTGTCGCTCATCGGAACAGGCTTCGATCGTCTCGCATGCGGCCTCGAGTCCGCCACGCCGCATATCATATCGCCGGCCCGCGTCGAGACGGCGTTCGGCGGCGCAGGCGGAACCGGACCCACCCACAAGGTCGTTACGTTCCTGCAAAGGAGATGACGACGATGCCCAGGCTACCGCTGACCCTCGCCACCATGGCGCTCGCTTTGCCTGGCTGCGGCGGGCCGAAGACGCTCGCGCTGCCCACCGATCCCGTCGAGCAGGCGGCCACCTGCGGCGTCGTGGCCGCCGCCGAAGCGCGGGTGGGCCAGCCGCCGGCGGAGATCGCCAAGCCGCTGCCGCTGCCCGCGCAGGGCCACATCCTGCACTATGCCCTGCTCGCCGGCACCGCCGCCGAACCCTTCTCGCGCGATCGCGTCGCCGCCGTCGTCGCGCGGATGCCGCAGATCGGCGATCAGGTGACGAAGGGCAAGTGGCAGACGCTGGTGCCGGCCTGCGCCGCGGCCTATCCGCAGGCGGTGCAGACGGCGCCCGTTACGCTGCCCGCCAATCCGCTGGATGCACAGCTCAGCTGCTACACGCTGGCCGCGTTCCTTGACAAGGCGCTGAGCGCGCAGGGGAACAGCTACGTCGCCGAGTTCGCCAGATACGATGCGATGCGCCGCAATCTCGATCAGCGCATCGGCGCCAAGCTGGCCGCCAAGGGCAAGAGCTCTGCCGAGAGCCAGGCCGACGAGCGATCCGAACGGCTGGGCGCGGCGGCCAAGCTGGGGCCGCCGGCGAAGGTGATGGACGCCTGCCTGGCGCAATATGGCTGATCGGCAGCGAACAAACGCCGCAGGCCGCTGAGCGGCGCTGGCTGGGGCGGCAGGATTCGAACCTGCGGATGGCGGCACCAAAAGCCGCTGCCTTACCACTTGGCGACGCCCCAGCATCCGTCCCGTCGGGGAAGGCGCCCCCTTATCGCCAAGGATCGCGCGTGGGAAGCCTCGACGACGCGGGGGCGAGCGGCTAGGCGGGTGCCTCCACGCCACGGAGGTGACATGACGATCCTGGTTACGGGCGCTGCGGGCTTCATCGGCTATCATGTGTCGCGCGCGCTGCTCGCCCGCGGCGATCGCGTGCTCGGCATCGACAATCTCAACGATTACTATCCCGTCTCGCTGAAGCGCGATCGCGTGGCGGAGATCGAGCGCAACCACGCCGATGGCTTCCGCTTCCAGGCGGTCGACTTCGCCGATCACGTCGCGCTGGAGGCGGCGCTGGCCGGTACGGAGATAGAGAGCATCGTCCACCTCGGCGCGCAGGCCGGCGTGCGCTACTCGATCGACAATCCGCGCGCCTACGCCCAGGCCAATCTCGTCGGCCACCTCAACATGCTGGAGGTGGGGCGCCAGCGGCAGGTGCGCCACCTCGTCTACGCCTCCTCCTCCTCCGTCTACGGCGGCAACGACACGATGCCGTTCCGCGTCGAGGACCGGGTCGATCATCCGCTGTCGCTCTACGCCGCCACCAAGAAAGCGGACGAGCTGATGAGCGAGACCTATGCGCACCTCTACCGCCTGCCGCTGACCGGGCTGCGCTTCTTCACCGTCTACGGCCCGTGGGGCCGGCCGGACATGGCGATGTGGCTGTTCACCGACGCGATCCTGCACGATCGCCCGATCAAGGTGTTCAACAACGGCGACATGCGCCGCGACTTCACCTATATCGACGACATCGTCGCCGGCATCGTCGCCGCGCTGGACAATGCTCCGCCGGACGACAATGCGGAGAAGGCGGGCGGCAGCAGATCGCCGCACCGCGTGTACAATATCGGCAATCATCGCTCGGAGGAGCTCGGCCGGCTGATCGACCTGATCGAGGGGGCCTGCGGCAAGCCGGCGATCCGCGATCTCCAGCCGATGCAGGCGGGCGACGTGAAGGAGACCTATGCCGATATCAGCGCCATCCAGCGCGATCTCGGCTTCGCGCCGGCCACCACCATCGACACCGGCGTGCCGCGCTTCGTCGAGTGGTTCCGCGGCTATCACGGCATCTGACACCCGCTGCCGCTTCGCCGGCCGCCGCCGCTTCGCCATTTGCGCGCGCGCGGCGGCGGTGGCAGGGTGATCGGCGATGGCCGTTCAATCCGCATCGCCGCTGTTCCTGCGCGAGGAGGAGATCCGGCGCGGGGTGGAGCTGCTGTGGTTCGGCTACGGCCACCTCACCCGCTCGATCGACGAGGGGCTGGCGGCGAACGGCCTGGGCCGGGCGCATCACCGCGCACTCTACTTCATCGCGCGCCAGCCCGACCTCACCGTCAGCGATCTGCTGAAGCTGCTGGGCATCACCAAGCAGTCGCTGGGCCGGGTGCTGGGCGAGCTCACCGATCGCGAGCTGGTAGAGATGAAGCCCGGCACGGTCGATCGCCGCCAGCGCCTGCTGCGCCTCTCCGCCGCCGGCACCGCGCTGGAACATGCGCTGTTCGAGACGTTGCGCGCCCGCATGGCGCAAGCCTATGTCGAGGCGGGCCAGGGATCGATCGCCGGCTTCTGGACGGTGCTGGAGGGCCTGATCCCGGCCGAGGAGCGCGCACGCGCCGCTGCCCTGCGCGACGACTGAGGGACCGGGCGGCCAGTATCGAGACGAGGATCGAGACATGGCAAGGATCGACGATTTCACCGCCACCACGATCAACGAGCGCGACATTTCGCTGGGCGACTATGCCGGCCAGGTCCGGCTGATCGTCAACACCGCCAGCAAGTGCGGCTTCACCCCGCAATATCAGGGGCTGGAGGCGCTGCACGAGCAGCTCGGCCCGCGCGGGCTGGCCGTGCTCGGCTTCCCGTGCAACCAGTTCGGCGCGCAGGAGCCGGGCGACGCGGCGGAGATCGCGAACTTCTGCTCGCTGACCTACGACGTCGCCTTCCCGCTGTTCGCAAAGGTGGAGGTGAACGGCCCCGGCACCCACCCGCTGTTCGCCTATCTGAAGCATGAGGCGAAGGGCCTGCTGGGCAGCGAGCGGATCAAGTGGAACTTCACCAAGTTCCTCGTCGATCGCGCCGGCCGCGTGGTCGATCGCTTCGCCCCGACGACCAAGCCGGAGGCGCTGCGCGGCCGGATCGAGGCGCTGCTGTAGCACCCTGCAACGCCGCGGCGGCCCCGCGGCTTGCCTCGCCCGCCCCGCTCGGTCATGAAGCCGCCGGCACGGGGAGGCGGCGATGGCACGGATCGGGATCCTGGGCGCGGGCGGACGCATGGGTCGGGCGATCGCGGCCGTGGCGGCCGAAGCCGGCGTCGCGATCGCTGGTGGCGCCGATCGGCCGGAGAGCGCCGGGGAGGTCGCGCCCGGCCTGCCCTTCGTCACGGCCGAGGCGCTCGCCGTCGCCAGCGACGTGCTGATCGACTTCTCGGTGCCGGCCGCCCTGCCCGCCGGCCTGGCCGCCGCCCGCGCCGCCGGGGTGCCGCTGGTGATCGGCACCACCGGCCTCTCCGCCGGGGACCATGCCGCGATCGACGCGGCCGCCGCCGACATCGCCGTGCTACAGGCGGCGAACATGTCGCTCGGCGTCAACCTGCTGGCGCATCTGGTGCGCGAGGCGGCCGGCCGGCTGGGGCCGGACTGGGATATCGAGATCGTCGAGATGCACCACCGCCACAAGGTCGACGCCCCGTCCGGCACGGCGCTGCTGCTGGGCGAGGCGGCGGCTGGGGGGCGCGGCGTGCTGCTGGCGGACGCAGCCGTGCGCAGCCGCGACGGCATCACCGGCGCGCGGGCCGAGGGGACGATCGGCTTCGCCACCCTGCGCGGCGGATCGGTCGCCGGCGATCATCAGGTCATCCTCGCCGCCGAGGGCGAGCGGCTGGAGCTGGGCCATCGCGCGGAGGGCCGCGCCATCTTCGCGCGCGGGGCGGTGAAGGCCGCACTGTGGCTCGCCGGCCGGCCGGCCGGCCGCTACGCGATGACCGACGTTCTCGGGCTCGCATGAAGAAGGCCGAGGCGTTCGAATTCTACCGCCGGCTGGCCGAGGCCAATCCGGCGCCGGAGACGGAACTCGCTTATGTGAACCCCTATACGCTGCTCGTCGCCGTCGCCCTCTCCGCGCAGGCGACCGATGTCGGCGTCAACAAGGCCACACGCGCGCTGTTCGCCGAGGTCGATACGCCGGAGCAGATGGTCGCGCTCGGCGAGGAGGGCTTGAAGCGGTACATCCGCACGATCGGCCTGTTCAACACCAAGGCCAAGAACGTCATCGCCCTCTCCGAACGGCTGATCGCCGAACATGGCGGCACCGTGCCGGCGAGCCGCGACGCGCTGGAGCGGCTGCCTGGCGTCGGCCGCAAGACCGCCAACGTGGTGATGAACGTGGCGTTCGGGGCGGAGACGATCGCGGTGGACACGCACATCTTCCGCGTCGGCAACCGCACCGGCCTGGCCCGCGGCAAGACGCCGCTGGCCGTGGAGCTGAGGCTGGAGAAGGTGACGCCCGCGCCCTTCCGCCGCCACGCCCACCACTGGCTGATCCTGCACGGCCGCTACATCTGCAAGGCTCGCCGCCCGGAATGCTGGCGCTGCCCGGTGGCGGACCTGTGCGCGTTCAAGCCGAAGACGCCGGCGCCAGAGGCAACGGCAGCGAAAGCCCCGATGCAGCGTTGACCGATCATGACATACGTTCGCCGGAGAAAGTCGATGCGCTGCCTTCCGCTGCTTGCCACCGCCTTCGTCGCCTCGCTTGCTGTCGCCCCGGGCGATGCCCGGCGGGATCGCAAGGCGGAGGCCGCGATGTTCACCCCGATCCCCGGCGCCAAGGCCGAGAATTGCGTACAGATCGTCCAGATCCGCGAAACCCGCGTGCGCGACGACAGCACGATCGATTTCTACATGCGCGACGGCAGGATCTATCGCAACACGCTGCCGAACAGTTGCCCGCAGCTCGGCTTCGAGGAGTCGTTCAGCTACGCCACCTCGCTGTCGCAGCTCTGCTCGGTCGATATCATCACCGTGCTGAACCGCACCGGCGGCGGGCTGATGCGTGGGGCCAGCTGCGGCCTGGGCAGCTTCGTACCCGTCGCCAAGGCGAAGTAGCGGCCGCTCTTAGCCGGCGGCGATCATGCGCCGCCAGGGCAACTGCGTGGTGGGCGCAGCAGGGATTGAACCTGCGACCCCACCCGTGTGAAGGGTGTGCTCTACCGCTGAGCTATGCGCCCACGCTGTGCCTGGCACTCTCGGCCGCGGCGCGGTGGAGAGGCTGACCGGGGCGCCTTGGCGACCCCGTGGATGGCGCGATTAGGCGGTCGCGCGCCGCTTGTCCAGCCCGAACCGATGCTTCGGCGGGCCGGCGCGGCGGATCAGTTCACCGAATCCTTCAGCCCCTTGCCCGCCTTGAACTTGGGCTGGCTGGATGCCTTGATCTTCATCGGCTCGCCGGTGCGAGGATTGCGCCCGGTCGACGCCTTGCGCTTGCTGACGGAAAACGTGCCGAAGCCCACCAGCCGCACCTCGTCGCCCGCCTTCAGCGCGCCGCTGATGGTGTCGAACACGGCCTCCACGGCCTTTACCGCATCGGCACGGCTCAGGCCGGTCACTTCCGTGACCTGCCCGATGAGTTCCTGTTTGTTCATGCTCGAGGATCCCCCTGTGCTGCCTCTTCGCGCCTGACTCGCGACGCATGCGAACCCGCATCTAAGAACAGGGGTGCCGCCGCTGTCAAAAGGAAAGCGGCGGCACGATCGGCTCTGCGACGATCAGTGATGGATCGGTACGCCCGGCGCCGCGGCACCCTCGCCGGTGCCCAGATGCGGCGGCTGGGTGGCCAGTTCGTCCGCCTCCGTCCAGTCGATCGGCACGATCGGCCCGGCCAGCGCCAGTGCCAGCACCTCGTCGACGTGCGACACCGGCACGATCGTCAGCCCCTCGCGGATGTTCGCCGGAATCTCGGCGAGATCCTTCTCATTCTCCTTGGGGATGATCACGCTGGTGATGCCGCCGCGCAGCGCCGCCAGCAATTTCTCCTTCAGGCCGCCGATCGGCAGCACCCGCCCGCGCAACGTCACCTCGCCCGTCATCGCGAACTCGCGCCGCACCGGGATGCCGGTGAGGGTGGAGATGATCGCGGTGACGATGCCTATGCCGGCGGAGGGGCCGTCCTTCGGCACGGCGCCCTCGGGAAGGTGGATGTGGATGTCCTTGCGCTGGAACAGGCTCGGCTTGATGCCGTAGCCGGGGCTGCGCGCCTTGACGAAGGAGAAGCCGGCCTCGACCGATTCCTTCATCACGTCGCCCAGCTTGCCGGTGGTGCGGATCGCGCCCTTGCCGGGCACCGTCACCGCCTCGATCGTCAGCAGCTCGCCGCCAACCTCGGTCCAGGCGAGGCCGGTCACGGCGCCGATCTGGTCCTCCTCCTCGCCGATGCCGAAGCGGAACTTCCGCACGCCGGCATAGTCGGCCAGATTGTCCGGCGCGATCTCCACCCGCTCTGTCTTGCCCTCCAGTATCCGCCGCAGCGCCTTGCGCGCCAGCTTGGCGATCTCCCGCTCCAGGGTCCGCACGCCGGCCTCGCGCGTGTAGTAGCGGATCAGGTCGCGCAGCCCGGCGTCGGTCAGCACGAACTCGCTGTTCTTCAGGCCGTGCGCGTCGATCTGCTTCTGCAGCAGGTGCGATTTCGCGATCTCGACCTTCTCGTCCTCGGTGTAGCCCTCCAGCCGGATGATCTCCATCCGGTCCAGCAGCGGCTGCGGCAGGTTCAGCGAGTTCGCCGTCGTCACGAACATGATGTCGGAGAGGTCGACGTCGATCTCCAGATAATGGTCCTGGAACTTGGCGTTCTGCTCCGGATCCAGCACCTCCAGCAGCGCGGAGGCCGGGTCGCCGCGGAAATCCTGGCCCAGCTTGTCAATCTCGTCGAGCAGGAACAGCGGGTTGGACGTGCCCGCCTTCTTCAGGTTCGTCACGATCTTGCCCGGCAGCGATCCGATATAGGTCCGCCGGTGGCCGCGTATCTCCGCCTCGTCGCGCACGCCGCCGAGCGACTGGCGGACGAACTCGCGCCCCGTCGCCTTGGCGATCGATCGGCCGAGCGAGGTCTTGCCCACGCCGGGCGGGCCGACCAGGCACAGGATCGGCCCCTTCAGCTTGTTCGTCCGCGCCTGCACCGCCAGATATTCGACGATCCGGTCCTTCACCTTCTCCAGGCCGTAATGGTCCTCGTCCAGCACCGCCTGCGCCGCCGGGATATCCCGCTTCAGCTTCGATTTCTTGCCCCAGGGCAGGCCCAGCAGCACGTCGAGATAGTTGCGCACCACCGTCGCCTCGGCGGACATCGGCGCCATCGTGCGCAGCTTCTTCAGCTCCGCGCTCGCCTTGGTGCGCGCTTCCTTGGAAAGCTTCAGCTTGGCGATCTTGGCGGCCAGTTCCGCCACCTCGTCGCCGGCCTCGCCCTCCTCGGCATTGCCCAGCTCGCGCTGGATCGCCTTCAGCTGCTCGTTCAGATAATATTCGCGCTGGGTCTTCTCCATCTGCCGCTTCACGCGGCTGCGGATCTTCTTCTCGACCTGCAGGACGCCCAGCTCGCCCTCCATGAAGGCGTAGGCCATCTCCAGCCGCTTGGCCGGATCGGCCTCCACCAGCAGCGCCTGCTTGTCGGCCACCTTGATGTTGATATTGGCCGCCACCGAGTCCGCCAGCCGCGAGGCATCCTCGATCTGGCCGAGCTGCACGGCCGTCTCGGCCGGCATCTTCTTGTTGAGGCGGGCGTAATTCTCGAACTGCTCCACCACCGAACGCATCAGCGCCGCCGTCTCGTCCCCCTCGACGATCACGTCCTCGACCAGAGCGACGCTGGCGGAGAGGTGGGCGCCGCGATTGTCCAGCTGGTCCAGCAGGGCGCGCTGGCGGCCCTCCACCAGCACCCGCACGGTGCCGTCCGGCAGCTTGAGCAATTGCAGCACGGTGGCGACGACGCCGAGATCGTAGAGCGCGTCGCGATCGGGATCGTCCTCGGCCGGATCGAGCTGCGCGACGAGGAAGATGGACTTGTCCGCCGCCATCGCCGTTTCCAGCGCCGCCACCGATTTATCGCGGCCGACGAACAGGGGCACGATCATCTGGGGGAACACGACGATATCGCGCAGCGGCAGTACGGGCAGGGTCTCGGTCACACAATCACTCCACTCGCGCGCGTTTTCGCGCGTCTCGAAAAGGGAATATGGGCGCGATGCTGCGCGGCATCAATGGTACAAGGAAGAGGCACATAGGCTGCCGCTCAGTGCGATGCCGCCAACGCGAGCGGGCGCGGACATGACCACCGTCACGCCCGCGCCCGCACCAAGTCCGCCGATGTCGGCGGCGTCAGGCGGCGTCGCCGGTCTTTTCCTTCTTGGCGAACACGCGCACAGGCTCCTTGCGGCCCTCGACCACGTCCTTGTCGACGACGATCTCGTTCACCCCGTCCAGGCTCGGCAGATCGAACATCGTATCGAGCAGGATCGCCTCCAGGATCGATCGCAGGCCGCGCGCGCCGGTCTTCCGCTCGATCGCGCGCTTGGCCACGGCCACCAGCGCCTCGTCGGTGAAGCCCAGCTTCACGCCCTCCATCTCGAACAGCTTCTGATACTGCTTCACCAGCGCGTTCTTGGGCTGCGACAGGATCTTCACCAGCGCGACCTCGTCCAGGTCCTCCAAGGTGGCGATCACCGGCAGGCGGCCGACGAACTCGGGGATCAGGCCGAACTTCAGCAGATCCTCCGGCTCGCACTGGCGCAGCACCTCGCCGGTGCGGCGCTCGTCCGGCCCCGCCACGAACGCGCCGAAGCCGATCGACTTGCCCTGCAGCCGGTCCGCGATGATCTTCTCCAGCCCGGAGAAGGCGCCGCCGCAGATGAACAGGATGTTCGTCGTGTCGACCTGCAGGAACTCCTGCTGCGGATGCTTGCGCCCGCCCTGCGGCGGCACGCTGGCGGTGGTGCCCTCCATCAGCTTCAGCAGCGCCTGCTGCACGCCCTCCCCGCTCACGTCGCGGGTGATGGAGGGGTTGTCCGCCTTGCGGCTGATCTTGTCGATCTCGTCGATATACACGATGCCGCGCTGCGCCCGCTCGACATTATAGTCGGATGCCTGGAGCAGCTTGAGGATGATGTTCTCCACATCCTCGCCGACATAGCCGGCCTCGGTCAGCGTCGTCGCGTCGGCCATGGTGAACGGCACGTCCAGGATGCGGGCCAGCGTCTGCGCCAGCAGCGTCTTGCCGCAGCCGGTCGGCCCGACGAGCAGGATGTTCGATTTCGCCAGCTCCACGTCGGCGCCCTTGGCGCCGTGGTTCAGCCGCTTATAATGGTTGTGCACCGCCACGGAGAGCACGCGCTTGGCCTTGAACTGGCCGATCACGTAATCGTCCAGCACGTTGCAGATTTCCTGCGGGCTCGGAACGCCGCCATCCTTCTTGCTGACGAGCGCCGACTTCGTCTCCTCGCGGATGATGTCGTTGCAGAGTTCCACGCACTCGTCGCAGATGAACACGGTCGGGCCGGCGATGAGCTTGCGCACCTCATGCTGCGATTTCCCGCAGAACGAGCAGTACAGGGTGCTCTTCGAATCGCCGCCGCTCAGTTTCGTCATTCGCTCACTCCAGGGCCGCACTAAGGCCATCATACGCTTACCGGCATCGGCCGTAGCGGGCAATCGACCGGACGCCCAAAATCGGCCGATCGGTCCGGCATGACGGCAATATGACTATCCCGGCGGGCCTAAACAAGTCGTTGCGCCAAGCGGCGAAGCGGCCCGCCGGTAACCATGTTTTCATTCGTTTCGGACAATGCGCTTAACGGACCTTCCCGCCAACCGGCAGAGAATAGGGGCTTATATGCATCCGTTTCGCACCTTCATCCGTACCACCGCGCTGATCGCGGGGCTGGCCGCCGCCGCGCCGAGCCTCGCGCAGACCGCATCGGGGCACCTCTACGGCGGCGTCACCGGCGGCACGCTGGGCGTCGGGCCGGAGATCGGCTACCGCGTCAGCGATCATTTCGGCGCGCGCGCGAACGCCACCTTCCTCAAAGTGTCGCACGGGTTCGACTCGAACGATCTCGATTATCGCGGCAAGGTGAAGCTGAAGTCGGGCGGCATCATGCTCGATGCATTTCCGTTCGGCGGCGGCTTCCGCATCTCGGCGGGCGCGCGGCTGAACGGCAATGACGGGCGGGTGCGGGCGATGGCGCAGAACGCGGTCACGGTCGGCAGAACCACCTACACGCCCGCGCAGATCGGCACGATCACCGGCACCGCCGAGACCAAGAATTTCGCGCCCGCGCTCACGCTCGGCTGGGCCGGCCACAATGCCCAGGGCTTCATCTTCGGGGTGGAGGCCGGCGCGCTGTTCCAGGGCAAGGTGCGGCTGAACCGCTTCACCAACAGCACCGGCCTGATCAGCGCCGCCGATCTGGAGCGCGAGCGGCAAGATCTGCAGGACGATATCGACGACTACAAGGTCTATCCGATCCTGCAGCTGACGATCGGCTACCGCTTCTGAACCGTTAGGCCCCCTCCCTCGGGAGGGGGCCTATGGGCCTTACGCCGCCTTGGCTTCCTCCGACGGCGCCGGGCGCTTGTCGAACACCTCGTCGATCAGGCCGAACTCCTTGGCCTCGTCGGCCTCGAGGAACTTGTCGCGGTCCATCGCCCGCTCGATCTCCTCGATCGATTTGCCGGTATATTTCGCATAAAGCGAGTTCAGCCGGTGGCGCATGCGAAGGATCTCCTTCGCCTGAATCTCGATGTCCGCCGCCATGCCCTGCGCGCCGCCCGAGGGCTGGTGGATCATGATCCGGCTGTTCGTCAGCGCCACGCGCATGCCGGGCTCGCCGGCCGAGAGCAGGAAGCTGCCCATCGACGCCGCCTGGCCGATGCACACCGTGCCCACGCGCGGGCGGATGTAGTTCATCGTGTCGTGGATCGCGAGGCCCGCCGTCACGACGCCGCCCGGCGAATTGATGTACATGAAGATGTCCTTCTTCGGGTTCTCGGACTCGAGGAAGAGCAGCTGGGCGGTGATGACGGAGGCCATATGGTCCTCCACCCCGCCGGTGACGAAGATGATCCGCTCGCGCAGCAGCCGCGAATAGATGTCGAAGCTGCGCTCGCCGCGGGTCGATTGCTCGATGACGATCGGCACCATCCCGCCGGTGACGGGATCGTAGCGCATGCCCGGAGGGGTGAAATCGCCATTGTCGAACGGATTGTGCATGGGGTTTTCTCTGGTCCTTATGCCCTCGGTGCCGCCAACATCGGCGCTTGGCGGGATCAGTTCAAGGGGCCACCGGCAGACAAGCAGCGGCCGCGAAGCGCCCGCGCCGGGCATCGGCGGCAAGCCGCCCGAAACGGATCGGGGCCGGCGGATCGATCGTCCGCCGGCCCCGACAATCCCATCAGCACACCGCGTGGAGGCGCGGCCCGCCGGCGCTTACTCGCTCGCGGCGGTCTTCTTCTTCGCCGGCGCCTTCTTCGGCTTGGCGTCCGCGTCGCTTTCGGACACCGGCTCGCCATCGGCCTTCTTCGCCGCCTTGCGCGCCGGCTTCTTCGCCGGCGCCGCCTCCGACGCGTCGCCGGACGCGTCGTCCTGATCGGCCGCCGCTACCGCGCCCTCGTCCGCCGTGGCGGCAGGCTCGTCATGGTCGTGGTCGCAGTCAGGCCCATGGACATGCTCGTGATGATCGTGGCCGCAGTCCGGGCCGTGGACGTGACCGGTGCCGATGGTGTCGGCATCCTCCTCGATCGCCGCCTCCAGCTCCTCGCGCGTCACCGCGCGATCGCTGATCTCGGCCTTGTCGAACAGCCAGTCGACCACCTTGTCCTCGTACAGCGGCGCGCGCAGCTGTGCGGCTGCCATCGGATCCTGCTGGACGTACTGGACGAACCGCTCGCGATCCTTCGGATTATACTGCTGCGCGGCCTGCATGATCAGCCGCTGCATCTCCTGCGCGGAGACCTCGACGCCATTCTTCTGCCCGATCTCGGAGAGCAGCAGGCCCAGCCGCACGCGGCGCTCGGCGATGGCGCGATAGTCGCCGCGATCCTTTTCCATCTCGGCGCGGGCGGCTTCGGGATCGGCCTCGTGGCCGGCCTCATGCTCCAGCTGCTGCCAGATCTGGTCGAACTCGGCCTCCACCATCGAGGGCGGCACCTCGAAATCATGCGTCTCGGCCAGCTGGTCCAGCAGCTTGCGCTTCATGTGGGTGCGGGTCAGGCCGTTCAGCTCCTGCTCGATCTGCCCCTTCAGCAGGCCGCGCAGCTGCTCGATGCCCTCCAGCCCCAGCGTCTTGGCGAAATCGTCGTCGGCCACGGACTCCTTGGCCACCTTCACCTCGGTGACGGTCACGTCGAAGGTGGCGTCCTTGCCGGCCAGCGACTTCTCGCCATAGTCGGCCGGGAAGGTCACGTTCAGCGTGCGGCTCTCGCCGACGGTCACGCCCTCCAGCTGCGTCTCGAAGCCGGGGATCAGCCGGCCGGAGCCCAGCTCCACCGACATGCCCTCGCCGGTGCCGCCCTCGAAGGCCACGCCGTCCACCTTGCCGGCGAAATCCATGACGACGGTGTCGCCCTCCACCGCCGGATGGCCGTCGAGCGCGGGCTCCCAGCTCTTCTGCTGGGTGGCGATGCGGTTCACCGCCGCGTCGATCGCGTCCTCGCCGGCCTCCACCGTCAGCCGCTCCAGCTTCAGCCCGTCGATCGCGGGGGCCGGCACCTCGGGCAGCACCTCAAGCGAGACCTTCACCTCGGCGTCCTGGCCGGGCTCATAGCCCTCGCCCAGCTCCACCGCCGGCTGGATCGCCGGGCGCAGCTGCTTCTCGGCCATCAGCGCCTGCACGCCTTCCTGCACGGCCTTCTGGAGAGCCTCCTGCTCGATCGCCGGGCCGTGCATCTTCTTGACGAGGTTGGCGGGCACCTTGCCGGGGCGGAAGCCGGGCATGCGCACCTGCGGCGCGACCTGCCGGATCTCGGCATCCACGCGCGCCGCGATGTCCTTGCCGGGAATCGTCAGCGTGTAGGCCCGCTTCAGCCCTTCGTTCAGCGTCTCGACAGTCTGCATGGCGGTCAACCTCTATCCTCGAATCTCTCAAGGCAGCTCCGCGCGGAGCGGCGGAGCTGGTGCGGGCGAAGGGACTCGAACCCCCACATCTTGCGATACCAGAACCTAAATCTGGCGCGTCTACCAGTTCCGCCACGCCCGCAGGGCCGCCGGTCGGCGGGGTCTATAGCAGGAGGAACCCCCAGCACAAGCGGCAGCGCCGCCCGCCGGCATTTACCCGGTCGCGGTCAGGCGTCCGCCACCCGCACCGCGTAGAAGAAGCCGTTGCCCACGCGCGGCGAGCGATCGAACACCATGAAGCCGGCCCGCTCCAGCGGCGCGATCAGGTCACGCTGGCTCTTATTCTCGTAGAGCACGTGCCATTCGACCATGAAGGCGGCGAACTGGCCCAGCAGGCCGTGCCGCTCCAGCGTCTCGAAGATGGCGAATTCGGATCCCTCGCAATCCACCTTCGCCACCACGCGCACGCCCCTCTCCCGCGCCGCCGCCAGGATCGGGCCGAGCACCTCGGCCGCGTCGCGCAGAGTGACGTGGATCGGGATGCCCTGCTGCGCCGCCACGGTGGACATCGCCCCCGAGTCGGCATCCTGGGCGACGAGGATGGTGTCGTCGTAATTGCGGTCCGACAGGCCGTAGTTCCACGCCTGGATCTTGGCCGCGCAGGCGGGGTTCAGCGTCAGATTGTCGCTCGCCCGCTCGAACGTGCTGCGGAACGGCTCGAACGAATGGACTTCGACCACCCCCGGCTTCGCCGCGAACAGCAGCGAGGAGAGGCCGATGTTCATGCCCACGTCGATCATGCTGATCGGCCCGTCGAGCGAGAAATCATAGACCCGCTCGTGCAACACCTCGCCCACGAAGTTCAGGTCGTCCAGCTGGCGCGCGTAGAAGGAGACGCCGCCCGTCGTCAGCACCACCGCCTCGCGATGGATGCGCACGCCCACGCCATTTTCGTAGAGCCCGCGCAGCGTCGCCTTGTGCGCGGCGAAGAAGGGCACCGTCTCCGCCGCCTCGTCTTCCGGAAAGGCGGTGGAGGCGAGCAGCTCGAGCGCGGCGGCGGCCTCCTCGATCGCCACCACCGGGCGATGGTCGTCGAGGATCAGGGTGGCGCGGCCGCTCACCCAGATGCGGTATTCGACGCGCGCCACCGCATCCATCCTGAAGCGCACCGCAAAAGATGTGCGCCCGTGCCGCAGCTGCGATGCGTAGACTTCCTTGCGAGCGAGCACGCGGTTGCCAGAATCGGTCGTGACGTCAAGCACCGCGCAGCGCTGATCGCGCAGGCCCGATACGACGTCGATCATCTCTATATTGAACTGGACGGCGTACTCGCCCGGCTGATGCTGCTCGTAAGGCCCGTAAACGGCGTGGCCGGACTTGCCCTTGCTTGTCAGAATGGAGGAGCGGCCATCCTTGTCTTGAGGCGTACCGAGCTCAAGGTTAAGCATTTGAAAGCGCACTCCGGAAAGAGCGGCCAGATAGGGCTCGGCCCCTGTCATGGTCAAGTCGTTCGGCCCGTTGCTTGACTTGGCCGGGGCCGAGGCATAGTCAACCGCCTCGCCGCTGCCCGGCTCCGGCGCGACGATCGCGGTCGCATCAGCCGCATGGTCGCACCACCGCATGGTCGCACCAACCGAAGAGTGATCCCGAGTGGCCGACGACACCATCACCCACCAGCCGGCCACCCCCGGCGAAATGGCGCTCGATCCCTATGAGTTCCAGCCGGGCGTCGCCAGCAAGATCCAGGGACTGGGCGGCACGGAGAGCGGGCACAATCCCGACTACGCCTTCCACACGCGCTATATCGAGGTGGCGGAGGGCGTGGTGCACTTCACCGCGCGCTTCGCCGGGCTGCGGGCCAGCTACGGCACCCTGCTGCTGCGCGTCCACCGCTTCAGCCAGAAGGAGGGATCGGAACTCGTCCTCGCCAACATGGTCTCGGTGGAGCTCGACCGGCTGGCGCATAATGGCGGCAGCGTCTCGATCCGGTTCGAGGGTTTTCAGGATGTGTTCTACGCCTTCTACGGCGGCGTGATCGGCGATACCGACGCCACCGCGCGGGATCTGACGATCAGCGTCAGCCGCCCGGTCGATCCATCGCGCAAGCGGTCCGTGGCGGTGGAGGCGCGCAACACCAGCTTCGGCAACGAGGCGATGCGTCCGGCCGCCTACCTCACCTCCATGGCGCAGGCCAATCTCAACCCGCCGCTCAGCCAGATCGCCACCGCCGCCCAGCTGCGCGAGCCGACCGGCGTGGAGTGGGTGGCGCGGCTCGGCATCGCCGATCGCGATCCCTGCGCGCAGTGGGAACATGCCTATGTCGCGCAGGCGATCTCCGCCTACGGCATGCTCCAGCCGGGCGCCCACGCGCTCGCGCTGCGGCAGGCGTCGCCCGAGCTCCTCGCCCTGCTCGCCGGCTCCGGCCTCACCGTAACCGACACCTCCCACGCGGCGGAGGAGCGCGACGGCGAGGCTGCGGCACCCGACGGCCGCCGCGCCGATCTGTGCGACGCCGACACGTTCGCGGCCAACGTGACGGCGCGGCCATCCTCCTTTACCGATCTCTCGCCGGAACTCGTGAACTTCGACCTGCTCTGGTCGACGGCGCCGGCGGAGGAGACGGAGGCGCCGGCGGCGGTCGCGCAGGCCATCCAGCAGGTGATGGGCTGCCTGCGCCCTGGCGGCCTGGCCGTCCACACCGTCGCTTATGATCCGACCGGCGCCGATCCGCGCTGCTTCGATCGGCAGCGCTTCGATCAGCTGATGCTCGGCCTCATCGCCGGCGGGCACGAGGTCGCCCAGATCCGCCTCGTGCGGGAGGATGCGCTCGCCTGCGATCCCGCCGGCGGCGCGCAGACCCGCGTCGGCGTGATCGCGCGCCGCGCCCGTCTCGCCGCCTGATCCCGGACCCCTCAGCCGCGCGGCGCGTTCAACCCGCCCGACAGATGAGGAGACCGCACATGGCCAGCACCCCCGATCCGCACCCGGACAGCGCGCCCGCCGGCCCGTCCGAGGCACCCGACCAGATCAGCCCCGTGCAGGAGCCCGGCCGCGAGAGCGTCGAGGATCCGTCGCCGATGGAGGATCCGGGCACGCCCGGTGGCACGGGCGGCACCGGCGGCACCACGCACGAGAATGACACGCCCTGAGGCGGCGCTACCCCGCCGGGGCGGGCGCGGTCGGCACCGCCGGCGGCTCGCCTGCGGGCAGATCCGGCGTTGGCGACGGCTCGGCCGCTCCGAGCTCCTCCACTCCGGGGACTCGGTAGGCCGTCATCTCCTGCGCGACGCAGCCGTAGGTCGCGCCGTTGCGCAATGCGGCGGGCCTGAAGCCGGTGAGCAGCGCTGGCTGGCCGGCCACCGCCTTGCGCGCGTCTTCCGGGTGGGACGAGTAGGCCATCGCCGATGCGCGCGTCCCATCGACCAGCTTCACCCCGATATAAGGCGTCACATCGCCGAAATAGACGGTCTCGCCCGCCGCCACCGAGAAGGTCGGCGCGCCCAGGCACATCGTATTCGTCACCAGCCCCACCATGCCGGGGCTCGCCCCGAACAGCACGTAATCGCCGGGCGAAACGATCAGCACCGCGTGATCGACCGCCAGCTTCCTGTCCCCGCTGCGCGCCATGACCCAGTAGGTCGTGGTGTCGCCGCGCTTCTTGGCGTCGCGCGGCTGGAACACAACCTCGCGTTTGGCGAGATCGTAGCGGGAGAAGGCGACCGAGCCCGCCTTGCCCATGCTCATCCGGTCGGGACGGCGAAAGCCGACGACGATCGCCCCCTGCCCCGGCGCGAGTTGCACCGGCACCGCCAGATCGACGCGCTTCTCCGCGCGAAGCTGCGCGGCCGCCGGCGCGCCTGCGATGACGAGCGCGGCCAGTGCCGGAAGGCGGAAAAGGCGCATCACTGGTCGCTCTCCGGCGCCAGCCGCGGTGCCGCGAAATCATTGTGCCACAGGCTCACCGTCTTGCCGGGCAGATCGGCGGCGCCGACGATGCCGGCGAAGTAACGCTCACGCTCCGCGTCGCTCAACGCCGCCAGACGGGCGCTCTCCGCGTCGTCCACCTCCACCAGCCGCCAGCCGCGCACCATCAGGCACGCCCGCCGGTTGGTCCGCCGCATGTGACCCTCGACGATCGCCTGACCGATCAGGGCGCCGAACCCGCCGGCGGCGGAGGCCGCGACCGGCGAGATGAGGTTCGGATTGTAGACCGTCGTATAGCTGCCGGTGGGCGTCCGCGTGCCGCGCGCGATCAGGCGACACGCCTGCCAGGCCGCCTCATAGTCCGCCCGCGATGCGCCGGGCCGATTGTAGAAGCGGCTCTCCTTCAGGTCGCGCGCCGCATCCCTGGCGATCTCATCCGGGCTGTCGGCGTTGGCTGCCGCGCTGCCGGGCGCGGCGCCGGCGGCAGCCGGCTGCGCGGCGGCCAGCGCCGCCGCCAGGATCATGTGCATATCGCCCCTCCCCGTTCTCAAGCCCGCGATATCGCTGGGTAATCGGTAGAGCAAGGGGCAGAACGGCAGATCGGCGGGTTCAGCCGAGCGCCTTCTTCAGCAGTTCGTTGATGGCGGCCGGGTTGCCCTTGCCGGCCATCGCCTTCATCGTCTGGCCGACGAAGAAGCCGAACAATTTGTCCTTGCCGCCGCGATATTCGGCGACCTTGTCGGCATTCCTCGCCATCACCTCGGCGATCACCGCCTCGATCGCGCCGGTGTCGCTCGTCTGGCGCAGGCCCCGCTCGTCGACGATGCGGCCGGGCGCCTCGCCCGTCTCCAGCATGATCTCGAACACCTGCTTGGCAAGCGTGCCGGAAAGCGTGCCGTCCGCCACCAGCGCCAGCAGGGCCGCGCCATTCTCCGGCGCCACGGGCGAGTCGTCGATCGTGCGGCCCAGCCGGTTCAGCGCGCCGAACAGGTCCGAGATCAGCCAGTTGGACGCCGTGCGCGCCAGCTCCCCCTCGCTCCTGCCGCTGGCGGCCACGGATGCGGCGAGCAGCGCTTCGAACCAGCGCGCCGTCTCGACGTCGGCGGTCAGCACGGCGGCGTTGTAGGCCGGCAACCCCAGCGGCCCCTCGTAGCGGGCGCGCTTGGCGTCAGGCAGTTCGGGCAGGCTCGCCGCGCAGTCGCTGAGAAAGGCGTCGTCCAGTTCCAGCGGCAGCAGGTCGGGATCGGGGAAGTAGCGGTAATCGTGCGCATCCTCCTTCGATCGCATCGATCGCGTCTCGGTACGGTCGGGATCGAACAGGCGCGTCTCCTGCACGATCCTGCCGCCGCCCTCGATCACGTCGACCTGGCGGTTCGCCTCATGCTCGATCGCGGCCATGACGAAGCGCACGGAATTGACGTTCTTCGTCTCCGTCCGCGTGCCGAACGGCTCGCCGGGCCGGCGGACGGAGACGTTCACGTCCGCCCGCATGGATCCCTCCTCCATGTTGCCGTCGCACGATCCCACGTAGCGCAGGATCGATCGCAGCTTGCGCAGATAGGCCCCCGCCTCTGCCGGCGATCGCATGTCCGGCCGGCTGACGATCTCCATCAGCGCCACGCCCGATCGGTTGAGATCGACGTAGGAGCGCGTGGGATGCTGATCGTGCATCAGCTTGCCGGCATCCTGCTCCACATGCAGGCGCTCGATGCCGATCGTCTTCGGTTCGGCGATGCCGGCCTTCTCGTCCGCTTCCACCATCAGCGAACCTTCACCGACAAGCGGATGATAGAGCTGGGAAATCTGGTAACCCTGCGGCAGATCGGCGTAGAAGTAGTTCTTGCGATCGAAGCGGGATACGCGGTTGATCTCCGCCCCCAGCGCCATGCCGGTGCGCACCGCCTGGCGGATGCACTCGCCGTTCGGCACCGGCAGCATGCCCGGCATCGCCGCGTCGATCAGGCTGACGTTCGCGTTCGGCTCCGCGCCGAACTTCGTCGACGCGCCGGAGAACAGCTTGGCGTTGGAGGTGATCTGGGCATGCACCTCCAGCCCGATCACCACCTCCCACTCGCCCGTGGCGCCCTGGATGCGATATGCGCTCATGTCGTCGTCCGATGATGGATGTAGAGGAACAGGGTGAGGATCAGGTGACTGCCGACCAGCGCCGTCACCCAGCAGCCGCAGAGGATGCGCAGCACCACCACCTCGAAGCCGAGCGTGCGCCCCAGTCCGTGCGCCAGCACGGCGCCGATGGCGCCGACCGTCAGCATCACCCCGGCGAAGCGATATTCGCCGCGCATCATCAGCGCGTTGCCCAGGCACAGGCCGATGATGAACAGCGTCAGCGAGAGGAAGAACTGCGCCAGCGCGTGATGATCGAACTGGCGATTGTCGATCTCCGCCAGCGAGTTGCCGATATAGGCGGACAGGATCGCGCCGAAGGAGACGTTCAGCGCGTTCTGCGCCTCGGTGAGGACGTGGGTGGTGCGCCGGCGGAAGCCGATGCGGTTCACCACCAGCGATCCGCCCGCGCGGTGAAGCCCGCGCGCTGCTCGATCGCCAGGCCCGCGTCCAGCACGCCCTGCTCGTCCAGCGGCCGGCCGATGATCTGCAGGCCGAGCGGCAGTCCCTCGGCCGAGAGCCCGCCCGGCACCGACATCGCCGGCAGCCCGGCCAGGCTCGCCGGCACGGTGAACACGTCGTTCAGGTACATCGCCAGCGGATCGGCGCTCTTCTCGCCCAGCGCAAAGGCGGCGGAGGGCGCCGTCGGCGTCAGCAGCAGGTCGCACTGCTCGAACGCGCGGGTGAAGTCGCGGGCGATCAGCGCGCGCACCTTCTGCGCCTTGGTGTAATAGGCGTCGTAGAAGCCGGCCGAGAGCACGTAGGTGCCGATCAGGATGCGCCGCTTCACCTCCGGCCCGAAGCCGGCGGCGCGGGTGGCGGCATACATGTCCTGCAGGTTCGCGCCGTCCGGCAGGTCGCGCAGGCCGTAGCGCACGCCGTCGTAGCGGGCGAGGTTGGACGAGGCCTCGGCCGGCGCGATGATGTAATAGGCCGGCAGCGCGTGCGCGGTGTGCGGCAGCGAGACGTCGACGATCTCGGCACCGGCGTCGCGCGCGAAGGCGATGCCCTGCTGCCACAGCGCCTCGATCTCGGCGGGCATCCCTTCGACCCGGTATTCCTTGGGAATACCGATGCGCTTCCCCGTGAGATCACCCGAAAGACTGGCCTCCCACGCGGGCACGGCCACATCGAGCGACGTGGCGTCCTTCGGGTCGAAGCCGGCCATCTGTTCCAGCAGGATCGCGCAGTCGCGCACGTCCCGCGCCATCGGCCCGGCCTGGTCGAGCGAGGAGGCGAAGGCGACCACGCCGAAGCGCGAGCAGCGCCCGTAGGTGGGCTTGATGCCGCTGATGCCGGTGAAGGCGGCCGGCTGGCGGATCGACCCGCCGGTGTCCGTGCCGGTCGCCCCCGGCACCATCCGCGCCGCGACCGCCGCTGACGAACCGCCCGACGATCCGCCCGGCGCCAGCGCCGCGTTGCCGCCGTCGCTGCGCCGCCACGGGCTCAGCACGGTGCCGAAGGCGCTCGTCTCGTTGGACGAGCCCATGGCGAACTGATCCATGTTCAGCTTGCCGAGCATCCCGGCGCCGGCGCCGAACAGCCTGGCGGTGATCGTCGATTCGTAGGTCGGCACGAAGCCTTCCAGGATGTGGCTGGCCGCCGTCGTCTGATAGCCGGCCGTGCAGAACAGATCCTTGATGCCCAGCGGCACGCCGGAGAGCGGCCGGAACTCGCCGGTCGCGCGCGCCCGATCCGCCTCCTCCGCCGCCGCGATCGCGTGATCGGGCGTCTCGATCAGAAAGGCGTTCAGCGGCTTGCCCGCCGCCACCGCCGCGATGAAGGCGTCGGCCGCCTCGCGCGCGGAGAAGTCGCCGGCGCGGAAGCCGTCGCGCAGCGCGGCGACGCCGAGGTCGGTCAGGTCCGCCATCACTCGATCACCTTCGGCACGGCGAAGAAGCCGTGCTCCGCCTGCGGCGCGTTCCTCAGCACCTCGTCGCGACGGTCGCCGTCCGTCACCACGTCGTCGCGCAGCCGCAGCGTGTTCGGGATCACCGCGGCGAGCGGCGCCACCCCGTCGGTGTCGACCGCCTGCAACTGCTCCACCCAGCCCAGGATGTTGTTGAGTTCGGGCACCATCGCCTCGGCCTCCGCATCGGTGACGGCGATGCGCGCGAGGCTGGCGATCTTGCGGACGGTGGGGAGATCGACGGACATGGCCGCGCGGCTAGCACCCGCACCCGCTTGCTTCAAGCGGCGCGGCGTCTCCGGCGGCACCGCCATGCGTTGCGGGCGGGCGGCGAAGCAGGCTAGGCACGTGCCGCAGCCGCTCCCGTGCGGTTCGCAGCGATCCGCACGAGGACATATTGGCGCGCAAGTTTCTCTACATCGTCGCGGCCCTGATCGCGCTCGTGCTGGTCGCGGCGATCGGCTGGAACCTGTTTCAGGACAGGATCATGCGCGCCGTCTTCGTGCCCTCCACCCCGTTCGTGCCGCTGCCGGATGCGGGCGCCCCCGATTATGCGCGCCCTGCCGCCTGGCTCGCTCGCCCCGATCTGCCGAAGGATCCCTCGCGCTGGCTGCCGCCCGGCATGGCCCCCGCCCGCGATCCGCGCATCGCCATCTTCTACGTACCGCCCACCGCCTTCACCCGCCGCACCAGCTGGAACGCGCCGCTGGACGACCGGGAGACGAACGACCGCCTCGCCTTGTTCGCCTCCAGCCAGGCGAGCGCGTTCAACGGCGTGGGCGCGATCTGGGCGCCGCGCTATCGCCAGGCCGGCATCGGCGCCTTCCTCGCCAGCGGTGCCGATGCCGCCGCCGCGCTGGACTTTGCCTATCGCGACGTGGCGCGCGCGTTCGAGGCGTTCCTCCGCCAGATCCCGGCGGATCGGCCGATCATGCTCGTCGGCCACAGCCAGGGCTCGCTGCACCTGATGCGGCTGATCCACCAGCAGGTCGCCGGCCGGCCGATCGCACGGCGGATCGTGGCGGCCTATCTCGTCGGCTGGCCGATCTCGGTCACGGCGGACCTGCCGGCGCTCGGCCTGCCCGCCTGCGCCACGCCGGCTCAGGCGAACTGCATCCTCTCGTGGCAGAGCTTCGCCGAACCGGCCGATCCGCACCAGGTGACGGACGTGTACGACGCCACGATCGGCCTAACCGGCCATCCGCGGCGCGGCACCGCCATGCTGTGCACCAACCCGCTTACGGGCACGCCGGGCGCCGCCGCCCCGGCTGGCGCCAACCGCGGCGCGCTGGTGCCCAAGGCGGGCCTTGCCGACGCGGACATCGTGCCCGGCCGCGTGCCGGCGCGGTGCGGCCCGCGCGGCATCCTGCTGATCGGCCCGCCGCCGGAGGGCTACGGCGCCTATGTGCTGCCGGGCAACAACTACCACGTGTTCGATTACGCGCTGTTCTGGGCCAGCATCCGCGCCGATGCGCAGGCCCGCGCCGCTACCTTCCTGCGCTGATGCCGATGCCGCTGCTGCCCGCCGCCGGCGATTTTCGCGATCGCTTTCCGCAGGGCGGCCGGCTCGCCGGGCTCGACGTCGGCACGAAGACGATCGGCGTGGCGCTGTGCGACGCGATGTGGACGATCGCGACGCCGGCCGAGACGATCCGCCGCGCCAAGTTCGCCGTCGATCTGGCGCTGCTGCGCACGCTGGTCGCGCGTCAGTCGGTGAAGGGGCTCGTCGTCGGCCTGCCGCTCAGCATGGACGGCAGCGATTCGCCGCGTACCCAGTCCGTCCGCGCCTTCGTCCGCAACCTTGATCCGCTCGGCCTGCCGGTCCTGCTGTGGGACGAGCGCTGGTCCACCGCCGCCGTCACCCGCACCCTGCTGGCGGCGGACGCCTCGCGCGCCCGCCGCGCCGAACTGGTCGACAAGATGGCCGCCGCCTACATCCTGCAGGGCGCCATCGACGCGATGACGATGGGGTGAGCGCATCCGGCCGGCCTGTACCCTCACCGGACGCGATGATACGCTGCCGCCGCTGTCGGGGAGACGTGCGATGCCGGTGCTGGGGATAGGTGGCCTGTTCTTCCGCGCGCGCGATCCGGAAGGGCTGTCGGCCTGGTATCGCACGCATCTGGGCGTCGGCGGCGGCTGCGCGGCGGAGGGTGCCGGCCCGCCGAGCGAGTGGCACTGGACGACCCTGGGCGGCCCGGTGGTGTTCGCCCCCTTCGCCGCCGACAGCGACTATTTCGCCGCCGACAAGGCGTTCATGCTCAACCTGCGGGTCGCCGGCCTCGATGCGCTGCTCGGCAGCCTGCGCGCGGCCGGCATCGCCGTCGTGACCAGGGCGGAGTGGGACGACCCGCAGATCGGCTGCTTCGCCCGCATCCACGATCCGGAAGGCAATGCCATCGAGTTGTGGGAGCCGCCGGCCGCATGAGCCGGCGGCGAAGGCATCAGCGCCCCGGCTGCGGCACGCCGGCAGGCTGGGTCGGCGCGGCGCCGGTCGGCGACGGCGTGGGCGCATTGCCCCCGGCATAGGACATCGCCGCCGCCACGCCGCTGGCCGGCCGGATGTGGAACCAGTTGACCCTTTCCAGGGCGATCAGGAAGAACAGCACGCCGAGACCGAAGGAGAACAGCAGAAGCGAGGACAACAGGCGTTCCTTGCTCATCCTGTTGCGGCCGTCCGAGAAGTTCATGATCCCTTATCTCCTTGATGTGCGACGACGATGATGTAGGTCGGCCACCCTTTCCGTCGTACGTATCCCGCGTAAGGTTTTCTTGCTGCGGCGCACAAGGGCGGCTCGCCGCCACCGGCGCGCGCCGCGCCGGCCAGCTTGAGCTTCGCGGCCGGCCGCGATACAGCCCTCGCCTCGATGCACTCCCCCTTTCCCCACCGCGATCTCACCGGGATCTTCGGCCTCCAGCCGTGGGAGATCACCTATCTGCTCGACGAGGCGGAGCAGTGGATCGCGCTGAATCGCGGCCGATCGAAGCATGACGGGCGGCTGGCCGGCCTCACCGTGATCACCGCCTTCTTCGAGAACAGCACCCGCACGCTGCTCAGCTTCGAGATCGCCGGCAAGCGGCTGGGGGCGGACGTGGTCAACATGGGCGTCGGCCAGTCCAGCGTGAAGAAGGGCGAGACGCTGATCGACACCGCCGTCACGCTGAACGCCATGCGCGCGGACGTGATCGTCATCCGCCACGAGGCGTCAGGCGCGGTGCAGCTGATCGCCGACAAGGTCGATTGCCCGGTGCTCAACGCCGGCGATGGCCGCCACGAACACCCCACCCAGGCGCTGCTCGACGCGCTCACCATCCGCCGCCGCAAGGGCCGCATAGAGGGGATGCGCGTGGCGATCTGCGGCGATGTGCTGCACAGCCGCGTCGCCCGCTCTAACATCATGGCGCTGACCGCGCTCGGCGCCGAGGTGCGGGTGATCGCGCCGCCCACGCTGATGCCCGCCGCGATCGAGCGGATGGGCGTGACCCCCTTCACCGATTTCGATGCGGGGCTGGAGGGCTGCGACGTCGTGATGATGCTGCGCCTGCAGCGGGAGCGGATGAGCGGCGGCTTCGTGCCCTCCCCGCGCGAATATCACGCGCTCTACGGCCTCACGCCGGAACGGCTGGAGCGGGCCGCGCCCGATGCGCTGGTGATGCATCCCGGCCCGATGAACCGGGGGGTGGAGATCACCAGCAGCGTCGCCGATCACCCGACCCGCTCGGCCATCACCGAGCAGGTGGAGATGGGCGTCGCCGTGCGCATGGCCTGCCTGGACGTGCTGACGCGCCGGCAGCGCGGCGTGGAGGGCTGGGCATGACGCCGCTCGCCATCCTGAACGGCCGCCTCGTCGATCCGGCGGCGGGCACCGTCACGCCCGGCGGGCTGCTGGTGCGGGATCGCCACATCGCCGCCTCCGGCACGATCGACCTGCCCGAGGATGCCGACCGGATCGACGCACGGGGCGCGCTGATCGCGCCGGGCATCGTCGATCTCGGCAGCTTCGCGATCGATCTGCCGGCCTTCGTCGCCGGCGGCATCACCCGCGCCGCGCTGATGCCGGATCAGTCGCTGCCGCTGGACGAGGCGGCGCTGGTGCAGCGCGCCGCCGCCGCCGGCAAGCCGGACGTCTGGATCCACCCGATCGCCGCCGCCACCCGCGACCTCGCCGGGCTGGAACTCGCCGAGATCGGGCTGATGAAGGCGGCCGGCGCCTGCGCGATCGCCACCGGCCGCCGCTGGATCGCCGATTCCGGCGTCATGCACCGCCTGCTCGCCTACGCCTCCGCGCTAGACATGCTCGTGATCGCCCATGCCGAGGATGGCGCTCTGGCCGCCGGCGCGGTGGCGACGGCGGGGGAGACGGCGACCCGCCTGGGCCTTGCCGCGGCACCCGCCACGGCCGAGGCGATGGCGGTCGCCCGCGATCTGCTGCTCGCCGAGGAGACCGGCGCCCGCCTCCACTTCCGCCAGCTCACCACCGCCCGCGCGTTCGATCTCGTCCGCGCGGCCAAGCGGCGCGGCGTACCCGTCACCTGCGGCATCAGCCCGGCGCACCTGCTGCTCTCCGATATCGCGATCGGCGCCTTCCGCACCTTCGCCCGCCTCTCGCCGCCGCTGCGCGACGAGGCGGACCGGCGCGCCGCGATCGAGGCGGTGCGGGACGGGACGGTCGACGTGATCTGCTCGGCCCACGATCCGCAGGGGCCGGAGGCGAAGCGCCTGCCCTATCAGGATGCCGAGCCCGGCATGTCCGGCGCCGAGACCCTGCTGGCTCTTGCCCTCACCCTGGTGCGGGACGAGGTGATCGGCCTGCCGCGGCTGTTCGCCCTGCTCTCGGCCAATCCGGCGCGGCTGCTCGGCATTCCCGGCGGCAGTATCGCGCCGGGCGCGGAGGCGGACCTGATCCTCGTGGACGAGGGCGCGCCGTGGCGCATCGATACCGATCGTCTGGTCGGCGCGGCGGGCAACACGCCGTTCGACGGCCTGCCCGTGCAGGGCAAGGTCCGCCGCACGATCAAGGGCGGCCGCGCGCTGGGCTGAGCGGCGCCTCCGCGATCCGCCGGGCCGGGCTTAGCGCGAGGCCAGCCGGATGCCCGGTTTCACCCACTGCGCCATCGCGTCGCCGGCGTTCACCCGCACGAAGCACTCGCCCCTGGCGGCGCGGATCTGCTGGCAGAGCGCCACGGCGGCGCCCCGCGTCTCGAAGCCGGCGAGCGAGAGGCGGTGCACCGCGCCGAACTTCGCCTGATAGGGGGTGAGGCCGGCCACGCGATTGAGCCGGCGCGCGGTGCTTCGCCACGCACTCTCCACCGTGGCGGCATTGGCGAACGCGCCGAGCTGGACGACGTAGCGGCCGGTGGCGCTCTGGCGCACGGGTGCCGGCACCTTGCGGGCGATCAGCAGGCGGCCGGGCTTGGCCGGCGCGGCGATCAGCGGCGGCGGGGTCGTCGCGGCCGCTTCCACCAGATAGGGTGCGGGCGCCGCATCCGGCACGGCGACGGGCGCCACGGCGGCGGCCGGCGAAGGCGCCTGCGGCTCGACCTGCGCGATCTCGGCCGCGGCCGGCTCGGCGGGAGCGGCCGGCTCGGCGGCGGCGGTCGCCATCACCGGCGCCGGCGCCTCGGCGGGCAGCGGCGCGGGATCGGCGGCGGCAGTCGCCTCGGGCACGGCCGGCGTCGCCTCCGGGGCCAGGGCGAGGGCGGCCGGCATGCCGCCATCCTCGATCGGGGTGACGTGCATCAGCGCCGCGATCTGGTCCCACGCGTCCCTCGGCTGGCTCAGATGCGCCCACTCGGTCATGCGCGCCTTCACCATCGCCGGCGGCAGATCCTGCGCGGCGATCGAGGCGGACTCCGCCCAGCGGCCGGACAGGGCGTAGCCGAGCGCCAGGTTCTGGCGCGCCTTGGCGTCCGCCCCGGTCGCGCGCGCGGCGGCTTCCAGCGCCTGCACGCCGCCATCCTTGTCGCCGGCCAGCGCCAGGGCCAGGCCGCGATCGCTCTCGCCCACCTTGCCCTTGGCGGAGGCCAGCAGCGCGCGCGCATCGTCCCACTTGCCCAGCGCGATGCGTGCCAGGGCGAGGCTCAGCTCCGCCTGGCCGTCGCCGGGCGTCAGCGCCAGGGCGTCGGCGAAAGCGGTCTCGGCCGACTTGAAGCGGCCGGAGGCGATATAGGCGCGGCCGAGCAGCAGGCGATTGCCCGCCTCGCGCGGCGCGAGCGCCACCGCATCCTCGGCGAACTTAACCGCCGCCACCGCATCCTTGCGCGCCAGCGCCTCGCCGGCGCGATCGGCCAGCTTCGCAGCCTCCCGGTCGGCCCGGGGCGCGACGGACGAGAGCGAGGCCGGGTGCGAGGCCGGCTTGCAGCCCACCGCCACGGTGCCCAGCAGCGCCGCCGATGCGGCGAACTTGATTACCACAGCCCTGTTCATCGTTCCGTCCCTCGTCCTCGCGCGGCCTCGCCGCCGTCCGCCATCGCCCGTTCCATGTGGCCGTCGATGCCGCTCATCGTCGTCAGATGCGCATCCAGCGCCTCGCCCAAAATGGCCTGGGCCGATCGCCCGTCCAGCGCGCAGGCGATCCGCAGCCGCATATGCCGCAGCGGATCCAGCCGAAGCGTCACCGCCGCCCGCCGTCCGGCGGCGAGCATGATCGCGGCATCCACCGCATCGACGTTGCCGGCGGCATTGTCGTTGTCCGGGCGCATGGCCGGGCGCGCCTCGCCCTTGCGGGCGAGCAGCCGGGGCGCGCCCTGCCCCTCGTCCATCGTCACAGCCCGCGCCGGCCGAAGCCGCCGGCCGCCACGCGCGGCACGGCGAACACGGTGCGGCGGAAATTCTTCTCCAGCCGGCCGGACACATAGTTCCACAGCTCGTCCATCTCGCGCGCGGCGCGCTCGCCCGGCCTGTTCTCGATCACGGTGAGGCCGGCCAGCATGGCATCGGCGAGATCGGGATTCTGGTGGATCGCGAGCGGGGCGACCGGCCCGTGCTGCGCCAGCGACATCGTCGCCTCCAGCGAGACGGGCGTGTCGGCGGCGGCGCCGTTGACCACGAACAGCAGCGGCTTGCCGGCGCGGGCGCACAGATCCACCGTGCCGCCGGCGGCGCGCAGCTCGTCGCCATGGGGCCGGGTGGGCACCACCACCAGCTCGGCCAGCGCGATCACGCTGGCGACGGGGGTGGAGACCAGCGGCGGCGTATCGATGATCGCCAGGCGGAAGCCCTGCACGCGCAGCATCTCGATATCGGCGGCCAGCCGCTCCACCGTCGTCTGGGCGAAGGCCGGCGTCTCCTCGGCGCGGACGTTCCACCAAGTCGCCAGCGTGCCGTGCGGATCGATGTCGATCAGCACCACCGGCCCGGCACCGGCGCGCTCCGCCTGCACCGCCAGGTGTCCGGCAAGGATGGTCTTGCCGGATCCGCCTTTCTGCGATGCCAGTGCCAATACCCGCATGTGCCCCCGATCCCCCTTTGCGTTGCCCACATGCACCGGGCCCGGCTAAGAAGTGGTTAACCGCCGGTTGCGCGAGTGGCGGCGGCCGGCGCCCGCGCGCGGGATCCGTTAAGGCGGCGGTAGGGACGTTCGGCTACACCGCCGGCATGGGACGCAGCGGGCGCACTGGGGGGCATGGATGACATCGCGGTACGGCATCTTCGCGGTCACGGGTCTGTTGGCGGCGCTGCTCGCGCCGGCGGTGGCGGCACCCGCGCAGCGCCGGCCGGACGCGCCGGCCAAGGGCGCGGACGGCGACGCGGTGACGGCGGGGGCCGATGCGTGGGATGGCGGCAACTATGCCCGGGCGCTTGCCATCTGGCGGCCTCTGGCGGTGGCGGGCAACCGCAACGCGCAATATAATCTGGCGCAGGCCTACCGCCTGGGCCGCGGCGTGACGCGCGACGAGAAGGTCGCGCAGGACTGGTATTACAAGGCCGCGCTCCAGAACCATACCGAGGCGCTGGCGAATTACGGCCTGCTCCTGTTTCAGAACGGCAACCGCAAGGGCGCGCTGCCGTGGCTGCAGAAGGCGGCCGATCGCGGCGATCCGCGGGCGCAATATGTGATCGGCACCGCTTTGTTCAACGGCGATCTCGCGCCGAAGGACTGGGTGCGCGCCTACGCGCTGATGACGCGCGCCGCGTCCGCCGGCCTGCCGCCGGCGGTGAAGAGCCTGTCGGAGATGGACCTCTACGTACCGCTCGCCCAGCGCACCCAGGGCACCGCCCTCGCCCGCGATCTGGAGCGGAGCGCGGCGCTGGCGAACGCTGCGGAGGACGATGCCGGCCAGCTCGTCCGCGCGAACCCGCCCCGGCCCGCGCCCGCCGCCGTCACCCCGCCGGCAGTCGCCCAGGCCACGCCCGCACCCGCGCCGAAGCGCCAGAGCTACGCCGCCGCCACGCCGCCGCCCGCGCCGGCGCCGGCACCGAAAGCCGCACCGAAGCCGGCGCCCGCGCCGAAGCCGGCCGCCGCACCGACACCCGCGCCCAAGCCGATCGCGGCGGGCGGAGGAGGAGGCGGCTGGCGCGTGCAGGTGGGCGCCTATTCCGATCCTGCGGCCGCCGGCAAGGCGTGGGACGGGATCGTCCGCAAGGTGCCGGGCCTCGGCCTGCGCTCCTATCTGGTGAAGGCGGGCGCGATCACGCGGCTGCAGGCCGGCCCGATCGCCAGCCGCGCCGATGCGGGCAAGGCGTGCGCGAAGATCGCGGCGACCGGCGCGGCCTGCTTCCCGGTCGCGGCGCCGTAAGCGGGGCTCAGCCCTCCACCCAGTCGCGCCGCGCATGGCCCTGCGCGTAGAGCAGCGCGCTGAGATCGCCATGGTCGATGCGCGCCGCCGCCGCCGCCGCCGTCCGCGGCTTGGCGTGGTAGGCGACGCCCAGGCCGGCCGCCTCGATCATCGGAATGTCGTTGGCACCGTCGCCGATCGCCATCGTCGCGGCCAGCGGCAGGCCCAGCGCCGCCGCCTCGGCCACCAGCGTCTCGCGCTTGGTGGCGGCGCCGACGATCGGGCGGGCGACGGTGCCCGCCAGCCGCCCGTCCGCCATCTCCAGCACGTTGGACAGCGCGCGATCGAAGCCGATCTCCGCCGCCACGCGATCGGCGAACACGGTGAACCCGCCCGAGACGAGCACGCAGCGCGCGCCATGCGCCCGCATCGTGGCGATCAGCGGCTTCGCGCCGGCCATGATGCGCACCCGGTCGGCGTGGCAGCGATCGATCACCGCCGCGTCCAGATCGCGCAGCAGCGCCACGCGCGCATCCAGCGCCGCCTCGAAATCCAGCTCGCCGCGCATCGCCGCCTCGGTCACGGCGGCGACCTCCGCCTTGATGCCGGCATAGTCGGCCAGTTCGTCGATGCACTCGATCGTGATCATCGTCGAATCCATGTCGGCCACCAGCAGGCGCTTCACCCGGCCCTGCACCGGCTGTACGATCACGTCGGCGCCGCCGATCAGCCCCTCCAGCGCAGCGCGGCCCTCCGCCCGCTCGCCGGCGAAGCCCAGGTCGAACGCGTGGCCGGCCTCGATCCAGCGGGAGACGCCGGGCGCGCAGCCGGCGGCGGCCAGGGCGTCGCGGCAGGCGGAAACGTCGCCGTCCGCCAGAGTGCCCGCGCGTGCCGCGCCTGCTATCACCGTCGCGATGAGCACCGATCACTCCCCACCATTGCCGCCGCTGGCGCTCATTGCAGGGCCGACCGCCAGCGGCAAGTCGGCATTGGCGCTGCGGCTGGCCGCCATCGCCGACGGTACGATCATCAACGCCGATGCGAGCCAGGTCTATGCCGATCTCCGCATCCTCTCCGCCCGACCCTCGCCTGCGGAGGAGGCACGCGCGCCGCACCGCCTGTTCGGCCACCTCGATGGGGCGCGCGCCTGCTCGGCGGCGGATTGGGCGGCGGCGGCGCGGGGGGCGATAGCGGAGGCGCACGGCGCCGGCCGCCTGCCGATCCTGGTCGGCGGCACCGGCCTCTACATCCGCACCCTGCTCGATGGCATCGCGCCCGTGCCGGACATCGATCCGCAGGTGCGCGCCACCGTGCGGGCGATGCCGGTGGCGGACGCGCATGCCGCCCTGGCGCGCGAGGATCCGCCCGCCGCCGCCCGGCTCCACCCGTCGGACACCACGCGGGTGGCGCGCGCGCTGGAGGTGGTGCGCGCGACCGGCCGGCCGCTCGCCGCCTGGCAGGGCGATCGCAGCGGCGGCATCGCCGGCGGCGTGCGGCTGGCGCCGCTGCTGCTGCTGCCGCCGCGCGAGTGGCTCTACGCGCGCTGCGACGCACGCTTCGCGGCGATGCTGGCGGAGGGCGGCGTCGCCGAGGTGAAGGCGCTGCTCGCCCGCGGCCTCGATCCCGCTCTGCCGGTGATGCGGGCGATCGGCGTGGCCGAGATCGCCGACTGGCTCGCCGGCCGGATCGACCGGGCGACGATGCTGGCGCGCGCGGCGCAGGCGACGCGGCGCTACGCCAAGCGGCAATATACGTGGTTCGCCAACCAGCCCCCGCGCGACTGGCGGATCGACGAACGGCAATTAGATGATGCCGGTACTGCCCATCTCGCAACATTATTGCGATCGGAGGCGTTGACAGCTTAGTTTATTCGCCGTAGCAGCCCGGCACGGCCCGCAGGCATGCTCCGCGTCGCCGCCCGCCATGCCTCGCGTGGCGCCTCCGCCGCACTTTTGGGTGGCAGGATGCCGGTGATCGCCGGCAGGGCGGTTTCGTCGCGGCGCACATTGCTCTACGGGCCGGGCAGGCAAGGAAGGCGAAGACGATGGGTATCGAGCGTTCGGGTGCGGACATCCTGATCGAGGCGCTGACGGATCTCGGCGTCGAGGTGGTGTTCGGCTATCCCGGCGGCGCGGTGCTGCCGATCTACGATGCGATCTTCCACCAGAAGCGCATCCGCCACATCCTGGTGCGGCAGGAAGGCGGCGCCGTACACGCGGCGGAAGGCTATGCCCGCGCCACCGGCAAGCCGGGCGTCGTCCTCGTCACGTCCGGCCCGGGCGCGACCAACGCCGTCACCGGCATCGTCGATGCGCTGATGGATTCGATCCCGCTCGTCGTCATCACCGGCCAGGTGCCCACCGCGCTGATCGGCACCGATGCCTTTCAGGAATGCGACACGATCGGCATCACCCGCCACTGCACCAAGCATAATTATCTGGTGAAGGATCCGGCGAAGCTCGGCGACATCGTGCACGAGGCGTTCCACATCGCCACCTCCGGCCGGCCCGGCCCGGTGGTGATCGATCTGCCCAAGGACGTGCAGGTCGCCACCGCCACCTATCGCAAGCCGGGCACGGCCTCGCTGCCGCACAAGGGCTATCGCCCGCAGGTGAAGGCGGAGCCGACGCTGATCGAGGCGGCGGTCGAGATGATCGCCGCGGCGGAGCGGCCGATCCTCTACACCGGCGGCGGCATCATCAACTCCGGCCCGGCGGCCAGCCAGCTGTTGCGCGAGCTGCAGAAGCTCACCGGCGCGCCCGTCACCTCCACCCTAATGGGCCTCGGCGCCTATCCCGCCACCGGCGACGCGTGGCTGGGCATGCTCGGCATGCACGGCACCTACGAGGCGAACATGGCGATGCACGGCTGCGACCTGATGGTCTGCCTGGGCGCCCGCTTCGACGATCGCGTCACCGGCCGGCTGGACTCCTTCTCGCCGCATTCGAAGAAGATCCACGTCGATATCGATCGCGCGTCGCACAACAAGACGGTGCGGGTCGATCTGCCGATCGTCGGCGATGTCGGCCGCGCGATGGAGGACATGATCCGACTCTGGCGCGCGCGCCAGCACCGCAAGCAGGATCTCACCGCCTGGTGGGCGCAGATCGACGGGTGGCGCGCGAAGAAGTCGCTGGCCTATCCGCCGTCCACCGCCGAGATCATGCCGCAGGAGGCGATCCGCCGGCTCTACGAGGCGACGAAGGCGCGCAAGCCGATCATCACCACGGAGGTGGGCCAGCACCAGATGTGGGCGGCGCAGCACTTCCACTTCGATGCGCCTAACAAGTGGCTTACCTCCGGCGGGCTCGGCACCATGGGCTACGGCCTGCCGGCGGCGATCGGCGCCCAGCTCGGCAATCCGAACGCGCTCGTCATCGACATCGCCGGCGAGGCCTCGATCCAGATGAACATCCAGGAGCTGGCGACCGCCACGCAGTATCGCCTGCCGGTGAAGATCTTCATCCTGAACAACGAGTATATGGGCATGGTCCGCCAGTGGCAGGATCTCACCTATGCCGGCCGCCATTCGGAGAGCTACAGCGACTCGCTGCCCGATTTCGTGAAGCTGGCCGAGGCCTATGGCTGGACCGGGCTGCGCATCGAGACGCCCGATCAGCTGGACGACGGCATCGCCGCGATGCTGGCGGCGAACGGCCCGGTGATGGTCGACTGCCGCGTGACGAAGATGGCCAACTGCTTCCCGATGATCCCCAGCGGCGCCGCGCATACGGAGATGATCCTGCAGGCCAACGAGGTGTCCGGCGAGATGGACGACGAAGCGAAGGCGCTGGTCTGATGCGCATCAAGCAACAGAAGGCCGAGCGGCACACGCTCTCCGTCCTCGTCGACAACGAGTCGGGCATCCTCGCGCGGATCGCCGGCCTGTTCTCGGCCCGCGGCTACAATATCGAGAGCCTGACGGTGGCCGACATCACCGAGGACGAGGCGATCAGCCGCATCACGATCGTGACGAGCGGCCCCAGCGACGTGATCGACCAGATCATCGCCCAGCTCGACCGGCTGGTGTCCGTCCACAAGGTGACGGACCTGACCGAGCTTGGCCCGCACGTGGAGCGCGAGCTGGCGCTGGTGAAGGTGAAGGGCGTCGGCGATCACCGCATCGAGGCGCTGCGGCTGGCCGAGGTGTATCGTGCCCGCGTGCTGGATGCGACCACCTCCAGCTTCGTGTTCGAGGTGACGGGCGGCTCCGACAAGATCGACAAGTTCCTCGAGCTGATGCGCGAGGTGGGCCTGATCGAGGTCGCCCGCACCGGCGTCGCCGCCATCGCGCGGGGGCGGGAGGCGGCCTGAACTCAACCCCTCTCCCGCTTGCGGGAGAGGGAGGGGCCCGCGCCGCAGGCGTGGGAGGGTGAGGGCTGGTCCTTCACCGACGGTGGACCACCCTCACCAACTCCGACTAGGGCGTTGCACGCCCAAGTCTTCGTATCCTCTTCCTGAGGGAGAGGGAAAGACAGCGAAGGGAATGACATGCGCGTTTACTACGACCGGGATGCCGACATCGGGCTCATCAAGGGCAAGAAGGTCGCGATCGTGGGCTATGGCAGCCAGGGCCATGCCCACGCGCAGAACCTGCGCGATTCGGGTGTGAGCGAGGTCGCTATCGCGCTGCGTCCCGGTTCCGCCACCGCGAAGAAGGCGGAGGAAGCCGGCTTCAAGGTGCTGTCCAACGCCGACGCCGCCGCGTGGGCCGATATCGTGATGATCCTGGCGCCGGACGAGCATCAGGCCGCCATCTACAATGACGATCTGGCCGCCAATCTGCGCCCCGGCGCGGCCGTCGCCTTCGCCCACGGCCTCAACGTGCATTTCGGCCTGATCGAGCCGCGCGCGGACATCGACGTGTTCATGATCGCGCCGAAGGGGCCGGGTCACACCGTCCGCTCCGAATATCAGCGCGGTGGCGGCGTGCCCTGCCTGATCGCGATCGCCCAGGATGCCAGCGGCAACGCCCACGACGTCGCCCTCTCCTACGCCTCGGCGATCGGCGGCGGCCGTTCCGGCGTGATCGAGACGACCTTCAAGGAGGAGTGCGAGACCGATCTGTTCGGCGAGCAGGCCGTGCTGTGCGGCGGCGTCACCCACCTGATCCAGGCGGGCTTCGAGACGCTGGTCGAGGCGGGCTACTCGCCCGAGATGGCCTATTTCGAGTGCCTGCACGAGACCAAGCTGATCGTCGATCTGCTCTATGAGGGCGGCATCGCCAACATGCGCTACTCGATCAGCAACACCGCCGAATATGGCGACATCATCACCGGCCCGCGCATCATCACCGACGAGACCAAGGCGGAGATGAAGCGCGTGCTGGCGGACATCCAGTCCGGCCGCTTCGTCAAGAACTTCGTGCTGGACAACCGCGCCGGCCAGCCGGAGCTGAAGGCCGCCCGCAAGGCCGCCGCCGCCCACCCGATCGAGCAGGTCGGCGAGAAGCTGCGGGCGATGATGCCGTGGATCGCCAAGAACAAGCTGGTCGACAAGGCGAAGAACTGACGGGCGAGCAACCGATGCCCGCCGCCCGCCGCGGCGGCGCATCGTAACGGCGCCGTCGTTGACAGCGCATCGGGGACGGGCCAGCAACGGCCCGTCCCTTTTTCATGCGGAGGTTCCGATGCGCCTTGCCCCCCTCGCCGCTCTCGCTCTCGCCGCCGCGCTGCCGGCGGCCGCGCAGATGCCCACCAAGGCGCCGGGCACGATGGACGTGAAGCAGGTGACGGCCGGCACCTACAGCGTGGACAGCGGCCACACCCAGGTGGTCTTCACCGTCAACCATCTCGGCTTCAACAGCTACTGGGGCATCTTCGGCGGCGCCACCGGCACGCTGACGATCGATCCGGCTAAGCCGAACGCCGCCACCGTCTCGATCGAGATCCCGCTCAACGGCCTCGTCACCACCAGCGAGAAGCTGAACGCGCATCTCGCCACGCCCGATTTCTTCGACGCGGCCAAGTTCCCGACCGCCACGTTCAAGTCGACGAGCGTCACGGTGAGCGGCAACAGCGCGAGGATCGCCGGCAACCTCACCCTGCGCGGCGTGACGAAGCCGGTGGTGCTGGACGCGAAGTTCACCGGCGCGGGCAACGGGCCGATGCCGCCGCACGGCCTGAACGTGGGCTTCGAGGCGACGACCAGCGTGAAGCGCAGCGATTTCGGCATCAGCTACGGCGTGCCGCTCGTCTCAGATGTCGTGCCGCTGAAGATCACCGCCGCGTTCGAGAAGAAGTAGGCGGAGAGCGGCAGCCGCTGCGCCGGGCCGGCGCGGGACGAGATCCACGGCCCTCTCCGACGCCCGGGCGGCGGAGAGGGCCGGCGACCGCCGCCGCGCCGTTACCGGGCCAGCCCCCGCTCCCGCACCGCCAGCAGCCCCGCCAGGCTCACCACCCCCGCCGCGCCCAGGTACAGTCCCACGAACGGCAGCCCGCCGCGATCCGCCAGCGCCTGCGCCACGATCGGCGCCAGCGCGCCGCCCAATATGCCGCCCGCGTTGAACGCCAGCGAGGCGCCGGTGTAGCGCACATGCGCCGGGAACAGCCCGGGCAGCCACGCGCCCAGCGGCCCGTAGACGAAGCCCATCACGAACAGCGCCAGCGCCAGGAACAGGAAGATCGCCGCCAGCGATCCGCCGGCCATCAGCGGCGCCAGCACCGCGCCTGCCAGCATCGTGCCGAGGCAGCCGGCCATCAGGATGCGGCGCGGGTTGCTGCGATCGGAGAGCCAGCCGGCGAGCAGGATGCCGCCGGCCATGAACAGGATCGCGCCCAGCTGCAGCCCGAGGAAGCTCTCGCGCGGGATGGCGAGGCTCGTCGTGCCATAGCCAAGGGCGAAGGCGGTGGCGATGTAGAAGATCGCGAAGCAGGCGACCACCGCCAAGGTGCCCGCCACCGTCTCCCGCAGGTAGAGCCGCAGCACGTCCGCCAGGGGCACCTTCGGCGGCGGCGCTTCTGCCATGGCGGCGGCGAACACCGGCGTCTCCGTCAGCTTCAGCCGCACCCACAGGCCCACGGCCACCAGCACGGCGCTGAACAGGAACGGCAGCCGCCAGCCCCAGGCGCGGAACTCGTCCGGGCTCAGCGCGACGCCCAGGATCAGGAACAGGCCGTTGGCGGCGATGAAGCCCACCGGCGCGCCCAGCTGCGGGACCATGCCGTAGCGCGCGCGCCAGCCCGGCGGCGCATTCTCCACCGCCAGCAGCGCCGCCCCGCCCCACTCGCCGCCCAGGCCGAAGCCCTGGCCGAAGCGGAGGATGCACAGGATCAGCGGCGCCCACCAGCCGATCGCCTGGTAGGTCGGCAGGAAGGCGATGGCGGTGGTGCAGCCGCCCATCGTCAGCAGCGACGCGACGAGGGTGGACTTGCGCCCCACCCGATCGCCGAAATGACCGAACATGGCTGCGCCGAGCGGCCGGGCGAGGAAGGCGAGGCCGAAGCTGGCATAGGCCGCCAGCAGCTGCGCCGAGGGCGAGGAAGCGGGGAAGAAGAGCGGCCCGAACACTAGCGAGGCGGCGGTGGCGTAGATGTAGAAGTCGTAGAACTCTACCGCCGTGCCGACCAGGCTGGCGCCCAGGATGCGCCGCCGCGAGGGTGGCGTCATCGGCCGCGCTTCACGTTCGGCGCGGCCGGCCCCTGCACATCGGGCATCAACTCGATGCGGTTCACGTTCATGTGCGGCGGCAGGCCGACGATCCAGCTTACCGCTTCGGCGATGTCCTCCGCCGTCATCGGCACGGTGTCCGCATAGACGGCCGCCGCCTTCTCGGCCCCCAGCCGCACCTCGGAGAATTCGCTGCCGGAGACGAGGCCGGGCTGTATGTCCGTCACCCTAACGCCGGTGCCGATCAGATCCGCCTTCAAGCCCAGCGTGAACTGCTGCACGAACGCCTTGGTGGCGCCGTAGATGTTGCCGCCCGGATAGGCGTAGTTCGCCGCGACGCTGCCGAGATTGACGACGTGCCCCCGCCCGCGCGCCACCATGCCGGGCAGCAAGGCGTGGGTCATGCGCATCAGCCCGGTCACGTTCGTCGCCACCATCCGCTCCCAGTCGGCCAGGACGCTCGACTGCGCGGGCGCCAGGCCAAGCGCGAGGCCGGCATTGTTGACGAGGATCGCCACGTCGCGCCAATCCTGCGGCAGCGATCCGGGGAGGGCGGAGACGGCGGCGGCGTCCGTCACGTCCAAGGTCAGCGGCAGCAGCGCCGGGCCGAGCTCCTCCGCCAGCGCCGCCAGCCGCTCGGCGCGGCGGGCGGCGGCGATCACCCGCCGGCCCTCGCCCACGAACCGCCGCGCGATCGCCGCGCCGAAGCCGGAACTGGCGCCGGTGACGAGCGCGATGTCGGCCATGATCCCTCCCGACCTTATTTGCGGTGCGCCGCTTCCCACGTCTTCACCGCCGCCATCGTGTTGGCGACATGGCCGGCCGGGTTCATCGCCGAATAGGCGTAGATGATCTTCCCGTCCGGCGCGATCACGAAGGAGGTGCGGTTCGACTTGGCGATCACCGGCAGCTTCACGTCGTAGTCGGCGATCATCTTCGGCGTGGCGGAGGCGACGGCGAACTTGTTGCGGCACTCGCTGACAGAGAACTTGTTCAGCTTCTCGATATCGTCGGCCGAGACGCCGATCACGGTTGCGCCGGCCTTGCGGAAGTCGTCGGTCGCCTCGGCGAACTCATGCGCCTCTACCGTGCAGCCGGAGGTGAAGGCCGCCGGGTAGAAATAGAGCACGACCGGCCCCTTCTTCAGCGCCTGCGAGAGGGTGAAGGGGAAAGGCTTGCCCGCCAGGGTGGCCTGGGTGGAGAAATCGGGCGCCTTCGCGCCGACCGGCAGCGCCGCCATCGCGGCGGGGGCGACAAGAGCGGCGGCAGCGGCAAGGGCGGCGAGGATGGGCTTCACGGCGGTTCTCCCGTTATGGTCGCGCGGTGATAGCGCCAAATCGCCGCGGCTGGAACCGGCATGGTCCAATGCCTCGATTGCCAACCCGTCGCGTGCGGCGCATGATGCTGGTGCCCGACGAGGCGGCACGCGTCCCTGCCCCGCCGGCATCCTGTGGGGGGATCCATGCCGAGCGAGCCGCCGCGCCAGCCGTCGGAAACCGACCCCGCCATCCGCGCCGCCGACGACCTCGATCGCGACGCGCTGGCCAGCCGCCGCGCCGCGCTTGAGGCGGCTCGTGCCGGTGTGTCGGGGTGGAGCGGCACCGGCATCGCCGGCCTCGCTCTGTCGGGCGGCGGCATCCGCAGCGCCACGCTCTCGCTCGGCATGCTGCAGGCGATCGCCGGCCGGCGGCTGATCGGCCATTTCGACTATGTATCGGCGGTGTCGGGCGGCGGCTATATCGCCGGCTTCTTCCGCAGCCTGTTCCTGCCCGGCAGCATGCGCGGCGCCGGCTGGCAGGAGGCGGTGGGCACCGCCCCAGGCGTCAGCGAGCAGCACCGTTTCGCCGAGGCGGTGCTGGCCAGCGAGCCGGCCGACCGCACGCTGGCCGGGCCGGACGGCGCGGCGGTGCGCAACCCGATCTGGTGGCTGCGCCAGCACAGCCGCTATCTCGCGCCCAACGGGCCGAGCGACTATGCCTCCGCCGCATCCTATCTGACGCGCAACTGGATCGCGATGCTCTACGTGTTCGTGATCGCCGTCGCGAGCATCTTCGCCGGCGTTACCCTGCTGCTGCGCGCGCTGTTCCACCTCGCCGGCGCCGATCCGCTGGTGGCGCGGCTGACGGCGATCCGCCTGCCGGCCGCCGCCGCGCCGCCGCTCTGCCCCGGCCGCTGCCCGCCGGCCGCGCCGCCGGTCGAAACGGTTCTGCACCTGAGCCCGTGGCTGCCGCTGGCCGCCCTGGCCGTCGTCGCCGCCTTCTGCTGCGGCGTGGCCTACTGGATGACGGAGAACATGCAGGCGACGCCCCAGCCGCTCGGCCGCCCGCGCCGGCTGGACGACCGCACCGATTCCCGCCGCCGCTTCCTGCGCGTGACCGTGCCGACGATGCTGCTGGCCGCCGCCGCCGGAACGCTGGTGATCCTCTACGACGTCTCGGCCATTCCGCCGCTGCGCCGCACGGCCGGATCTCCGGCGATCTGGGTGATCGGCCTCGGCGCGGCCTATGTGCTCGCCACCGGCCTGGTCGCCATCGCCGCCTATCTGAAGGCGCGCGGCCGCTTCGCCAATCCCACGGCGGAGATGCGCCGCCTGCTCACCGCATGGCTCACCGCCGCCAACCTCGCCGCGCTGGTGCTCGTCACCGCCGGCATCTGCGACAGCCTCGCGCTCGCGCTGCGCACCCGGGTGCCGGCGGTGATGGGCGGCGGCGTCGGCCCGCTCGTCTCGACGGTCCTGATCCCCGCCGCCGCCTTCGCGATCAACCGCCTGTCCGGCCTGCTCGGCGGCAAGGCGAAGGGCGGCGGCATCGCCGGCTTCCTCGCCCGGCACATGAGCGTGGCGCTGCTGATCGCCGGCACCCTGCTCTACGGCATCGTCGCGATCCTGGTGGACGCGGCCGTGCAGGCGGTGCTCTGGTCCGGCACCGCCTGGGGGCCGCCGGGGCTGGACGGACGGCCGACCGCCACGCTGCTGCTGATCCTCGTCGTGCTGGTCGGGATGACGGGGCGCGCCCATGGCTTCATCAACCTCTCGTCGCTCCACCAGCTTTACGCGGCGCGGCTGACGCGGGCCTATCTGGGCGCCTCCAACCTTGCCCGGCTGCGGCTCGACGATGGCGCGCGCACGATCAAGGAGGGCGATCCGTGCGATCATGTGGAGCCGCGCGCCTTCTTCGCCGGCGCCGTCACCGCGCCCATCCCGCTGCTGCTGACGACCCTGAACGAGACGATCTCGCCGCAGTCGCAGCTGACGGAGCGGGATCGCAAGGGCGTGCCGCTGCTGCTCGGCCCGCAGGGGATCAGCGTGGATCGCGGCGCGCCGATCCGGTGGAGCGATCTTGCCGCCAGCGACGCGGAGGCGCTGTCGATGGGGCAGTGGTGCGCCATCTCCGGCGCGGCGGCGTCGGCCGGCATGGGCCGGCTCACCACCCTGGGCGGCGCGCTCACCTGCACCTTCGCCAACGTCCGTCTCGGCTACTGGTGGAGGCACGGCGGCACGATCGCCCCCTGCGTGGCGCGGCCGCTGACCGATCGGCTGGGCAGCCGGTTCGATACCTTCCTGTTCCTGTTCGCCGAGATGACGGCGCGCTACTCGCGCAACTGGCGCCGGGTGTATCTTTCGGACGGCGGCCATTTCGAGAACAGCGCCGCCTATGCCCTGCTCCACCGCCGCGTCGGCGTGGTCCTGCTGTGCGACGGTGGCGAGGATCCGCTGTACCGCTTCGACGATCTCGAACAGCTCGTCCGCAAGGTGCGGCTCGATCTGCGCGGCGAGGTGGAACCGGTGGAGTGGGCCACGGTGGAGCAGGTCGCCGGCGGCGCCGCCCCCTTCTTCCTCAACGCGCAAGGGGCCGGCGGCTGGCACGAGCGGATCGACGATCCCGCCTCGGCCGGCGCCTTCGCGCTGATGCTGCGCGCCCGCTTCGCCGGCGAGACGCAATCGAGCATCATCGTCTGGCTGAAGCCCCGCCGGCTGCCGACGATGGCGGCGGACGTGGCTGCCTACGCCCGCTTCAACCCCGCCTTCCCGCACCAGTCGACCGGCGACCAGTTCTTCGACGAGGCGCAGTGGGAGAGCTATCGCAAGCTCGGCTTCCAGATGGCGGACGCGCTGCTGGAGGCCGCCGGCCCCGCCTTTCTCGATCGCCTGCGCGCGGCCAGCGGCCGATAAATGACGGTTGCGCGACGGCGACGCCTCGTCTAGTGGCAGCCGCCGTGGGCGTGTAGCTCAGTGGTAGAGCACTGTGTTGACATCGCAGGGGTCGCAAGTTCAATCCTTGCCACGCCCACCATATAAAAGCCCGCCAACTCGCTGAGCTGGCGGGCTTTTATGTTTTCGGCGCGATCACTGCGCCGATCAGACGCTGTGCAGCGCCAGCTTCCGCCGGCGCATCGTGCGGTGGCCGATGCCGGGCGCGGTGACGTCGCCGCATGTCTCCGTGTTTGCCGTTCCGCCGAGAGACTCCGTTCGGCCCGGTCGGCGATTGCGCGCGACGACGAGGCGGCCGGCCGATCGCATGTTGCAATGCGGCCGCTCTCTCCTCTTATAGCGCGCATGGCCGATATCGATCGACGTTCCGCCCTCCTGCTCCTCGCCGCGTCCACGGCGCTGCCGGGCGCCGCGCACGCCGCCGGCCGCGCCGTGCCTTTCTCGTGGGAGGGCCTGCAGCGGCTGGCGGCGGCGCGCGCCGCCGCGCCGTTCCGGCCGGTGCCGCCGGTGGCCGGCGCCGGCGCGATCGATTTCGATGCGGCGGGCACGCTGCGCTACCGGGCGGATCGCACTCTGCTTGGCGGCATCCGCCTGTTTCCGCTTACCGCCACCGCGCCCCATCCGGTGCGGATCAATCTGGTGGAAGGCGGCCGCGCCCGCCCGGTGGCGTTCGCGCCCGACCTGTTCGAGGCGAGCGCCGGCCACCCGGCGCTGGGCCTCGCCGGCTTCCGCGCGATCACGCCGGGACGCGACAGCGACTGGATCGCCTTTCTCGGCGCCTCCTACTTCCGCGCCGCCGGGTCGCAGGACCAATATGGCCTCTCAGCCCGCGGCATCGCCATCGACACCGGCATCGACGGGCGGGAGGAGTTCCCCGCGTTCACCGATTTCTGGATCGAGCGGCGCGGGGCGCAGCAGTTCGTCGTTCACGCGCTGCTCGACGGGCCGAGCGTGGCCGGCGCCTTCCGCTTCGATTGCCGCCACGGCGCGGACGGGGTGGTGCAGGATGCGTCATGCGTGCTGTTCTTCCGCAAGGATGTCGCCCGGCTCGGCATCGCGCCCTGCACCAGCATGTTCTGGTATGGCGAGGGCGACCGCGTCGCCGCGACCGACTGGCGGCCGGAAATCCACGATTCGGACGGCCTGGCCATCGCCACCGGCAGCGGCGAGCGGATCTGGCGCCCGCTGGTCAACCCGCCGCGCGCCACCCTGGACAGCTTCGCCGATCGCGCGCCGCGCGGCTTTGGCCTGATCCAGCGCGATCGCGATTTCGCGAACTATCAGGACGACGGCGCCTTCTACGATCGCCGGCCGAACCTGTGGATCGAGCCGAAGGGCGATTGGGGCGCGGGCGCCGTCTCCCTGTTCGCCTTTCCCACCCGCGGCGAGACGGACGACAATGTCGTCGCCTTCTGGACGCCGGCGGCGCGCGCGCGGCGCGGTGCGCGCATGGCCTTCGACTACCGCATGACGTGGAACGGGCGCGATCCCGCCGCCGATGCGCCCTCCCGCGCCATCGCCTGCCGTGCCGGCACCGCCGGGCGGCCGGGGCAGAAGGCGGTGGCCGGCGCGCGCAAGATCGTCGTCGATCTGTCGGGCGAGGCGCTCGGCGGGCTGGGCCGCGATGCCGGGGTGACGGTGCAGGCCGATGTCGCGCGCGGCCGCGTGCTGGACAAGGCGGCCTATCCGATCGTCGGGCGGCCCGGCCAGTGGCGCGCGATGATCGACGTCGCGGTCGAGGGCGCCGGCCCTGCCGACCTGCGCCTCTATCTGCGGCAGGGCGATCGGGCGCTGAGCGAGACGATCCTGCTGCCGGTCTACTAGCCGGATGGCCGCGCTGCCCCCGCACCTGCCGGCCGAAGCGCCGATCGGGATGCCGCGCCAGCGTTTTAGCCGCGCGGTGCCGCCCTCCGTCGCACCCGGCGCCGCGCCCGGCGACATGCTGCCGCGCCGCCTGCTGCTGATGCTGGCGACGCTGATGATGGGCCTCGCCGCGCTCGCCGGGGTGAAGCCCGCGCTGGCGCAGGACGGGATCGGCCCGGTCGACCTGATCCTGATGGGGCTGTTCTTCCCGCTGTTCGCGTGGATCGCCTTCGGCTTCGTCGGCTCCACGATCGGCTTCGCCCTGCTGATGACCGGCCGCTCCCCCGGCTACATCACCGCGCCCGAGCGGACGACGCCGGCGATCGGCCGCACCGCCGTGCTGATGCCGGTGCACAACGAGGATGTCGCCGCCGTCTTCGCCCGCGTGCAGGCGATGCTGCGCTCCATCGCCGATGCCGGCGGCGGCGCTACGACCGACTTCTTCGTGCTGAGCGATTCCGGCCTGGCCGGCGGCGCGGAGGAGGAGCGCTGCTGGCAGCATATCGCCCCTTGCGCGCCGATCCCGCTTTACTATCGCCGCCGCACCCAGAACATCGCCGCCAAGCCGGGCAACATCGCCGAGTGGGTCGGGCGGTTCGGCGGCGCCTACGCCTATATGGTGGTGCTGGATGCGGACAGCCTGATGAGCGGCCGCACGATCGCCACGCTCGCCTCGGCGATCGAGGCGCGACCGTCCGTCGCCCTGATCCAGACGGTGCCGGGGGTGGTGGCGGCGGCCACCCTGTTCCAGCGCTGGATGCAGTTCGCCAGCCGGCTGTACGGCCCGGTCTCCACCGCCGGCATGCTGTGGTGGTTCGGCGCGGAGGGCACCTTCTGGGGCCACAACGCCATCGTCCGCACCGCCGCGTTCGCCGAGAGCTGCGGCCTGCCGGAGCTGCTGGGGCCGGCCCCGTTCGGCGGCCACGTGCTGAGCCACGACATGGTCGAGGCGGCGCTGCTGCGCCGGCGCGGCTGGGCCGTGCACATGGTGATGATCGGCGGCAGCTACGAGGAATATCCGCCGACGATGATCGATCACGCCATCCGCGACCGGCGATGGGCGCAGGGCAACATCCAGCATATCCGGCTGCTCGGCTCGGCCGGCTTCCACTGGGTCAGCCGGCTGCAACTGCTGGTCGGCGCATCCGCCTATATCACCTCGCCTTTGTGGCTGCTGCTGATCCTGACGACGCTTGCCGCGCAGTTCGGCGCGCAGGGTGATGCGGCGGTCGTCGGCTCCACCGGCGGGGTGCTGGCGCTCACCCTGCTGCTGCTGTTCGGGCCGAAGGTGATGGCGCTGGCGTGGGCCTGTTCCGATCCGGTGCGGCGGCGCGGCTTCGGCGGCGGCCGCTCGCTCGCGCGGTCGACGGCGGCGGAGATGGTCCTCTCGATCCTGTTCGCGCCGGCGGCGATGCTGACGCAGACGATGGACGTGATCGGCATCCTGCGCGGCCGCCGCTCCCGCTGGGTGGCGCAATCGCGCGAGAGCGACGGCATCGCGCTGGAGGATGCGCTCAGGCGCTACCGCTGGCATGTCGCGGCGGGCGTGCTGGGCCTGCTGCTGGTGCCGGCAGCACCGATCGCCGCGGCATGGCTGGCGCCGGTGACGCTCGGGCTGCTCGCCTCGCCCTGGCTGGCCATGTGGACGGCGCGCCGCGACCTGGGCACCCGCGCCCGCGCCGCCGGCCTGTTCTGCGTACCGCCGGCCCCGACCGAGCCCTATCTGCGGGATGCGGTGGCGGATTGAAGGGGGCGATCGCGCCGGCCGCTCCGTCCCACCCGCCTCCTCATTCTGAACCAGGTTCAGGCTGACGGGGAGGAAGCCGGCCGAAGCACATCGAAGGGCGCGACACCCAGCGCATGCCCCATCGGCCCATGCCCCGCGCCATGGCCGGGTGCCGCCAGCAGAGCGGCGCGGACATAGTCGCGCGCGCGACCGATCGCCTGCTCCAGCGACAGACCGGCGCCCAGGCCGGTGGCGATGCCGCTGGCGAGGGTGCAGCCGGTGCCGTGGCTGTGCCGCGTCTCGATCCGCGCGGCCTCCCATACGGCGACGATGCCCTCGGGCGCCACGAGCCGGTCGGAGACAAGGGCGCCCTCCGCATGCCCGCCCTTCACCAGCACCGGCGCTCCGGACGATCGGGCGATCGCACGCGCCGCCGCGATCGGGTCGAACGAATCGCCACCCGGGTCGGCGGCCAGCGCGGCCAGTTCGGGCAGGTTCGGCGTGATGAGCGTCGCCAGCGTCATCAGGTGGGTGAAGGCGCGCATCGTCTCAGCGTCGGCCAGCACCGATCCGCTTGTCGCGATCATCACCGGATCGAACACCACCGGCACACCGGCGAGGTCCGGTTGGCCCAGCCGCGCCGCCACCGCCTCCGCCACCTCCGCCGATCCGATCATGCCGATCTTCACCGCGTCCACGCCGATGTCGGCCGCCACCGCGTCGATCTGCGCCAGCACCGCCTCCGCCGGCAGCGGCCACACGCCGGTGACGCCGAGCGTGTTCTGCGCGGTGACGGCGGTGATCGCGGTCATCGCGTGGCCGCCCAGCATCGTCACCGTCTTGATGTCGGCCTGGATGCCCGCGCCGCCGCCGGAATCCGAGCCGGCGACGATCAGGATGCGCGGGCAAGCTTTCACGCCGCCGCCTTCACCGCCGCGCAGATCTCGTCCACCACCTGCTCCACCAGCCGCCGGTCCTCGCCCTCGGCCATCACCCGGATCAGCGGCTCGGTGCCGGACTTGCGGATCACCAGCCGGCCGGTGGAGACCAGCTGCGCCTCCGCAGCCGCGATCACCGCCTTCACCTTGTCCTGCTCCAGCGGCGCGCCGCCGGCGAAGCGCACGTTCTTAAGTATCTGTGGCAGCGGATCGAACATGTGGAGCAGCTCGCTCGCGCGTCGGCCCGATTCCACCAGCGCCGCCAGCACCTGCAACGCCGCCACCAGCCCGTCCCCGGTCGTCGCATAGTCGGAGAGGATGATGTGGCCGGACTGCTCGCCGCCGACATTATAGTCGCCCTGCCGCATCGCCTCGACGACGTAGCGGTCGCCCACCGCCGTGCGGTGCAGCTTCAACCCCTCGCCCTGCAGGAAGCGTTCGAGGCCGAGGTTGGACATCACCGTCGCCACGATGCCGTCGCCGCGCAGCAGCCCGCGCTTCGCCCAGGATGCGCCGATCAGCGCCATCAGCTGGTCGCCGTCGACGATGCGGCCCTTCTCGTCCACAACGATCAGCCGGTCCGCGTCGCCGTCCAGCGCGATGCCGATGTCGGCGCGCACCTCGATCACCTTGGCCTGCAAGGCGGTCGGGTCGGTCGATCCGCAGTGATCGTTGATGTTAGTGCCGTTGGGGCTCACGCCCAGCGAGATCACCTCGCCGCCCAGCTCCCACAAGGCGGCGGGCGCCACTTGGTAGGCGGCGCCGTTCGCGCAATCGATCACGATGCGCAGGCCGTCCAGCTTCAGATGCTCGGGAAAGCTGGACTTCACCGCGTGGATGTAGCGGCCGCGCGCATCCTCCACCCGGCGGGCGCGGCCGATATCCTCCGCCGCGACCGCCTTCGGCCCGGTATCGATCAGCGCCTCGATCGCGCTCTCGTCCGCGTCGGAGAGCTTGTAGCCGTCCGGGCCGAACAGCTTGATGCCGTTGTCCGCGAACGGATTGTGGCTGGCGGAGATCATCACGCCGAGATCGGCCCGCATCGATCGAGCGAGCATCGCCACCGCCGGCGTGGGCATCGGCCCCACCATCACCACGTCCATGCCGACCGAGGTGAAGCCGGCGACGAGGGCCGATTCCATCATGTAGCCGGAAAGCCGCGTGTCCTTGCCGATCACCACGCGGTGGCGGTGCTGGCCACGGGCGAAGTGGGCGCCCGCCGCCTGCCCCACCCGCATCGCCATGCCGGCGGTCATCGGGTTCTCGTTGGTGCGGCCGCGAATGCCGTCCGTGCCGAAATATTTGCGTGCCATCTGCCTGTGATCCGTCCGTGATCCATCTGGTGAGCGGAGATCGATTACGCCTGCCCTGGTAATTATAGGTTGAACGTCGCGCGGCCGGGGGCGGCGGAGATCGTCGCTACAGCCGCTCCCGATCGACCGCGGCGGACGAGGCCGGCGCGCCGATCGCCGCCGCCTCGCCGATCGCCCGCTCGCCGGCCAGCGCATGGTCCGCCTCGGCCGGGTCCATGTGCATCGCCCGCTTGAGCCATGGCGACAAAGCGAGCACCACGACGCCGATCGCCACCCCCACCCAGCCGATCTTGCCGAAGATGTCGGCATAGGTATCCAGCTGCGCCCGCGGATCGACGACCATGCCGCCCACGGTGGCGCCGGACGTGGCCTTGGCGATCAGCCCGGCCAGCGTGTGGGCAAGCGCGGAGGACATGAACCACACGCCCATCATCAGCCCCACCACGCGCGGCACCGAGAGCCGGGTGATCATCGAGAGGCCGACCGGCGACAGGCAGATCTCGCCGGTGGTGTGCAGCAGGTAGGCCAGCGCCAGCCACACCAGCGGCACGCGGAAGTCCGGCCCGGCGAAGTGGGTGATGCCGATCACCAGCACCAGGAAGCCGAGGCCCACCTGCATCAGCCCCAGCCCGAACTTCACCGGCGTGGAAGGCTCCAGCCGGCGGCGGCCCAGCCACGTCCACAAGGCGGCGAACACGGGCGCGAAGATCACGATGAAGGCGGGGTTGAAGAAGTTGGTCTGCGCCGCGTTCATCGCCAGGCCGCCCGCCACGTGCAGATCGGTGTTGCGATCGGCGTAGAGCGTCATCGAGCTGCCCGCCTGCTCGAACAGCGTCCAGAACAGCACGGAGAAGATCGTCAGCACCAGCGCCACGATCATCCGCGATCGCTCCACGCCCTTCAGCGCCGTGATCGACCAGACGATCATCGCGGCGAAGATCAGCGGCGCGCCGATCGTCAGCGCGGTCGTCACGATCTCGTCGCGCTGCACCAGGAACCAGGCCGGCAGCAGCAGGATGAAGCCGGCGACGTAGATCGTCCACTCCAGGCTCAGCGGGCCGGCCACCGGCCGCCGCAGCGCCGCCGGCACCGGCGGCTCGGCCTTGCCCATCAGGAACTTCTGGCCCCACAGGAAGGTGATCAGCCCCGCCAGCATGCCGATGCCAGCGAGGCCGAAGCCGTAGGCCCAGCCGTATTTAACCGCCAGATAGCCGCACAGGATGGTCGACAGCAGGGAACCGATGTTGATGCCCATGTAGAAGATGGTGAAGGCCCCGTCCCGTCGCGGATCCTCCTGCGTGTAGAGCGCGCCGACGATCGTCGAGATGTTCGCCTTGAGGAAGCCGACGCCGACGATGATCAGCGACAGCGAGAAGAACAGGATCTGCACGTAGATCGGCTGCTGTTCGGTGCGGAAGGCGTAGTTGCCGGTCGCCACGGTCTGCGGCAGGCCCAGCGCGCCGCCGCCGGTGATGGTGATCGCGCTGCTCGCCGTCGTCAGCGGCAGCTTCGCGCCGTCGGGCGCCAGCAGCGCCAGCGCGCGATCGTCGCCGCGGCCGCTGGCCACCACCTCGTAGCTGCGGCCGCCGAAATCGAGATACTGCTTAGATCCGGCGCCCTCGAACGCCATGCCGAAATGCCCCGCCACCAGCAGCAGCGCCCCGATCGTCACCGCCTTGCGCGATCCCAGCCAGCGATCCGCCACCAGACCGCCCAGCACCGGCGCCAGATACACCAGCGAGGCGTAGGCCGCGTAGATGCCCTGCGCCTCCTCGTCGCCGAATAGGAAATGCTGGGTGAGGTACAGCACCAGCAGCGCCCGCATGCCGTAGAAGGAGAAACGCTCCCACATCTCGGTGAGGAACAGGATGGCGAGGCCGCGCGGGTGGCCGAACAGCTCGTCGCGCCCCTCCCCGCTCGCAAATGTGGTGGCCATGAGGCGGAACGCTCCGAACAGAAGGCGCGGCCGGCGGCGCCGGCGCTGAGATGGCCGCAGAGTAGCGCCTCGCCCCCGCCTGTGAAGAAGATTGTTGACGTGGGCGCCGGCTGCTAATCGGGCGGCCATGTTCAACGATCTCTCGTCGCCGGCGGCCCTCCTCGCCACGCGCCGGTCCGGCAAGCCGCGCGACATGGTGGCGCCGGGGCCGAGCGAGGCGCAGCTGCGCGCCATGCTGGAGGCTGCGATCCGCGTGCCCGACCACGGCAAGCTCGCGCCGTGGCGCTTCGTAATCGTCGCCGGGGATCGGCGCGAGGCGTTCGCGGCGCTGCTGCGCGACGCCTATCTGGCGGAGAAGCCGGCGGCCGGACGACTGGAGCTGGAGGCGATCGACCAGTTCGCGCGGCAGGCGCCGGCGCTCGTCGTCGCCATCTCCCGCCCGGCCCACGCCAGCCACATCCCGCCGTGGGAGCAGGAGCTGTCGGCCGGCGCCGCCTGCATGAACCTGCTGCACGCGGCCCACGCCCACGGCTTCGTCGGCGGCTGGCTGACGGGCTGGGCCGCCTATTCCGTAGACGTGCGCAAGGCCCTTGCCGGCGACGACGGGCGCATCGCCGGCTTCGTGTTCATCGGCAGCCCGGCGCGCCCGCTGGAGGAGCGCCCGCGCCCCGATTACGACGCCGTCGTCTCGCACTGGTAGCTTGACGCGCCGTGCTGTCTTAGGACAGTATGACAGTGATGATCGGCCCGGACCGCCCCGTCTATCTGCGCCTGCGCGATACGATCGCCTCGGCGATCCTCGAAGGCCGCTTCCACGATGGCGATCCGCTGCCCTCGGTGCGCAGCTTCGCCGCCAGCCACGGCGCCAACCCCCTCACCGTGGCCAAGGCGTATCAGAGCTTCCAGGACGATGGCCTCGTCGTCGTGCGGCGCGGCGTGGGCATGTTCGTGGCGGAGGGCGCCACGGCACGCCTGCGAGTGAGCGAGCGGCAGCTGTTCCTCGACACCTATTGGCCTGAGATAGAGGCGCATATCCGCCGGCTCGATCTGGCGCCGGCGGACCTGCTCGATCGCGTCGGCGCGGGATGACGGCACCTCCCCGCTCCTTGCCCGCGGGCGAGGGAGCGGCGACGCCGATCCTGCCGTTCGACGATCACGCCGTCGCGCAGGCGGCGCGCCTCATCCTCTCCGGCCAGCCGGTCGCCATCGCCACGGAGACGGTCTACGGCCTCGCCGCCGACGCCACCAACGGCGCGGGCGTGGCGCGGATCTACGCGGCGAAGGGCCGGCCCGCGTTCAACCCGCTGATCGTGCACGCGGGCTCGCGGCGGGAGGCGGCCGGGATCGCCCGCTTCGATGCCGCCGCCGATGCGCTTGCCGCGGCCTTCTGGCCCGGTCCGCTCACCTTGGTGCTGCCGCTGGCCGCAAACGCCGCCATCGCGCCGATCGTCACGGCGGGCCTGCCGACGGTGGCGCTGCGGGTGCCGGCGCATGCCGCGATGCGCGCGCTGCTCGCCGCCTGCGGCCGGCCGCTCGCGGCTCCGTCGGCCAATGCCAGCGGCACGATCAGCCCCACCACGGCGGCGCACGTCGCCCGCTCGCTCGACGGGCGGGTGCCGCTGATCGTCGATGCCGGCCCGACGGCGCACGGCCTGGAGTCGACGATCGTGGCGGTGGAGGCGGAGCGGCTGGTGCTGCTGCGGCCCGGCCCGATCGCGGCCGACGCGCTAGCGCGGGCGGCGGGCCTGCCGATCGTGGCGCATCAGGGCACGGCGATCGTCGCGCCGGGCCAGCTCGCCAGCCATTACGCGCCGCGCCAGCCCGTCCGGCTGGAAGCGACCGGGGCCGCGGCGGACGAGTGGCTGATCGGCTTCGGCGCGGTCGCCGGCGACGCCACCCTGTCGGCCGCCGGCGATCCGATCGAGGCCGCCGCCCGCCTGTTCGCCGCGCTGCACGAGGCGGACGCCTCCGGCCGCGCGCGCATCGCTGTGGCGCCCGTGCCGAATGCGGGCCTGGGCGCCGCGATCAACGATCGGCTCAGGCGGGCGGCGGCACCGCGCTGAGCCGCAACCCGAGCGTGGTCGATACGGCCGTCAGACCGCCGCAGTCGCCTTCAGCCGGGCGGCGTAGCTCTTGCGTAGCTTCTGCAGCTTCGGCGGGATCACGGCCAGGCAATAGGGATTGGACTGGCCCTCGCCCTGCCAATATTCCTGATGATAGTCCTCGGCCGGATACCAGGTGGAGAGCGGCTCCACCGTCGTCACGATCGGGCGCGGCCACGCCTCGGCGGCGCGGCGGATAGCCTCGTGCGCGGCGGCCTCCTGCTCCGGCGAGTGGGGGAAGATGGCGGAGCGATATTGCGTGCCCACATCGTTGCCCTGGCGGTTCAGCGTCGTCGGATCATGCGTGTGGAAGAAGATGTCGAGCAGCTCGGCATAGCCGATCACGTCCGGGTCGAACGTCACGCGGATCGCCTCGGCATGGCCGGTGTTGCCGCTGCACACCTGCTTGTACGTGGGGTCGGCCACGGCGCCGCCGATGTAGCCGCTCTCCACCTGCGAAACGCCCTCGATATCGTTGAACACCGCCTCGGTGCACCAGAAGCAGCCGCCTGCCAGCGTCGCGATTTCCTGTGCCATGCCTGTCTCCTTGTGTGGCTACCGAGATAAGGCGCAAGCCGGCCCTTTCAATCGCGCGCGGCCGTGCCCCATATCGATGCGATGAACGTACCCTATATCCGCGTCGTCGATCTGGAGACCACCGGCTCGCGCCCGCCGGCGCACGACGTGTGCGAGATCGGCTGGCAGGACGTGGCGCTGGGCGAGGCCGGCCGCTGGGAGGTGACGGCGGCGCGGGGATCGCGGCTCGTCCACCCCGGCCGGCCGATCCCGCCCGTCACCCAGGCGATCCACCACATCATCGACGAGGATGTCGCCGATGCATCGCCGTGGCGCGACGTGGCGCCAACCATCCTGCGGCCGGCGGAGCGGCCGCTCGCGCTCGCCGCGCATCGTGCCGCGTTCGAGCAGCGTTTCTGCACGCCGCCGCTCACCGGCGGGGCGGACTGGATCTGCACGTGGAAGTGCGCGCTGCGGCTGTGGCCGGACAGTCCGAGCTTCTCCAACCAGGTGCTGCGCTACTGGCGCAAGCCCGCCGGGCTGGATCGCGCGATCGGCCTGCCCGCACACCGGGCGCTGCCCGACGCCTATGTGACGGCCCACCATCTGCGCGACATGCTGGCCACCGCCAGCGTGGCGCAGCTGATCGCGTGGAGCGCGGCGCCCGGCCTGCTGCCGCGCGTGCCGGCCGGGCCCGATCGCGGGCGCAACTGGCGGGAGCTGGACGACACGGCCCTCGCCCGCCACGCCGACGATCGGGACGAGGACATCCGCTTCTCCGCCCGGCACGAGATCGCCCGGCGGCAGGAAACGGATGCGGAGCCGGCACCGCCGCCGCAGCAGCCCAGCCTGTTCTGACGCTCGCCGACCGACGGCGCCTCAGCCCAGCCGCTGCGCCACCAGCGCCTTCAGGTCCGCCTGCGGACGCGCGCCGAAGTGGGAGATCACCTCGGCGGCGGCGATCGCCCCCATCGTCAGGCAATCGCCGACGGAGCGGCCCTGCGCCTGCCCGGCGAGGAAGCCGGCGGCGAACAGGTCGCCCGCGCCGGTGGTGTCGACCACCCGCGCGATCGGCTCCGCCGGCACGGCGACGCGCTCGCCGCCCTGCACCGCGATCGCGCCCTCGTCGCCGCGCGTCACCACCAGCAGCGGCACCCTGCCCGCCACCGCCGCCACCGCCGCCTCGAAATCGTCGATCTGCGTCAGCGATCGGATCTCCGTCTCGTTGGCGAACAGGATGTCGATCTCGCCCCGGTCGATCAGTGTCTGGAAGTCGCCGCGATGCCGCTCGATGCAGAAGGCGTCGGAGAGGGTGAAGGCCACCTTGCGGCCATTCTCGCGGGCGATGCGGATGGCGGCGCGCATCGCGGCGCGCGGCTGCTCCGGATCCCACAGATAGCCTTCGAGGTAGAGGATCGCGGCCGATGCGATCATCTCGGCGTCCACCGACTCCGCCGGCAGATACTGCGCCGCGCCCAGGAAGGTGTTCATCGTCCGCTGCCCGTCGTCGGTGACGAGGATCAGGCAGCGCGCCGTCGGCGGCTCGTCCGATCGCGGCGCGGTGCGGAAATCGACGCCCAGCGCGCGGATGTCGTGCGCGAAGACCTTGCCGAGCTGGTCGTCCGCCACCTGGCCGACGAAGCCGCAGCGCCCGCCCAGGGCGGCGATGCCCGCGACGGTATTGGCGGCCGATCCGCCGCTCGCCTCGATGCCCGGCGCCATGCGGCCGTACAGCCCTTCCGCCGTCTCGGTATCGATCAGCCGCATCGATCCCTTGGCCACGCCCTCGGCGGCGATGAACGCCTCGTCGGCTCTGGCGAGCACGTCGACGATGGCATTGCCGATCGCGACGATGTCGAGGGTCGTGGCGCTCACCGATATCTCCTTGGTCTCCGTAGAGCGCCGCGCCTAGACAAGCGGCGCCCGCCGCGCAACCGGCGCGCGCCGGCACCGCCCGGTCGGCACGCGCCGTCCGGCCTCTGGCGGCGGCTGCCGATTTCGCCCAGAAGGCGGCATGGACCGATCCCTCCCCCGCCTGCTCGCCCTGGCGGCGCCGGCGCTGCTCGCGGCGTGCGCCACCGCGCCCAGGCCGCAGGCGCCGCTGCATCCGCCCAAGATCCCCACCGTCACCCTCGGCGCGGGTCTCGATCGCGTGATGGGCAAGGATGCCCGCGCGCTGCAGATCCTGTTCGGCGCGCCCGATCTCGACGTGCGCGAGGGGAGTGCCCGCAAGCTGCAATATGCGAGCAGCGTGTGCGTGCTGGACGCCTATCTGTACCCGCCCGCCGCCGGCCGCGAACCGCTGGTCCGCTACATCGACGCCCGCCTGCCGACCGGCGACGATTTCGACCGTGCCAGCTGCGTCGCCGCGCTCAGCCGGCGGGTGGAGGCGCGGTAGCCTCCCTCCGATGTCCGTTCAGGGCCGGGAATGGCCGCGGCCTCACGCCGGCTCCGCCAGCGCCCACTCGTCCCGCACGTCCGCATCCGGTTCATGCGGCCACCGCGCCGCCCGCTCCCGCGTCCAGGCCGCCGCGTCCAGCCGCCGCAGCGCCCATACGGCGGCGCCGCGCACCACGGCCGCGGGATCGTCCAGCAGCGCCGTCACCCGCGCCAGCAGCCGCGCGTCGCCGCCATTGCCCGCCGCGATCAGGGCGTTGCGGACCATGCGGTCGCGGCCGATGCGCTTGATCGGGGAGCCGGCGAACACCTGCCGGAAGGCGGCGTCGTCCAGCGCCAGCAGGTCGCCCAGCTCCGGCGCGGCGAGTTCGGCGCGGGCGGCGAAGGCGCGGTTGGCGGCGCCAGCGGCGGCGAACTTGTTCCACGGGCAGGCCGCCAGGCAATCGTCGCAGCCGTAGATGCGGTTGCCCAGCGCCGCGCGGAAGCCGGCCGGGATCGGCCCCTTATGCTCGATCGTAAGGTAGGAGATGCAGCGCCGCGCATCCAGCCGGTAGGGCGCCGGGAAGGCATCGGTCGGGCAGGCGCGCTGGCAGGCGTCGCACGATCCGCAGGCATCGCGCGCCGGCGGGTCGGCCGGCAGGTCCAGGGTCGTCATGATCGCGCCCAGGAACAGCCAGCTGCCGTGCGAGCGGCTGACGAGATTGGTGTGCTTACCCTGCCAGCCGATCCCGGCCGCCTGCCCCAGCGGCTTCTCCATCACCGGCGCGGTATCGACGAACACCTTCAGGTCGCCGCCGCCATGATCCACCAGCCAGCGGGCGAGCGCCTTCAGCGCTTTCTTGACGACGTCGTGATAGTCCTGCCCCTGCGCGTAGGTGGAGATGCGGCCTATATCGTGCGCCGCCGCCAGCCGCAGCGGATCCTCCCTCGGCGCGTAGCTCATGCCGAGCATCACCACGCTGCGCGCCTCCGGCCACAGATCGGCGGGCGAGCGGCGCTGGTCGGCCCGCGCCGCCATCCAGCCCATCTCGCCGTGCGCGCCGCTCTCCAGCCACTCGGCCAGGCGGGCGCCGGCCTGCGGTATGGCGTCCACCCGCGCCACGCCGCACGCGGCGAAGCCCAGCGCCGCCGCCTGCGCCTTCAGGGCGCGCGTCAACGCTTCGTTGGGGCTGGCGTGCGATGGCGGGATCATGGCATCGCCCGTCTAGGCGATCGCGCGAAGGATGAGAATGAGCGGACTGGCGATCGAGGCGGTGGGGCTGGTCAAGGATTTCGGCGCCACCCGCGCGGTGGAAGGGATCGATCTCGCCGTGCCGGCGGGCGCGATCTACGGCGTGCTCGGCCCCAACGGCGCCGGCAAGACGACCACCCTGCGCATGCTGCTGGGCATCATCGATCCCGATGCCGGCCACCGCACCCTGCTGGGCGAGGCGCAGCCGCTGCGCGCGGCCCCGCGCGTGGGCTACCTGCCGGAGGAGCGCGGGCTCTACCCGGCGATGAACCCGCGCGAGGCGATCGCCTTCATGGGCGCGCTGCGCGGCCTGCCCCTGGCCGAGGGCCGCGCCCGCGCCGACGCGTTGCTGGCCGCACACGATCTGGCGCATGCGGCCAAGCGGCCGATCCGCACTCTCTCCAAGGGCATGGCGCAGACGGTGCAGCTGCTCGGCACCCTCGTCCACCACCCGCGCCTGATCGTGCTGGACGAGCCCTTTTCCGGCCTGGACGCGCTGAACCAGCAGCGGCTGGAGGGGCTGATCCGGGCGCAGGCGGCGGACGGCGTGACGATCCTGTTCTCCACCCACGTGATCGCCCATGCCGAGCGGCTGTGCGAGCGGATCGCGATCATCGCCGGCGGCCGGGTGCGGTTCGAAGGCGCGGTGGAGGCGGCACGCAACCGCCTGCGCCCGCAGGTGCGGCTGGGCACGCGGCGGCAGACGGGCGCGTGGCGGGCGGCGCTGCCGGGCGATGCGCGGCTGGACGGCGGCGTCTGGCGTTTCGAGCTGCCGGAGGGCGGGGTGGAGCCGCTGCTGAAGGGGCTGATCGATGGCGGCGCCGGCATCGACACGCTCTCGATCGAGCGGCCCGGCCTGCACGACGCGTTCGTCGCGATCGCCGGCGAGGCGGCCGCGCGCGAGATGGCGAAACCCGATGCGGAGCCGGCGGCGTGAACCAGATCCTGCGCGCCGCCCTCGTCATCGCCCGGCGGGACTATGTCGCGAGCGTCTGGTCCAGAACGTTCCTGCTGTTCCTCGTCGGCCCGCTGCTGCCGATCGCCGCCGGGCTGTTCTTCGGCACGATCGGGTCGGGCAGCGATCGCCAGGCGACCCACCCGCGCGTCGCCGTGATCGCGGCGGGACAGGATGCGCGGTTGATCGGCACCGCCCGCCACGCGCTTGCCGCGCGGCTGGGGGCGGATGCGCTGCCCGATCTCAGCTTCGCCTCACCCGAACGCGATGCGGAGCGCCAGACGCGCGCGCTGCTGCGCGAGGGCGGCGCTTTCGCCGTGCTCCGCGGCGGGCTCGATAAGCCGCTGCTGCTCGGCCCGCGCGGGCAGCTCGCCGAGAATGGCCGCACCGTGGCGCTGATCCTCGATCAGGCGCGGATGCTGCGCGCGCTGGGCGCCGCCGCGCCGCCGCCGGTGCCGCTGATGGCGCGGGCGATCGGCGCCGCCCCGCGCGACGACGCGCAGGCGCGCATGCTCACCGCGCGCATGGGGCAGTTGCTGCTGATGCTGCTGACGATGATCCTGGCCGGCATGCTGCTCTCCAACCTGATCGAGGAGAAATCGAACAAGGTGATCGAGGTGCTGGCCGCCGCCGTGCCGGTGGACGCGATCTTCATCGGCAAGCTGCTGGCGATGCTGGCGATGTCGCTGACCGGCATCGCCGTGTGGGGCGGCGCGGCGACGGTGGCGCTGTTCGCCTTCGCGCCGCAGGCCGCCGCCGCGCTGCCGGCCCCGGCGGTGGGCTGGCCGGCCTTCCTGATGCTCGGCACGCTCTACTTCGTGATGTGCTACCTGCTGCTCGGTTCCCTGTTCCTCGGCATCGGCGCGCAGGCCGCCACCGTGCGGGAGGTGCAGACGCTCTCGATGCCGGTGACGATGGCGCAGATGGGCGTGGTCGGCCTCGCCTCCACCGCCGTGGCGGATCCCGGCGGCACGCTGGCGATGACGGCGATGGCCTTTCCGTGGAGCTCTCCCTTCGCGATGCTGGCGCGCGCCGCGCAGGCGCCGCAGCTGTGGCCGCACCTGCTGGCGTTCGGCTGGCAGGCCCTGTGGGTGGCGGCGATCATCCGCATCGCCGCCGGCCGCTTCCGCCGGCTGGTGCTGAAATCCGGCGCCCCGCGAAAGCGACTCTTCGCGCGCGGCCGCTGAAACCGCTAGGCTGCGGCCCGCGTATCTGCGGAACTGGAGACGGAGAGCGAGATGGGGTTCACACGACGCGAGATCATCGGCACCGGCACCGGCGTGGCGGGCATCGCCTTGCTCGGCGGCCTCGGCATGGCGTGGCCGGCGACGGCGGCGGAGGGCAAGTTCCCGCTCACCCTCACCGATGCGCAGTGGCGCAAGAAGCTGGGCACCGGCGACACCTATGCCGTGCTGCGCCACGAGGCGACCGAGACGCCGGGATCGAGCAAGCTGCTGAAGGAGCATCGCGCCGGCATCTTCGCCTGCGCCGGCTGCGCCCAGCCCGCTTTCTCGTCCAAGACCAAATATGACAGCGGCACCGGCTGGCCGAGTTTCTGGGCGCCGCTGCCGAACGCCGTCGGCACCAGCAGCGACAGCACCATCGGTTACGTCCGCACGGAGGTGCATTGCAGCCGCTGCGGCGGCCATCTGGGCCACGTGTTCGATGACGGGCCAAAGCCCACCGGCAAGCGCTACTGCATGAACGGCGTGGCCCTGCGCTTCACGCCCGGCGCGGCGTGACGCCGCACCCGGCGGCGATCGCCGCCGGGTGCGGCACGCCGCTAGGATGTCCCGTCGCTCAGTGGACGAAGCGGGCCACCACGTCGCGGTAGCTGCGGCTCACCTTCACCTGCGCGCCCGAATCGAGCACCAGAAAGCACTCGCCGTTGGTGTGCGGCTTCACCTGCTTGACCAGATCGAGGTTCACGATCGTGGAGCGGTGGACGCGTTGGAAGCGGCGCGGATCGAGCCGCTTCTCCAGATCCTTCATCGTCTCGCGCAGGATCAGCGTGTTGTCGCCGGTGTAGATGCACATATAGTCGCCGGCGGCGTCGATCCGCTCGATGGTATCAACGTCCACGCGGAAGATCTGGCCGCGATCCTTGATGTTGATGAGCTTCTCGAAGCGGTTGGAGGCGGGCGCGTCGCTCATCCCGTCGGGCATCGCGCCGGCGGCCTCGGGCGCATGCTCGGCCAGCACCTCCTTCAGCCGGCCCGCTTCCTCGGCGCCGCGCTTCTCGGCCAGGCGCTGGCGCACGCGATCCAGCGTCTCGGCCAGCCGCTCCGGCTCCACCGGCTTCATCAGATAGTCGAGCGCGTCGGCCTGGAAGGCGCGCACGGCATGATCCATGTAGGCGGTGACGAACACGATCAGCGGCGGCTCCACCTCCATCAGCCCCTGCACGACGGAGAAGCCGTCGAAGCCGGGCATCTGGATGTCGAGGAAAACGAGGTCGGGCTTGTGGGTCTTGATCGCGCGGATGGCCTCGCGGCCGTTCGTGCAGGTCTCGATGATGTCGACGTCCTCGTGCGGTTCGAGCCTCAGCTGCAATCCCTGGATCGCGAGCGACTCGTCGTCGACGAGGATGGTACGGATGGTCATGCGGGCTCCCTGGCCTCTTCGGTCTGGAATGGTATTTCGATCATGACACCGAACCCGCCCCCGCGGCTCGACTGGATCTCGAACCGCTGCTCGTTGCCATAGGCCTGGGACAATCGCTCACGTATGTTGGCGAGCCCCACGCCCGTGGATGAAGTGGACCTCGGGCCGGCTTCGTTCAAGCCCGGTCCGTTGTCCGACACGGTGATCTGCACCCGGTCCCCGGCCAGCCGCGCCTCCACCACGATCTCGGCCCCCTCCTCCTGCGGCGTGACGGCATATTTGATCGCATTCTCGACCAGCGGCTGCAGCAGCAGCGACGGCATCCGCGCCATCGCCGCGGCCGGATCCACCTCGAACCGCGTCTGCAGGCGATCCTCGAAGCGCATTTTCTCGATCTCCAGATACAGCTTCAGCGTCTCCACTTCCTGCGTCACAGACACCTGGCCGGAAGGCTCGTTGACCAGCGTGTAGCGCAGGAAGGACGACAGGCGGGAGAGCATCGCGTTCGCCCGGTCGGTCTGCTTCAGCAGCACCAGGGTGGAGATGGAGTTCAGCGTGTTGAACAGGAAGTGCGGGTTCAGCTGGTAGCGCAGCATGGCCAGCTGGGCGGAGGACGCCTGATGCTCCAGCCGCTGGAGCTGATCGGCCTGCTCCTCCAGCAGCAGGTAGAAGTTGATGCCGTAGTAGAGGCCGGACCACGCCGCCAGCACCGCGAAATCGAGCAGGATCGCGCCGAGGAACTCGATTCCGCTCGGCATGGCGCCCGGCCGGTAGAAGGTGGCGTGGCTCCACACCTCGATCGTCGAGAACACGGCCGAGGACATGATGAGGATCACGATCGAGCTGCCCCAGGTGAGCAGCGGCGCCCGGTGGATCAGCCGGCGGAAGATCGACGCCATCAGAAGGGTGAGCGAGTAGCCCGTCGCCGTGGAGAGCGCCGTCGGCACGATGAACAGCAGGCCCATCGCGTTGGCCAGGCCGCCCAGCGAGCGCAGCACGAAATAGCCGGCCCAGCCGGCCGACTGGAGCATCCAGAAGGCGCGGTTCTTGTCCTCGAAGAACGGTTTCGCCTGCGGTCCGAACATCGCCATGCCGGCGCCTTACCGGATAAGCGCCGCCGGATGAAGCCGTGGCGGCGGCTCGGCCCGCGCCGGGACTACTCCGCCGCCCGCGTGTCGGCCGGCAGCAGCAGCGCCGTCGCCTGCGCACGCGGCGCCGGGCGGCCGAACAGATAGCCCTGCACCCGCTTGCAGCCGAGGTCCTTCATCCGCGCGAAATCCTCGAACGACTCGATGCCCTCGGCCGTCACGTCCATGCGGAACGTCTTGGCGAGCGCCACGATCGCGCGGATCACCGCCAGCGTCTCGCTCTTGTGCGCGGCATCGCGGACGAACGATCCGTCCAGCTTTAGCGTGTGGAAGATCGTGCGGTTGAGATAGCCGAGCGAGGAATAGCCGCTGCCGAAATCGTCGAGCGCGATGCCCACGCCCAGCGCGCGGAGCCGGCGCAGCACGTCCAGCGGCCCGGCGCTCTCGCCCTGGAACACGTTCTCCGTCACCTCCAGCTCCAGCCGCGCCGGTTGCAGCCGGGTCGCCACCAGCGCCTCGCCCACCACCGATGGCAGGCCCGGCAGCTCCAGCTGCACGCGGCTGACGTTCACCGAGACGAAGATCGATCCGGGCCAGCTCGCCGCATCGGTGCAGGCGGTGCGGATCACCCACTCGCCGATGCCGGCGATCAGGCCGCACTCCTCCGCGATCGGCACGAAGATCGCCGGCGGCACCAGCCCGCGCTCCGGATGCGCCCAGCGGATCAGCGCCTCGAAGCCCACGATCGCCTGCGTCTCCACGTCGATCACCGGCTGATATTCGATCTTCAGCTGGTCGCGTGCCAGCGCCTGGCGCAGGTCGCGCTCCAGCAGCACCCGCTCCTCGGCGTCGCGCTGCATCGTCTTGTCGAACAGGGTCAGCCGCCCGCGCCCGCGCGATTTGGCCTGGTAGAGCGCGATGTCGGCCTTCACCAGCAGCTCGTCCACGCTGCCGCCGTCGGTCGGCGCGAACACGCAGCCGATGCTGAGGCCCACCTGCAGGGCGCCGCTGCCGAAGTCCACCGGCTCCGCCACCGCCTTGATGAGCCTGTGGCCGAGCGCCTCGGCCATCTCGCGCGAATCGCACTGCGCCATCACGATGGCGAACTCGTCGCCGCCCAGCCGGCCCACCTGCCCCTGCGTGCCCGCCACCCGGGCCAGCCGCTCCGCCACCGCGCGCAGCGCCGCATCGCCGGCGGCGTGGCCGAAGCGGTCGTTCACCGCCTTGAACCCGTCGAGATCGGCGAACAGCAGCGCGGCGCGGCTGCCGCGCCGCTCGGCATAGGCAATCGCTTCCGTCACCAGCCCACGGACCTGCTGGCGGTTCGGCAGGCCGGTGAGATCGTCCATCAGGGCGACGCGGCGGATCCGGTCCTGCGCGCGGCGCACCTCGGTCACGTCCGATCCCAGGCCGCGAAACCCCTCGAACTCGCCGCCCACGCCGAAGATCGGACTGGCGGAGAGCGACATCCAGCACTCCCCCATGGCGGCGGCGATGGGCAGCTCCACGCCGGCGAACGGCACGCGCGCGGCCAGCGCCTGGCCCAGCTTCGCGTCGCAGCCGAGCAGCACCGGCAGCGAGTGGCCGAGCAGCTGCGCCGTCGATCGGCCCAGCCGGTCGCAGATGCGCGGCGACACGTAGGTCAGCTGATGATGCGCATCCGTCTGCCACAGCCAGCCGGCGCCCTGTTCCTCATATTCGCGCAGCAGCAGGCCGATCGCCTCGCCCCGCTCCCGCTCGTCGTGCGCCACGCCCACCTGCCGGGCAAGCAGCCGCTCAATCGTGAGGCAGCCGGCGATCACCACGGCGGAGAAGACGGAGAGCAGCACGATGCCGCTCGCCAGCGTCTCGCCGCCCTGCGCGTGCAGCGCCCAGACGAAGGCGATCGCGATGGCGAGCACCCAGGCGGTGGCGGCCAGCGGCACGATCGCCAGCAGGAAGGCGCCCGCCATCATCGTGCCCATCGCAGCACCCAGCAGCGCCTGCGTGGCGGCCGGCTGGCCGGCGAACACGGCGGCGGGCAGCGTGCTCCACAGCGCGGCATGGCCGGCGGCTTCGGCGATCGGCCGCCAGCCCGACCGGGCGGGGCCGGATGCGGTGGGATCGGCGGCGCGGCGGCGCGCCCGCAGCATCGCCGCATTCACCGCCACCACCAGCACCCCCCACCCGCCGAGCAGCGGCGCCGGCACCCGCCCGACGAGCGACCACAAAGCGACGAGCGCGCAGCACAGGCTGAGCCCGGCGAGGAACGGCGCCGTCCGCCAGAGCGCCTCAGCGCGATGATCCACGGCCCCGCGCGCGCGCAGCAGCGCGGAAGGATGCCTGCCGGCGGTGGAGGTGGCCGCCGGGACCGGCGCCTTGATCGACATATGGAGCATGGTGCATCCGAGAGCAGGAATGACTGCCGATCCGTAGCGAGGGCTGGTAAGCGTCCGGTTAACCTCGCCGCGCACCGACAGAAAAACGTCGCCTCGCGCGCGGGCTTGGCGCTATGAAGCGCTGCACGATCGCAGCCCGGCGCGCGCCGGAACGTCGCAGATGGGGGTTGTTCCGATGACTGCCGAAGAACTCGCAGCGCTTCTCACGCCCAAGTCGATCCTGTCCGTCTGCACGCCGGAGGAGCTGACCGACCTGCTCTCCATCGCCTCCGTCTGCAAGATGAAGAGCGGCGAGGAGGTGCTGGCCCAGGGCGAGGAAGGCAACGCCCTGGTCGTGGTGCTCCAGGGCGTCATGCGGGTCAGCATGATCGCGCCGAACGGGCACGAGATCGTGCTCGATTATGCCGAGCCCGGCGCCGTGCTGGGCGAGATCGCGATGCTGGACGGGCGGCCGCGCACCGCCTCCGCCACCGCGATGTACGCCGGCCGCTACCTGAAGGTGAGCCGCACCGCGACCGAGGGCTTCATCGAGCGGCACCCCAAGGTGGCGCTGGCGATGATGCGCGATCTCGCCCGCCGCCTGCGCGAGACGGACACCACGATCGAGAGCGACCGCGCCTTTGCCGCCGGCCCCCGCCTCGCCCGCTTTCTGAAGCGGCTGACCGAGCAGAAGACGGCCGGGCACAAGCTGGCCGGCGATCTCAGCCAGGGCGAGCTCGGCAACTTCGTTGGCATGAGCCGGGAGAATATCAACCGCCAGCTCGCCTCCTGGTCCGAACAGGGCGTGATCGAGCTGGCCCACGGCAAGATCCGGATCATCGACAGCCAGTATCTCGCCAGCATCGCCGAATCCGCCGACTGAGGGCGCACGAGGCCGGATCGTCACCGTCGTCCCAGGTCGGATCTACATTCAGCTCGACATTCGGCTTATGCATGTCCGCTCATCCTGAGGATGGGCTGAGCGGAGGCGAAGACCCGTCTCGAAGGATCCTTCGAGACGCCATTTCGACAGGCTCAATGGCTCCTCAGGATGAGCGGTGTGCACAAACGCCAAGTCAAACCGGCTTCATTCGCTCAAGGTCGATATGTCCTGATTCGACGGCGAGCGGCCTATCCCAGCCTCGCCGCGCGCGGCACCGTGGCGATGCGCGTGCTCAGCGCGTCAAGATCGATCGCGCGGTCGAAGGTCATGCCGATGCGGCCGTCGCGGGTCCACTTGACAGTGCCGCCGTGGCGGCGGCCGTCCGGCAGCTCGATGTCCACCGGCGTGCCCGGATCGATGAGGCTGGCGCTCTCCACCATCGCGCCGCCGGCGGAGATGTTGCGCAGCCGCGCCGAATGGGGCCGCTCGCCCACCCGCACCACCGTGGATCGCAGCATCTGCACGCGCGGCGAACGGCTGGCGAGGAAGCCGGAGGGGTTCAGCGTCGCCGTGCCCTTCACCTGCTCCATCGTCTCCTCCAGCGGCATCGGCCGGCCGAAGACATAGCCCTGGATGTGACTGCAGCCGAGCGAGCGGATCAGCTCCAGTTCGTCCAGCGTCTCGGCGCCCTCGGCTGTGGTGTCCATGTCCAGGCTGGTCGCCAGCGCGACGATCGCGCGCACGATCGCGGCGTTGCGGTTGCCGGGGATGGCCGCGCCGCGCACGAAGCTCTGGTCGATCTTGATCTTGTTGAACGGTGCCTTCTTCAGATAGCCGAGCGACGAGTAGCCGGTGCCGAAATCGTCCAGAGCGAAGCGGACGCCAATCTTCTTCAGGCGCTCGAACATCGCATCGGTGGCGGCGCCGTCACCCATGAACACGCCTTCGGTGATCTCCAGCTCCAGCCGGTTGGCCGGCAGGTCCGCCGCCGCCAGCGCATTCAGCACGATGCCGGGCAGCGCCGGGCTGGCGAACTGGATCGGCGAGACGTTGACGGCGACGCGGATATGCTCCGGCCACTTGGCGGCGGCGAGGCAAGCGGTGCGGATCACCCACTCGCCGATCTGCGGGATCAGCCCGATCTCCTCGGCGATGGGGATGAAGAAGTCCGGCCGCACCGGCCCGCGGGTCGGGTGGTTCCAGCGGATCAGCGCCTCGAAGCCGACGATCCGCTCGTCCCCGGCGTTCACCACCGGCTGGTAGACGAGGTGGAGGCCGCCGTCCGACAGCACCGTGCGCAGGTCCATCTCCAGCAGGCGACGGTCCTTGGCGTTGGCGTGCATCTCCTGCTCGTAGAAGCGGTGGATGCCCTTGCCGTCCGCCTTGGCGGCGTAGAGCGCCAGATCGGCGTTGCGCACCAGCGCCTCGGCCGTCGCGCCGTCCTCGGGCGCCACGGCGATGCCGATCGAGGCGCCGATCGAAACGTGATGGCCCTCGATCGTATAGGGCGCGGACAGCCGCTCGATCACGTGGCGCGCCAGCGTCGCCAGGCGCTGGCGGTCGCTCGCGTCGGGCAGCACCACCTTGAACTCGTCGCCGCCCAGCCGGCCCACCTGCCCGCCGTCGCCGATCGCGCCGCGCAGCCGCTCCGCCACCTGACGCAGCAGCACGTCGCCGATCGGGTGGCCGAGCGTGTCGTTGACCGACTTGAAGCGATCGAGATCGAGCAGGAACACCGCGCACGGCTTGATCCGCTCGCCCACGCCCGCCAGCGCCGCCTCCAGCGTCTGGTTCATCACCGTGCGGTTCGGCAGGCCGGTGAGCGCATCGGATTTGGCGAGCGTGCTGATCTCGCGCTCGCTGCGGCGGCGTTCCGTCAGATCGGTGCCGTTGCCGCGAAAGCCCAGGAAATTGCCGAAATCGTCGTTCGCCGGCCGGCCGGAGAGCGACCACCAGCGATCCCCCTCCACCGCCGCGCGCACCTGCACCTCGCTGAACGGCAGGCGGGTGGACAGATGAAAGCCCAGCGTCCGCTGCTCGCGCGGGCCGGGATGGCTGTCGTCGCCCTCGTTGCGCACGAGATCGGCGAAGGGGCGGCCGAGCAGATCGGCCGGATCGCGCCCGATCGCCTCGGCCAGCTGGCGCGATATGTAGGTGAGGCAGCCGCGCGGGTCGGTCTCCCAGAACCAGCCGCGGCGATTCTCCTCGAACTCGGCGAGCAGTTGCCCGGCCTTGCGCATCGATCGCTCGGCGGCGATGCGCCCGGCGGCGGCGCTGCGGCCGCGTCGGGCGGCCGCCAGCAGCGAGGTGCCGACGCAGGCGGCGGTCGCCACCAGCACGGCGCCGAGCAGCGGATCCTGCCCGCGCACCCCGATCGCCGCCAGCACCGGCAACGCGGCCAGGATGGTGGCCGCCGGGATCGGCGCCAGCATCAGCGCCAGCGCCGTCATGCCGCCGATCTGCGCGGCCACCGCCACGCCGGAGGGCGGCAGCAATGCGGCGAAGGCGGCGAAGACCATGCCGCAGCCGAGACCATAGGCGGCCGTCACGCGCGCCAGCAGCACGGGCGAGGTGGTGTCGGCGAAGGCGAGCAGCGCGAACAGGGCGGCGTCCAGCACCAGCAGCACAGCGCCCGGCGCCAGCAGCAGCAGCCCGGAAGCCCCCTCGCCCGCGCCCGCCAGCATCAGCGCGGCCAGCGCGACGATGTGGGCAAGGCCGGTCCACACCAGCGCGCGGCGGATCTCGCGCAACTTCTCGGCCGTGGCCTGCAGGTCCGCCGGGACGAGCGTGTCGCGCAGGCCGAACGCATCGAGCCAGGTGGCGTTCGGCGCCGGTGTGTCCACCTGTGCCGGCCGTCGCAGTCGTCGCTCGCCCATGTCGTCCCCGTGATCGCCCACGACCGCGATACGGCCGAGCGCTTTAGCCGAGGTTAAGACGCCCCCGGAATGTCGGGCCGGACGAGGGTGAAGATGCCGTAGCGCATCGCCCCGGTGCGATAGGCGATCGCCAGGCGCGGCAGGGTGGCGACGAAGATGCGGTTGCCCGCCCGCGCATCGCGCAGGAAGGCGCGGTAGCGGGCGGAGGTCGCCACCCGGCGGGCGACATCGGCGACGATGATGTCCCACGTCCGCCGCACCTGCCGGCTGACGTCGGCGAAGCCGGCCACGGTGAAGCCGGCGGCCTCGGCCATCGCGCGATACTCGCTCTCGCTGCCCATCGAGGGCAGCCGCCCCTCGCGGCAGATCGGCTCCAGCAGGTGGCGCACCGCCCAGCCGCTCGACCGTTCCGCCGCCAGCCAGGCGCACACCACCAGCCGCCCGCCGGGCCGCAGGGTGCGCCACGCCTCGGCGAAGAAGCGCTGCTTGTCGACCATGTGCTCCGAGCTCTCGATCGCATAGGCGCCGTCGAACGCGGCGTCGGGCAGCCCGTTCGCCAGCCAGTCGCGGTGCAGAATCGTCACGTGTCCCGCCGCGCCCGCCGCCGTGCCGGCATGGTCCGCCTGCGCCTTCGCCACGGTGAAGCCCGTCACCGCCGCGCCGAAGCGGCCGGCGAACAGCCGCGCCGTCGCGCCATAGCCGCAGCCGATGTCGATCAGCCGCGCGCCCGCCCGCAACGCCAGCCGGTCGGCCACCGCCAGCGACAGCGCCTCCACCGCCTGCGCCCGCGTCTCCCGGCCGCTGGTCCACAGGCCGTGGTGGACATGCTCGCCCCACACCTCGCGGTAGAAGGGATCGAGTTCGTCATAATGATCGGCGACGGCGCGCGCGTCCTGCGGGATGTCCGGCAGGATCATGCGGGCGCGATCAGCTCTTGAGCAGGGTGCCCTTGGTCGAAGGATTGGCGGCGATCACCTTCTTCACCTCCTTCTTCGGCTTCTTGGCTTCCTTGTTGCTCTTCATCTGACCCTTGGCCACGGCGCTCTCCCTTCGGCGGTTCGCGAGACGGCATAGCAGTTCCTCTCCCGCACGGGGAGTGGCACCGTCCGCAGGATGGTGGCGCAGCAGGTCAACCGCCGAAGCGCACGCCGATCCACAGGGTGCGCGGGGCGGCCCGCTCGTACACGCCGTTCGACACGGCCGTCTCGATCCGCCGGTCGCCGAGATTCTCGGCCCGCGCCTCCACGCTGATGCCGTGACGCACGGGCAGGCTGACGGTGGCGTCCACCGTCAGCGCGTCGGCCAGCGTGCGCATATTCTGGTCGTCCTCATACTGGCCGGAGACGTAGCGCATGGTGGCGGAGGCGCGGAACGCATCCGCCCGGCCGTAGGCCAGCGTGGCGGATGCCTGGTGCTTGGGCGTCTGCGCCGGCCGCAGCCCGTCCAGCGGCGCCGCCTGCCCCTCCGCGCGCACCCGCGCATCGACATAGGCGTAGGAGCCGGTGAGGCTCCACGCGCCATAGGTCAGCCCCGCCTCCACCTCCGCCCCCTTGGCGACGATCGCGTCGAGATTGCGGCGGACGCGGGTGGCGGCGCCGGTGGCCGACACGCTGGTCGTCACGTTGGCGATCGCATCGTCCAGCCGGTTGTAGAACAGGGTCGCGCTCAGCCGCACCGCCGGCAGGGGGCGGAAATCGACGCCGCCGTCCACGCCGCGCAGCCGCTCCGGCTTCAGCAGCGGGTTGGCCTGCGTCAGGTCCGCGCCGACCCGGAACGGGCGGTAGAGCTCGTTCAGGGTCGGCAGACGCCAGCCGAGATAGCCCGCGCCGCGCACGGTGACGGCGCCCGCCGGCTTCCACGCGATGCCGGCGCGGCCGGTCGGCTCCCAGCCGGCGCGATCGGCGAAGCGGGTGTTGGTGATCGCGCCGGCGCCGCTCAGCGGCCGCTCCACCAGCCGGCCGTCGACGATCCGCCAGCGGTCGATCCGCGCGCCGCCGGTCAGCGTCAGCACATCGCTCGCGGTCAGCGTCGCCTCGGCGAAGGCGCCGTAGGTCTCGTTGCGGCCGCCCGCCTCGCGCCCGCGCGTGGGCCGGGCGTTGGCGAAGCTGAACAGCTCGCGCGTCTCGCCATCGGTGATGCGCGTGTCGGCGCCCAGCCGCAGCTCGATCGCCTCGGCCAGCGGCGGCCGCACCTCGATGCGGCCGCCCGCCCCCGTCGCCGGCACGGCATATTGATCGAGCGTGGCGGTGGCGAGCGTGCGGCCCGCGTTCACGCTGGCGAAACCGGACGAGAATTGCCGCATCTGCAGATACGCCAGCGCCTCCCACCCCCAGCGGCCGCGGCCGACGAGGCGCAGGCTAGCATCGCCGCCGATGTTGCGGTTGGGCGTGAAGGCCAGCCCGCGCGTCCTGCGGTCCAGCAGCAGCAGGCTGCCGGCCTGCAATTCCGTATCCTCGCCCACCGGGATCACGGCGCGGGCGGCGAGGCTGGCCTGCTCGTAGCGGGCGGGCATGTCGGCTGTGCCGCGATCCTCCTTCACGATCGGCGTGAAGCCGTCGCCGCGCGCGTAGGCGGCCGAGAGACTGGCGAAGCCGCCGCCCAGCGAGCCGGAGAGGCCGGCATCCGCATCCACCGAGTCGCGGCTGCCATAGGCGATCCCGGCCGAGACCGGCTTCAGCTCGCCCGGCCCGGCGCTCATCAGCTCGATCGTGCCGGCCAGCGCGCCCGGTCCGTAGGCGCCGGTGCCGCCGCCGCGCGTCACCCGCACCAGCCCCAGCCGGCGCGGATCGAAGGCAGCGAAGCTCACCCAGCCGCCGAACGGATCGATCTGCGGTACGCCATCGAGCAGGATCAGCGCCCGGCTGGAGGCATTGCCGCCGAGCCCGCGCAGGGTGGCGCCCTGCGCGGTGGGGTGGGCGGAGCGGGAATCGGCGCGGCGAAACTGCTGGAAGCCCGCGGCATCGCGCAGCACATCCTCCAGCCGCCCGCTGGCGACGCTCGCCAGGCGATCCCGATCGATCGTGGTGACGTCGTAGGCGGCATCGCCCGCACCCGCGCCCAGCCCGTTGCCGGTCACGACGATATCCGCCTGCGGCGCCTCCGCTTGCGCGGTGGTGGCGAGCAGCAGGGCGAGCAGGGCGGCGGGCGCGAAGCGGGTCATGCCCGCTCCATAGAACAGGATCGCCCCCGGCGAACCGGATCTTTCGCTCAGCGGGCGCTAAACCCCCGCATACCATTCATAATCGTTGGTATCCTCCCAGTAGCCGCCGCGCCCGCCGCCCACGCCGGCCAGGCTCGCCACCGCCTCGATCCGCTCGACATATTTGGCGTGCTTGTAGCCCAGCATCCGCTCCACCCGCAGGCGCAGCGGCGCGCCATTCTCCACCGGCAGGCGACGGCCGTTCAGCCCCCACGCCAGGATCGTCTGCGGATGGAAGGCATCGACGAGGTCGATCGACTCATAGTAGCGGCCGGCGCCGTAATCGTCGGCGCAGTGGAACACGATGTAGCGCGCGTCCGGCCGCAGCCCCGCCTGATCGAGCAGCAGCTTCAGCGGCACGCCGGTCCACTGGCCGATCGCGCTCCACCCCTCGACGCAATCGTGGCGGGTGATCTGCGTGCGTGCGGGCATCGTGCCGATCTGCGCCAGCGAGAAATTCTGCGGCCGGGCGACGCGGCCGTCCACCGCCAGCCGCCAGTCGGCGAAGTTCGCGGCGGCGTGGGCGGCATAGGCCGGCGATGACGGGCGCCGCGTGCCGTTGGCGCGAAACACCGGCGATCGTTGCGCGGCATCGAACTCCGGCGCCAGCGCGCCCCGGTTCGTCACCAGCCGCTGCGCCCGCATCGTCAGCGCCTCGCCGGCGCGCAGCCCGTCGCGGAAGGTGGGGCTGGCGGTCAGCCGGTCGCAGCCGGAGAGCATCAGCCCGCCGGCGCCGGCGCCCATGCCGATCAGCGCGCGGCGCGAGATCATGGCCGGTCCTCCGGTACGCGGTAGCGGCCCGTCAGCATCGATCGCACCTCGTTGATCGGCCCGGCCAGCACCACCATGACGAGATGGACGACGATGAAGGCCACGAAGCCCGCCATGCACAGGAAGTGGATCGACCGGGCGGACTGGCGCCCGCCGAACAGCTCCAGCAGCCACGGCCACGTCGCGTCGAGCGCCGGCGACATGGCGAAGCCGGTCATCACCGCCAGCGGCAGCAGCACAAACAGCACGCCCAGATAAGCGAGCTTCTGGAGGATGTTGTAGCGCGTCGCCGCGTCTCCGGTGGGGAAGCGCAGGCGGGCATGATCCTTGATGTCGTGCCACAGATGGCGCGGCCGCAACTCCTCGCGCGTGGGCGCCAGGTCACGCTGCACGTGGCGGTTGGCGAAGCTCCACAGCCAGTAGAGCAGCCCCGGCACAACCAGCGCCCAGGCGAAGGCCAGATGCCAGCGGCGCGCGGCGGAGAGGCTGTACCCGCTCGGGATCGTCGCCCACCATGGGAAGGCGCGGGTGGAGACGCTGCCGTCCGGCGCCGTCCAGCGGCCGAGCACACCCGTTGTCGGGATCGTCAGCCCGCCCACGCGCAGCAGCCCCTGCGTCGGCGTGGATCCGATCTCCAGCCAGGCATGGTCCAGGTTGGCGCCGTAGCGCCCCCAGTAGAGGCGCGGATGGGCGTTGAAGATCATCAGCCCGCTCATGATCATCACGAAGATCACCAGGGCATTGAACCAGTGCCACAGCCGCGTGGACAGGCGGTGGCGGAAGATGGTGCGCGGGGCGCCGGCACCGGGCCGGCCTTCGATCGGAACGCTCGCCATCCATGCCTCTCCCGCCAGATGCCGGGATCATAGCCGACTTGGCAACATTCGCGAAACGCCTAGACCGCCACGGCATCCGGCTGGACCGCGGGATGGGCGGCGGCGAAGGCCGGCAGCGCCGCCGCCGCTTCCGCCGCCGCGCGCACGTGCGGAAAGCGGGAGAGATCGACGTCGAACCGGCCGGCCGTGTAGATTTGCGGCGCCAGATAGCAATCGGCCAGGGTCGGCGTGTCGCCGAAGGCGAAGCCGCGGCCGTGCCGGGCGATCATGTCGTCCATCGCGGTCAGCCCCTCGGCGATCCAGTGCGCCGCCCAGTCGTCCCGCTGCTCCTGCGTGGCGCCGAACGCCTGCTTCAGCTGCCGGAACACGCGCAGATTGTGCAGCGGGTGGATGTCGCAGCCGATCGCCGCCGCCATGCCGCGCACGATCGCCCGGCCGGTCGCGTCGGCGGGCAGCAGCGGGGGCTCCGGCCAGGTCTCCTCGATCCATTCCAGGATCGCCGGGCTCTGGACCAGCACCGTCCCGTCCAGCTCCAGCGCCGGCACCAGCCCCTGCGGCTGCAACGCGCGATAGCCGGCCTCGTGCTGGCCGCCGGCGAGCAGATCGACGGGCACCGGCTCCCACGCCACGCCCTTCAGGTTCAGCGCGATGCGCACGCGATAGGTGGTGCCGGAGCGCCAGTAGCCGTGGAGGAGGAGCTTGCTCATGCCCCGATCCTACCGCCGCCGCCAACGCCGGCAAGCATGATCGGCGCGGGGGGCAGTGGCGACGGCGGGCAGTGGCGACAGCGGACGGACGCGACGCCGGCGAGGTCAGCCGATCGCCAGCTCCGCGAGCGTGCCGATGCCGATCCACAGCCAGGCGGAGGCGAGCAGGATCACGGCGATCCGCCAGCGCGGGCTCCACTTGGCGCCGTCCGCCGGCGCGAGCGCTATCTCGCCGATCAGCCGCTCGGGCCGGCCGTCGATGCGGGGATGGATCGGAGGATGGATGGGCCGGTGGATCGTCACCCGCGGATCATAAGCGGCCGTCCACCGCCGCCGCACCGCGCATCCGATCGGTTCCGGAGGAATCGCCCGGTAATCCGATCGCGAGCGGATGATTAGCGCGGCTTTATCAATCCTCGCTCCCTCACGAGGCGATTCGCGGTCGCGCGGCGGCGCGCGCTATGCCAACCTGTCCCGGCACCTGACTGAACCCAGCACCGACAGAAGCGAGGCCCGATGATCCGGACGGTCGAGACGACGCCCTATGCCGACCAGAAGCCCGGCACATCCGGCCTGCGCAAGAAGGTACGGGTGTTCACCCAGCCGAACTATCTGGAGAATTTCGTCCAGTCGATCTTCGACAGCCTGGAGGGGTTCGCCGGCCGGGCGCTGGTGGTGGGCGGAGACGGCCGCTACTGGAACCGCCAGGCGATCCAGACGGTGCTGAAGATGGCGGCGGCCGCCGGCTTCGGCCGCGTGATCGTCGGTCGCGGCGGCATCCTCTCCACCCCGGCCGCCTCGCACCTGATCCGGCTGAACCGGGCCTATGGCGGAATCATCCTCTCCGCCAGCCACAATCCCGGCGGGCCGGACGAGGATTTCGGCATCAAGTACAATATCGGCAATGGCGGCCCCGCGCCGGAGCGGATCACCGACGCGATCCACGCCCGCACCAAGGCGATCGACGCCTACCGCATCGCCGATGCGCCCGACGCGGATCTCGACACGGACGGCGAGCAGTCGATCGGCGACATGGTGGTGCAGGTGGTCGATCCGGTGGCGGACTATGCCGCGCTGATGGAGGGGCTGTTCGATTTCGCCGCCATCCGCGCGCTGTTCGCCGGCGGCTTCCGCATCTCGTTCGACGCGATGCACGCCGTCACCGGCCCCTATGCCACGGAAATCCTCGAACGGCGGCTCGGCGCGCCGGCGGGATCGGTGGTGAACGGCAGCCCCAGCGAGGATTTTGGCGGCCATCATCCGGACCCCAACCTCGTCCACGCGCACGAGCTGCACGGCCGCATGATGGCGGCGAACGCGCCCGATTTCGGCGCCGCGTCCGACGGCGACGGCGACCGCAACCTCATCATCGGGCGCGGCTGCTTCGTCACGCCTTCCGATTCGCTGGCGGTGCTGGCGGCCAATGCCCATCTCGCGCCCGGCTATGCCGGCGGCCTCAACGGCATCGCCCGATCGATGCCGACCAGCGGCGCGGCCGATCGCGTCGCCGAGGCGCTCGGCATCGCCCTGTTCGAGACGCCGACCGGGTGGAAGTTCTTCGGCAACCTGCTCGATGCCGGCCGCGCGACGATCTGCGGCGAGGAGAGCGCCGGCACCGGATCCGATCACGTCCGCGAGAAGGACGGGCTGTGGGCCGTGCTGCTGTGGCTCAACATCCTGGCGGTGCGCCGGCAGAGCGTGATGGAGATCATGAGCGACCACTGGTCCCGCTACGGCCGCAATTATTATGCGCGACACGATTATGAGGGAGTGGAGAGCGCCGCCGCCGACGCGCTGATCGCCGCGTTGCGCGTGCGCATTCCCGGCCTGCCGGGGCTGAGCATCGGCGGCCAGCGCATCGTGGCGGCGGACGACTTCTCCTACCACGATCCGATCGACGACAGCAGCAGCCACGGCCAGGGCGTGCGCATCCTGTTCGATGGCGGATCGCGCATCGTGTTCCGCCTCTCCGGCACCGGCACCAGCGGCGCCACCCTGCGCGTGTACCTGGAACGCTACGAGGCCCCGGACGGCGAGCTGAACCGGACGACCGCCGATGCCCTCGCCCGCCTGATCGCGGCGGCGGAGGCGGTCGCCGGCATCACCGAGCGCACCGGACGGGATGAGCCGAGCGTGGTGACGTGAGCGCGTCGACCGACCGCTGCGTCGTCGCGCCTCGTTAGCGGACTACATGTTCGGGCGGAATGTCTGCCCGATTATCTTACGGCCCACAGTCTTCGGCGGCCAGACGCTCAGACCAACCAGCCGCCGCGCCGACATCCTATGTCGCGCGAGGTGGATGCTGGAACGCGTTCAGCATGACGATGCCTATCGGCGGAAACGAGCCGCGAACACGCTTCCGCAAACGTCGCGACTGACTACTCGTAGTCGCCGCCGACATTCTGGTTGCGCGGCGGGGCGGCTGCGGTGAGGCGCAGCGCCTCGGCGGACGCCGCCAGCGAGCCGATCTCGTCCGGCGCGTCGTCGTCGTCCACCCGCACCTTCTGCAGGTTGGAGACGGCCGCTTCCTGCAGGCCGGCGGGCGTGACGGTCTCGTCGGCGATCTCGCGCAGGGCGACGACGGGGTTCTTGTCGCGATCGCGATCGATCGTCAGCTCGGCTCCGCCCGATATCTGGCGCGCGCGCTGGGCCGCCAGCAGCACCAGATCGAAGCGGTTGGGGATCTTGTCGACGCAATCTTCGACGGTGACGCGCGCCATATGAACGCTCCGTTCTCTTGGAACATGGATCGGGAAAGCGGGGCGGCTAGCAGCGGGCGCCCGATCTGTCAACGAAACGACGCCGCTTGCCACGGCGCGCGCCAGCCCCGAAAGGGATGCGGGTGGACGGGCAGGACAGTTTCACGGTCGCGGGCAACCGCCTGTCTCTCCTGGTCGAGGGGCCGGAGCGGCTCGACGCGCTGATCGCGCTGATCGACGGCGCCGGCCGCACCCTGCGGCTGCTCTTCTACATCTACGCCGACGATGCGTCGGGCGTGCGCGTGCGCGACGCGCTGGATCGCGCCGTGCGTCGCGGCGTGGCCGTCACCCTCGTCATCGACGCGTTCGGCAGCACGGCGGACGACGAATTCTTCGCCGGACTGGTGGCGCACGGCGCGGTCGTCTGCCGCTTCCGCCCGCGCTTCGGCCGCCGCTACCTGCTGCGCAACCACCAGAAGCTGGCCCTGGCGGACGAGGCGCGGGTAATGATCGGCGGCTTCAACGTGGAGGACGATTATTTCGGCACCGCCGAGGATCAGGCGTGGCGCGACCTGGGCCTGCTGGTGGAGGGCGAGGCGGCCGGCCGACTGGTCGGCTATTTCGACGCGCTCGCGGCCTGGACGACGAGCCGCAAGGTGCGCAGCCGCCCCCTGCGCGGCGCACTGGATCGCTGGAGCGAGACGACGGGGCCGGTCCGCTGGCTGCTCGGCGGGCCGGCGCGGCGGCTGAGCCCCTGGGCGGAAAGCGTGCGGGCGGACATGAAGCGGGCGCGGCGGCTGGACATGATCGCCGCCTATTTCGCCCCCAATCCGCGCATGCTCCGCCGCCTCGAATCGATCCCCCGGCGCGGTGGCGCGGCGCGCGTGCTGACGGCTGCCAAGTCGGACAACACCGCCACGATCGGCGCCGCCCGCCACTGCTACCGCCGGCTTCTGCGCCGGGGCGTGGCGGTGTTCGAATATCAGCCGACCAAGCTTCACACCAAATTGTACGTGGTGGACGATGTCGTCCACATCGGCTCGGCCAATTTCGACATGCGCAGCCTCTATCTGAACCTGGAGCTGATGCTGCGGATCGAGGATGCCGCCTTCGCCGCCCGGATGCGCGCCTATGTGGCGGGCGAACTGGCGCGATCGGCCGAGATCACGCGAGAGGCGCACCGCGCGCGCAGCACCGTGCTGGAGCGGATCCGCTGGGGGCTGGCCTATTTCGTCGTCGCCATCGTCGATTACGGCGTCAGCCGCCGGCTGAACTTCGGCATCGAGGTCGATTGAGCCCGGCGGGGTCGCGTCGGCTGAACGCCGCTTAAACACGCGCTCAAGCCACCGTTAACCAGTGCGGGCGCAGGGTTGCGCGGCTGGAGGTGTGGCATGATCCTGATCCCTGTGGACGCGAGCGAGCGGGCGATGACGATCGACTGGTTCCTCGAGGCGATGAACCACGGCCGCCTGACGATCTTCGACGCGGACGACATGCTCGGCCAGCTGCGGCTGGCGGGTGACGTGGTCAACCTCGAACGCCTTTCCCGCGCTCTCGCCGCCCGCGGCTGCGCCTGATCGCACGCGCGCGATCCCGTCCCCCACGCTTTTCGGGCGGGGGTTGAAGGATGAGAAGAGATTATCTACTTACTTGGTAGTGTTACCGCACGTCCGGCAGACTCCCCCTGTGGGCCGGCCGCGCGGCAGGATCGCGGATGGCGATCCCCTCTGCTGGGCCCGGCCGCTTCCCCCCGGCGGCCGGGCTCTCTTTGACTCCGGCGCCGCGCGGCGCGAGACAGGAGCGTGATGATGCGCAGGCCCGCCCCGCTCCTTCTCCTCGGCATCGCCGCCGTCGCCATTTTGCTGGCGGCGACGATCTGGTGGCTGCGCCCGCCGCATCGCGCGGCCGGCGGCGACGTGGCGTTCGGCACCTATCGGCTGGAGCTGACGAACTTCCCCGGCGGCGGCCTGCCGCTGGGGCTGGAGATCGTGCGCGAGGCCGGCGGGCCGGCCGCCTATCTCGTGAACGGCGCCAACCGGGTGCGCGCGGAGCGGACGACGATCGCCGGGCGCAACCTGACCATGGCCTTCCCATCCTACGAATCGAGCCTGATCGCGGAGGCGCTGCCCGACGGATCGCTGAGCGGCATCGCCCGCCTGCGCCGCCGCACCGGCCCGGTCGAGCTCGGCCTGCGCGCCGTGCCGGGGCCGATGTGGCGCTTCCACCAGAGGCCCGCCGCACCCGCCGCGAACCTCTCCGGCGAGTGGCTGCTGGAAACGAAGGGCGAGGATGGCGAACGCGGCCTCGCCCTGATCCGCCAGAACGGCAACGTGCTGGAGGGTACGGTGCAATTCCCCACCGGCGACGTGCGCTTCCTGGCCGGCGACATCTCCGGCGGGGAGTTCGCACTCTCCACCTTCGACGGCAATCAGGGATCGGTGTGGCGCGGGCGGCGGCTGGCGGACGGCACGCTGGCCGGCGAGAGCTTCGGCGCCACCTCGAAGGCGGGCACGCCGTTCGTCGCCCGGCCCAGGGCGGCCGGCGATGCCGTGGTCGTGATCGCCGAGGAGAAGCCGCCAGTCGATCGCATCGCCTTCACCTTCCCCGACACCGCCGGCACGCCGGTGTCGCTGTCCGACCCGCGCTTCGCCGGCAAGGTGGTGGTGATCGCCATCGGCGGCACCTGGTGCCCGAACTGCCACGACGAGGCGGCCTTCCTCGCCCCCTACGCGAAGAAGCGGCGGCCGGAGGGGCTGGAGGTGATCGGCCTCCAGTTCGAATATGGCGACGATGCCGCCCGCGCCGCCCGCCAGAGCCAGCGTTTCGCCGCCCGCTACGGCATCGACTATCCGATGCTGATCGCCGGCTCCGCCACGCCGGAGGGCAGCAGGAAGGCGCTGCCGCAGATCGGCGGCGTGAAGATCTATCCGACGACATTGTTCGTCGATCGCAAGGGCAGGCTGCGCGCGATCCACACCGGCTATGCCGGCCCGGCCACCGGCGCGCTGAACCGGGCGGCGATCGCGGAGTTCGACGCGCTCGTCTCGAAGCTGCTGGCGGAGCCGGCCTGAGCCGGGCGCGGCGCTAGCCCAGCATCTCCTCGATCGTGTCGGCGGTCTGCTGCTCGCAGCTGCGTGTCATGCGGGCGCGGAAGCCGGGGGCGGCGGCGCGGGCGCGTGCGCCAAGGGCGGCGTCGTGGAACGTCTCGCGCAGCGCGGCGGCCAGGCGAGGCGCGTCGACACGCTCGAAATCCAGCCGCACGCCGAGACCGATCTCGGCAACCGAGGCCGAGACCATGCGCTTCTCGATGTCGAACGGCACCAGCACGGTGGGCAGGCCGGCCAGCAGCGCCGAGGCGGCCATGCCGAGCCCGCCGTGCGACATCGCGATGCGCGATCGCGCGACGATGCGATCGAACGGCACCGGCCCGCGCTCCACGATCATGCCGTGCGCCTCCAGCGTGCGGGCGTCCGCCTCGATCAGGCGCGGATCGTAGACGCGCGCCTTCAGCCCGGAATCGAGGATGCCCTGCCAGAAGCCGTTCGGCCAGTGCTTCAGCCCGTTCATGTAGACGAACAGCTCGTCGCCGGTGCCGTCCGATATTTCCGGCACCGGCATGACGGAGGGTGCGCCGTGCATCGATCGGCGCCACTCGCGATAGGGATCGATCTCCCGGAACACGGCGGCGATCTCCCGATCGGCGAGGAAGATCTGCGGCAGGCGATCGAGCGGCTGGCGGCCGTTGGCGGCGAGCGCGGCGTTCACCCCTTCCAGCAGGCGCTGCTCGTCATGCGCCGCCGGCTTGCCGGTGAGGCTGGCGAAGCGCGGCAGGTGCGCCGGCGGCAGCGAGAAGCCGGTGCCGAGCGACAGCACCGGCACCCGCCCCCGCGCGGCCATCATCAGCCCCGGCGCATATTCGGCCAGCACCAGATCGGGGCGGACGGCGGCGAGGATGGCATCCCACGCCGCCAGCATCGCCCGCATCGCGGCCACGTCGTCCAGCCCCAGCACGGCCAGGATGTCGCCTAGGGTGGCCGGCGCCGTCTCCGCCGTGCGCGCCAGGGTGGCGAGCTGGGCGGGCCAGAGCGGCGCCTGCCACACGGGGTGGCCGGGCGGCGCCGGTGCGATCTGCTGGAGCGCGAAGACCGGCTGGTGCCCGCGGGCGACCAGCTCGCGCGCGATATCGCGCAGCTTCACCGTATGTCCGGTATTGGCGCCGAGTTCCCAGCCGATCAGGATCCGCGCCATGCCGCGCGTCAGATGCCGTCCGCCACCACGGCATGCCCCATCGCCTCCAGCTGACGGACGAGATCCGCCACGCAGGCATCGACCACGGCTACATCGGTGGAGCGGACGACGAAGTTCGCGCCCACCCGCCCCTCGCGAAAGAAGGGATAGCTGCCGATCTGCGCGCCCTCGTGCGCGCGCTCGGTGGCGCCCAGCATGTCGGCGATCTCGCTCTCGGGCACCCAGCAGCCGATGGTGCGGGAGACGACCGGCAGGCCGCCCTCCAGCGTGCCGGTCAGCGCATCCAGCATCAGCGCGGCGATGTGCGGCACGCCGGCGAGGATGAACACGTTGCCCAGGCGGATGCCCGGCGCGCCGGACATCGCATTCTCGATCAGGTCCGCGCCATCCGGCACGCGCGCCATGCGCAGCCGCGCCTCCGTCACGCCGCCGCGAGTCGCATAGTGGCGCTCCAGCATGGCCCGCGCGGTCGGGTGGATCACCACGGGCACACCGTGCGCCGCGGCGATCGCATCCACGGTGATGTCGTCGTGCGTCGGGCCGATGCCGCCGGTGGTGAACAGATAGTCGTTGCGTGCGCGGAGAGCGTTCACCGCCTCCACGATCGTGGCCTGCACGTCCGCCACCACGCGCACCTCGGCCAGGCGGATGCCCTGCACGTTCAGCCACGCGGCGGTCTGCGCGATGTTGCGGTCCTGCGTGCGGCCGGAGAGGATTTCGTCGCCGATCACCAGCAGGGCGGCGGTCCATGTGCGGGAAGATGCCATCATCGCCCCGCATAGAACATCATCGCCCCGCTCGCAAAGCCGGTGCGGCATGCTATATTGCGGCCATGGATACCTACGTCACGGTCGCCGAGGGCGACAGCGTCGCCCGCACCGGCGCGATCAAGCTCTACGGCCCCGATGGTTTCGCGGGCATGCGCCGCGCCGGCCGGCTGGCGGCGGAGGCGCTGGACGAGCTGGTGCCCCATGTCGTGCCTGGCGTCGAGACGCAGGAGCTGGACCGCATCGCGCGCGAGGCGATGCTGCGCGGTGGCGGCATACCGGCGACGCTCAACTATCGCGGCTTCACCCACAGCTGCTGCACCTCGATCAACCATGTCGTGTGCCACGGCATCCCCGGCCCGAAGACGCTGAAGTCCGGCGACATCGTCAATATCGACGTGACGGTGATCCTGGATGGCTGGCATGGCGACACCAGCCGCATGTTCCTGGTCGGCGACGTGCCGATCAAGGCGCGGCGACTGGTGGACGTGACGTACGAGGCGATGATGCTGGGCATAGCGCAGGCGAAGCCCGGCAACCGGCTGGGCGACGTGGCCCATGCGATCCAGAGCTTCGCCGAGAGGCATCGCTACGGCGTGGTGCGCGATTTCTGCGGCCACGGCCTCGGCCGCGTGTTCCACGATGCGCCGGAGGTCGTCCACGTCGGGCGGCCGGGCACCGGGCCGGAGTTGCGGCCGGGCATGTTCATGACGATCGAGCCGATGATCAACATCGGCCGGCCCGATGTGAAGATGCTGGACGACGGCTGGACGGCAGTGACGCGCGACCGCTCCCTCTCCGCCCAGTTCGAACACTCGGTGGGGATTACCGAGACCGGGTGCGAGATCTTCACCGCCAGCCCGCGGGGTCTCGATCGTCCGCCCTATAGCTGAGCGCCGGCGATATTGACTTGTAAAGCGTGACGAAAGCATGCCTTCTCCGCCTGCTAACAGGGGAGACATGCCATGCGATCTTTCGTCACCGCCTCGATCGCGATCGCGATCGCTGCCGCCGCGTTCGTCGGCCCGGCGGCCCAGGCCGAACAGTATAAGGACTATACGCCGCAGAAGGGCGCGTGGAGCATCCAGGCGATCGAGGTCGATCCCAACCACATCGACGATTACCTCACCGGCATCCGCAAGTCGCTGATCGTGGGCTTCGACCTGATAAAGAAGCGCGGCATGATCGACGATTACTGGGTGATGACGCGGATGGGCTATGTGAAGGACAGCCCGACCGTGCTGATCGGCGTCCACTATCCCAGCCTCGCCACGCTGGAGCCCGACAAGGCCCGCGACGAGGCGCTGAACAAGGAGGTCTTCGCCGTGTTCAGCAAGGAGATGGGCGAGAAGGCGGTGAAGGGGTACGAGACGTACCGCAAGTTCATCGACGACGCCCTCTACAACGTCGTCGATTTCGCGAAGTGAGCCGGATGGGGCGCCGGCCGCACAGGCGCTCCATCGCACCGCCTGCCTCTTTTTCGCGCACTCGTTCACCGTCTGCCAACTTTTGCGGCACCGCAGCGTGAATGTGCGCGGCGCCCCGCCTGCCGCCTTGCGCCCGCTCGCTTGGCACGCTTATTGAAGCACGCGCGACAAGCGTTCGGCGGAGGGAGCGCGACACATGAAGAAAATCGAAGCGATCATCAAACCGTTCAAGCTCGACGAGGTGAAGGAGGCGCTGCACGACGTCGGTGCCTCGGGCATCACCGTCACCGAGGCGAAGGGCTTCGGCCGGCAGAAGGGCCATACGGAGCTCTATCGCGGCGCCGAATATGTCGTGGACTTCCTGCCGAAGGTGAAGCTGGAGGTCGTCGTGGACGACGCGCTGGCGGATCGGGTGGTGGAGGCGATCCAGGCGGCGGCGCAGACGGGGCGGATCGGCGACGGCAAGATCTTCGTCATCCCGGTCGAGACCGCCCTGCGCATCCGCACCGGAGAGCGCGGATCGGACGCGATCTGATGGCGCGGCTCCAGTGACCGGAGCCGGATGACACGGGCGTAGGTGGCGGCTTGCGGGGAAGTCGCCTTGGTTTTTGCGGATTACTCACGGGGAAGGCTTCAACATGGCCAACAAGGCGTCAGACGTTCTCAAGCTGATCAAGGACAAGGAGATCGAGTGGGTCGATCTCCGCTTCACCGATCCCAAGGGTGTCTGGCAGCACCTGACGATGTGCCAGAACGTCGTCGGCGAGGACGAGCTTTCGGACGGCTTCATGTTCGACGGCTCCTCGATCGAGGGCTGGAAGGCGATCAACGAGAGCGACATGATCCTGAAGCCGGATCTGGACGCGGTCTACGTCGATCCCTTCTCGGCGACGCCGATGCTGATCCTGTTCTGCGACATCGTCGATCCGGTCTCCGGTGAGCTCTACGCGCGCGATCCGCGCTCCACCGGCAAGCGGGCCGAGGCCTATGTCAAGAGCCTGGGCATCGGCGACACCGTATATGTCGGCCCAGAGGCCGAGTTCTTCATGTTCGACGACGTGAGGTTCGACAACACCTACTCGTCCAGCTACTACATGCTCGACGATATCGAGCTGCCGACCAACACCGGCAAGGAATATGAAGGCGGCAATCTGGGCCACCGCCCGCGCGCCAAGGGCGGCTACTTCCCGGTCGCCCCGGTCGATGCCTGCGTCGACATCCGCGGCGAGATGGTGTCGACCATGCTCGAGATGGGCCTACCGATGGACAAGCACCACCATGAGGTGGCGGCCGCCCAGCACGAGTTGGGCCTCACCTTCGGTACGCTGACGACCACCGCCGATCGCATGCAGATCTACAAATATGTCGTCCGCCAGGTGGCGCAGGCCTATGGCAAGTCGGCCACCTTCATGCCCAAGCCGATCAAGATGGACAATGGCTCCGGCATGCACACCCACCTGTCGATCTGGAACGGCAAGGAGCCGCTGTTCGCCGGCAACGGCTATGCCGGCCTCTCCGATCTGGCGCTCTACTTCATCGGCGGCATCATCAAGCACGCCAAGGCCTGCAACGCCTTCACCAACCCCTCCACCAACAGCTACAAGCGGCTGGTGCCGGGCTATGAGGCGCCGGTGCTGCTCGCTTATTCCGCGCGCAACCGCTCGGCCTCCTGCCGCATTCCCTATGGCGCGGGCTCCAAGGCCAAGCGGGTCGAGGTGCGCTTCCCCGATGCGACGGCGAACCCCTATCTCTGCTACGCGGCGCTGCTGATGGCGGGGCTGGACGGGATCGAGAACAAGATCCACCCGGGCGAGGCCATGGACAAGAACCTGTACGACCTGCCGCCCGAGGAGCTGAAGGAAGTGCCCACCGTCTGCGGCTCGCTGCGCGAGGCGCTGGAGTCGCTGGACAAGGGCCGCGCCTTCCTCACCAAGGGCGGCGTGTTCACCGACGACCAGATCGACAGCTATATCGAGCTGAAATATGCCGACGTCGCCCGCTGGGAGATGACGCCGAGCCCGGTCGAGTTCGACATGTACTATTCGATCTGATCCCTGCTCCGATCGCGGCGCGGGCGCCGGAGGCGAGAGCTTCGGGCGCCCGTTTCGTTCGCGCGAGGCTGGACTTCCGGCACCTGCCCGCCCATGTTGCAGCGCAACCAGAACGCCGGTCGCGCGTTCGGCGGACAAGGTTCATGATGCACGCACCCCTCTCCCCTGCGGCCGCGCGGCCGGAGTTCGCGATCGGCTTCCGGGAGTTCGTCGGCATCGTGGCGGCGCTGATGGCGGTGAATGCGCTTGGCATCGACATGATGCTGCCCGCTCTGCCCGCGATGGGCCACTCGCTGGGCATCGCCGAGGAGAATCAGCGGCAGTGGATCATCGCCGCCTACGTGCTGGGCTTCGGCTCCTGCCAGCTCGTCTACGGTCCGCTCGTCGATCGCTTCGGCCGCAAGCCGGTGCTCACGATCAGCCTCACGCTCTCCGCCCTCGCCTGCGTCGCGGCGGCAGCGCTGGCGCATGATTTCACCACCGTCGTCGCGGCCCGCCTGCTGCAGGGCATGACGGCGGCGGGATCTCGCGTGCTGGCCGTCTCGATCGTGCGCGATCGCTATTCGGGGCGGCAGATGGCGCGGGTGATGTCGCTGTCGTTCATCGTCTTCCTCGCGGTGCCGATCCTGGCTCCGAGCCTCGGTCAGCTCGTCATGCTGGTCATGCCATGGCCGGGTATCTTCTACAGCCTCGCCGCGTTCGCGATGGCGGTCGTGCTGTGGGCCAATCTGCGCCTGCCGGAAACGCTGCGCCCGCAGGATCGGCGGCCGATCTCGCCGCGCTCGATCATGGCCGCCACGCGGATGGTGCTCACCACCCCAATGTCGATCGGCTACACCGTCGCCGCGACCCTGCTGTTCGGCGGGCTGATGGGCTATATCAACTCGGCCCAGCAGATCTTCACCGACGTGTTTCACGAGGAGCGACTGTTCACCATCGCCTTTGCCGGCTGCGCGGCCGCCATGGGCTTCTCCTCGCTGCTGAACTCGCGGATCGTCGAGCGGCTGGGCACCCGGCTCGTCTCGCACAGCGCGCTTGTCGCCTATGTGGCGATCACCGGCGTGCACGCGCTTACCGCCGGCCGTGGACATGAGGACATCTGGACCTTCTGCGCTTTCCAGGCGGCGACGATGGCGACGTTCAGCCTCGCCAGCTCCAACTTCAACGCGATGGCGATGGAGCCGGTCGGCCACATCGCCGGCACGGCCGCCTCGGTGCAGGGCACGATCTCCACGCTGGGCGGCGCGCTGCTGGGCATCCTGATCGGCCAGGCGTTCGATGGATCGACCGCGCCAGTGGCGATCGGCCTGTTCCTGCTGGGGCTGATCGCCCTGGCGATCGTGCTGCTGACGGAGCGCGGCCGGCTGTTCCGGCCGCAGCATGCCGCGCCGATCGTGGCGCCGCTCACCCCGGCGGACTGATCGGTTCCGACGTCGGCAGCCGATCGCGCCGGCCTCGGCACATGCCGTGCGCCTAAGCGCGCTCCAGCGCCGCCACGTCGCCGATGAAGCCGGCGGTCGCGGTGGCGATGTCGTCCAGCGGGGTCTGGTGGAACGGGTGCGCGCTTCCCTCGAACAGGCCCAGCCGCCATGTGGGAAACAAGGCGGCCAGCGCCCGCGTCTCCTCCTCCGGCACCAGCGGATCGGCAGTGCCGTTCAGCACCAGCACCGGCACGGCGATCGCGCGCAGGTCCGCCTCGCTGAGCGGCGGCGCCTCGCCCAGCCGGGCGAACAGCATCCGGTTGGCGGCGTTCACCCGCCGCCAGTCGGTCGGATGGTGGATCGCCGCCAGCTCCGCCGCGCGCGGGTTGCCCGGCCGCATCAGCCGCTCCGGCGTGGCGAGATGGACCAGGTGGGCGACACCGCGGGCGTGCCACAGGTGCCGCGTCGCCAGCGTGACGATGCCGCGTACCCGCTCCGGATAGCGATGCGCCAGCACCAGAGCGGCGTAACCGCCGATGCTGTAGCCGAACAGGAAGCAGCGATCGATCCGCCGGCGATCCAGCGACAGGGCGAGATCGTCGACGATCGCGTCCATGCCGTAATCCTCGTCGGGAGCCGGCCGGCCGCCATGGCCCAGCCAGTCCGGCGCGAACGTATCGATGCCCGGCGGCAGGCGCCGCGCCAGCGGCTCCGTCTCCGCACCGGAGCCGTTGGTGCCGTGGATCAGGACGAGGGTCTCGGCCATCCGCCCCGCCCGAAGTTCAGCGAACCTCAGAGCACATATTTGCTGAGATCGGTGTTGCGCGCGATCGCCTGCAACTGCGCCTCCACATAGGCGCGGTCGACCGTCAGCGCCTCGCCGCCGCGATCCTCGGCGTCGAAGCTCACCTCTTCCAGCAGTTTCTCCATCACCGTGGACAGGCGGCGGGCGCCGATATTCTCCACCTGCCCGTTCACCTCGGCGGCGATGCGGGCGATGGCGGCGATGCCGTCCTCGGTGAACGTCACCGTCACGCCCTCGGTGCCGATCAGCGCGCGATACTGTTCCGTCAGGCTGGCCCGCGTGGCGGAGAGGATGCGGACGAAATCGGCTTCGGTCAGCGCCTTCAGTTCCACCCGGATCGGCAGGCGGCCCTGCAGTTCCGGCAGCAGATCGGATGGCTTGGCGACGTGGAAGGCGCCGCTGGCGATGAACAGGATATGGTCCGTCTTCATCGGGCCGTATTTGGTGGCGACGGTGGTGCCCTCGATCAGCGGCAGCAGATCGCGCTGCACACCCTCCCGGCTCACCGATCCGCCACGCACGTCGGACACGGCGATCTTGTCGATCTCGTCCAGGAAGACGATGCCGTTCGCCTCGGCGTCGGCCAGCGCGGTGCGGCTCACCTCGTCCTGGTCCAGCCGCTTGTCCGCTTCCTCCTCGGTCAGCTTGGCCCAGGCGGCGGGCACCGGCAGCCGGCGCCGCTTGGTGCGTCCGCCGGCCAGCTTGCCCATCATGTCGCCCAGGTTGATCATGCCCACCTGGCCGCCCATGCCGGGGATCTCCAGCGGCATGCCGCCGCTCTCCTCAACCTCGATCTCCACCTCCTTGTCGTCGAGGTGGCCGTCGCGGAACCGCTGGCGGAAGGCGCTGCGCGTCGCCTCGCTCGCATCCTTGCCGGTCAGCGCGTCCAGCAGGCGCGCCATCGCCGCCTCCTCCGCCTTGTCGCGCACGGCGGCGCGGCGGCGCTCCTTCTCCAGCCGCACCGCCTCCTCCACCAGATCGCGGGCGATCTGCTCGACGTCGCGGCCGACATAGCCCACCTCCGTGAACTTCGTCGCCTCCACCTTCACGAACGGCGCGTCGGCCAGCTTGGCCAGGCGACGGCTGATCTCCGTCTTGCCGCAGCCTGTCGGCCCGATCATCAGGATGTTCTTGGGCGTCACCTCCTCGCGCAGGCCCTCCGGCAGTTTCTGCCGGCGCCAGCGATTGCGCAGCGCCACCGCGACGGCGCGCTTGGCATCGGTCTGCCCGATGATGTGCGCGTCCAGCGCGGCCACGATGGCCTTGGGGGTCAGGGCGTCGTTCATCTGCATCTCTCTCGGAACAGGTCAGTTGGTCGCGTCGAGCGCCTCGACGGTCAGGTTGCCGTTGGTGAACACGCACACCTCCGCCGCGATCGCCATCGCCTTGCGCGCGATCGTCTCGGCATCGGCCTCATAGTCCACCAGCGCGCGGGCGGCGGCCAGCGCGTAATTGCCGCCGGAGCCGATCGCAGCGATACCGGCCTCCGGCTCCAGCACGTCGCCATTGCCGGTCAGGATCAGGGTGGCGTCCTTGTCGGCGACGATCATCATCGCCTCCAGGTTGCGCAAATACTTGTCGGTGCGCCAGTCCTTGGCCAGCTCCACAGCCGATCGCAGCAGCTGGCCGTTATGCTGCTCCAGCTTGCGCTCCAGCCGCTCGAACAGGGTGAAGGCGTCTGCCGTGGCGCCGGCGAAGCCGCCGATCACCGATCCGTCACCCAGCCGGCGCACCTTGCGCGCATTGGGCTTGATCACCGTGTTGCCGAGCGAGACCTGCCCGTCCCCGGCCACGATCACCCGGTTGTTCCTGCGCACGGACAATATCGTCGTGCCGTGCCATCCGATCTTGTCGCTCATTCTTTCCCCGCTCATCCGTGCGGCCGATATGGGGAGCAGGCACGGGCGCTGCAATCGCCGCCCGGCCGGACAGAATTTGATCCATGAAAAATCACGGCTGCAATATTACGGTTTGTTAATCAAGTTGTTCTGAATGTGACGGCCGTCATGTCATGAAACCCGATGCGTTTAGATCGTTCATGAGCCATTCATTGGCCGAACACGTATGAACCGCCGCGCCGGTGATGCAGCTTCGACACAGTATATCGCATTCAGCATTGACGCAGACGGCCCCGGAACCTCCCGCGCGCCCGTCTATTCAGCCGGTGCTTTCGAGCCGATAGGGAATAGTAGCATGAAGAAGATCCTCCTCACCGCCGTCACCGCCGCCCTCGCCGCGACCGCCGCCCAGGCCCAGACCGACAGCGTCGGCACCGCCGCCACCAGCCCGACCAGCGGCACCAGCTTTCGCGGCTTCCGCGCCGAGGGGCAGGTCGGCCTCGATCGCTTCCAGTCGCAGGGCCAGCACAACGACAAGCTCGGCTATGGCGGCGCTATCGGCTTCGACGGCCAGATCGGCGACCGCATCGTGATCGGCCCGGAGGCGAGCTACTGGCGCGCCAACGAGTGGAACTCGAACCAGACGGCCGGCGTGCGCGGCGGCCTGATCGACCACAAGTCTTTCGAGGAATGGGGTGCGGCGGTGCGCGCGGGCTATCTGGTGACGCCGCAGATCCTCGTCTACGGCAAGGCCGGCTATGTCAGCAACGAGTTCCGCAAGAGCTTCGTGCCCGCCGCCGGCACCGGCGAGACCGGCTACTACAATCACGGCCGCAGCGACGGCTATCAGGTGGGCGGCGGCGTCGAATATTCGCTGACCGACCGCTTCTACGTGAACGGCGAGTATAAATATTCGAACTACGCCAACGACACCGCCCGCCAGCGCGCGCTGATCGGCTTCGGCGTCCGCCTCAACCCGGGCCTGTAAGCCCGATCGCATCGGCCCGACGGCCGGCCTTCCTGTACGGAGGGCCGGCCGTCGGCATGTCCGAAGAAGATGACGGCCAGCCGCATGACGACCGCACGCGCGAGAGAGGCCGGTAGCCGAACCGTTCCGTGACGCTGGGGGAGATGGGTCTAGCTGGTCGGGGCGACAGGATTCGAACCTGCGACCCCCAGACCCCCAGTCTGATGCGCTACCAGGCTGCGCTACGCCCCGACCTAGACGGCGGCCTTTAGGCGGCCATCCCACACTTGGCAAGCGGCGCCGGCGTCGCCGCCGGCCGCGGCGCAGCAGCGCCATTGCGCGAGGCGGACCGATCGTGATAGGCGCCCGCGATCTTCGGCCACCCGGTCAGCCGCTTCCAGGAAGCTCTTTTTCCCATGTTCATCACTCCCGCATTCGCCCAGGCCGCCGGCGCAGCCCAGCCGGGCGGCTTCTCCGCGATCATCATGCAGATGGCGCCGCTGCTGCTGATCTTCGTCGGCTTCTACTTCCTGATCCTCCGCCCGCAGCAGCAGCGCGCCAAGGCGCATCGCGAGAAGCTGCTGGCGGTGAAGAAGGGCGATCAGGTCGTCACCGGCGGCGGCCTGCTCGGCAAGGTGACGCGTGTGGAAGAGGATGCGGTTGAGGTTGAGCTCGCCCCCAACGTCCGCGTCAAGGCGCTCAAGTCGACGCTCAGCGACGTGAGCGGCGTCGGCACGTCCAAGCCCGCGAACGACTGAGCGCGGCGATGCTCGATTTCCCGCGCTGGAAGATCTGGTCGATCTGCCTCACGCTGCTCCTGGGCGTGCTGTTCGCCATCCCCAGCTTCCTGCCGGAAGCGACGGTGGCGCGGTTCCCGCCTGGCGTGCCCAGCGCGCGGTTCAACCTGGGCCTCGATCTCTCCGGCGGCAGCCACATCCTGCTGGAGGCGGATACCGTCGATCTCGCCCGCCAGACGCTCGCCAAGATGGAGGAGACCGTCCGCACCGAGATGCGGCGCGGCGACCCCCGCGTGGAGATCGGCGACATCTCGACGACGGGCGGCCGCCTCTCCTTCTTCGTGCGTGACGTGGCGCAGCTGGACGCGGCGGTGGAGCGGGCGCGGGGTCTCACCCAGGCGGTGGGGGTCACGGGGCAGCGCGACTGGGACGTGGCGGTCGTCGATTCGACGCGCATCGTGATGACGCCGACGAAGGCCGGCCTTGCCAACGAGACAGACTCGGCGATGAAGGTGGCGACGGAGGTCGTCCGCAAGCGCATCGACGAGCTCGGCACGCGCGAGCCGACGATCATCCGCCAGGGCGACGATCGCATCGTGGTGCAGGTGCCGGGCTTGCAGAACCCGGCGGCGCTGAAGGCGCTGCTCGGCAAAACGGCCAAGCTGGAGTTCAAGCTCGTCGATCTCGCCGCCGATCCGGCGGCGGTGGCGCAGGGGCGCGCGGGCGTGGGCAGCCAGGTGCTGCCCTACCCGACCAGCAACGGCGGCCCCGGCCGCATCGCCGTGCAGCGCCGCGCCATCCTCTCCGGCGACGAGCTGATCGATGCGCAGGTGGCGCGCGATCAGGATGGCCGGCCGGTCGTGTCGATCACCTTCAACTCGGTCGGCGGGCGCAAGTTCGCGCGGGTGACGCAGGAGAATACCGGCAAGCCGTTCGCGATGATCCTCGACAACGTCGTGCTCTCCGCGCCGAACATCAACGAGCCGATCCTGGGCGGCAAGGCGCAGATCAGCGGCAACTTCACCGCGGAAAGCGCAAACCAGCTCGCCATCTCGCTGCGCTCGGGCAAGCTGCCGGTGGCGTTGAAGGTGATCGAGGAGCGGACCGTCGGCCCCGATCTGGGCGCCGATTCGATCCGCTCGGGCGCGATCGCCGGCATCATCGCCACCCTGGCGGTGATCACCTTCATGATCCTCACCTACGGCCGCTTCGGCATCTATGCGACGTGCGCCGTCGTCATCAACGTGTTCGTCATCCTCGGCATCATGGCGATCATCAACGCCACCCTCACGCTGCCCGGCATCGCCGGCTTCGTGCTCACCATCGGCGCGGCGGTGGACGCCAACGTGCTGATCAACGAGCGCATCCGCGAGGAGCAGAGGCGCGGCCGCAGCGTGATGCAGTCGGTGGAGATCGGCTACAAGGAAGCCAGCCGCACCATCTTCGACGCCAACGTCACCAACCTGATCGCCGCGATCATCATGATCGTGTTCGGCTCCGGGCCGGTGAAGGGCTTCGCCGTGGTGCTGACGATCGGCATCGCCACCTCGGTGTTCACCGCCGTCACCTTCACCCGCATGCTGGTGGCGCTGTGGCTCCGCCGCGCCCGCCCGACGCACCTGAACATTTGAGGGGGCATCCATGCGCCTGCTGAGAATCGTCCCCGACAATACCAATATCGGCTTCGTCCGGCTGCGCTGGATCGCCTTTGCCTTCACCATCCTGCTCACGCTCGGCTCGATCGGCCTGCTCGCCACGCGCGGGCTGAACCTGGGCGTCGATTTCGTCGGCGGGCTGATGATTGAGGCGGGCTTTACCGGCCCCGCCCCGCTCGACGATCTGCGCGAGACGGTGAACCGATTGAACGTGGGCGAAACGAAGCTGCAGCAGTTCGGCGGGCCGAACAACGTGGCGATCCGCCTGCCGCTGCCGCCCGGTGACGAGACGGCGAGCCAGGCGGTGGTGAAGCGGGTGCAGGCGGCGATCAAGGCGCAGCATCCGGACGTGAGCTTCCGCCGGGTCGATACCGTCTCCGGTCGCGTCTCGGGCGAACTGATCCAGAACGGCATTCTCGCCGTGCTGCTCGCCGTGCTCGGCATCGCGGTGTTCACCTGGGCGCGGTTCGAGTGGCATTTTGGCGTCTCCACCCTCGTCGCCCTGTTCCACGACGTGACGGTGACGCTAGGCTTCTTCGCGCTGACCCGGCTGGAGTTCGACCTGAACGTAGTCGCCGCGATCCTAACCATCGTCGGCTACTCGCTGAACGACAAGATCGTGATCGACGATCGCATTCGCGAGAATCTGCGCAAGTACCGCCAGATGGAGATCGGCGCGCTGATCGACCTCTCGGTAAACGAGACGCTGCCGCGCACGGTAATGACCACCCTGTCGATGGTGCTGGCGCTCGGCTCGCTGCTGCTGTTCGGCGGCGAGGTGATCCGCGGCTTCACCGCCGCGATGCTGCTCGGCATCATCATCGGCACCTACTCGTCGATCTACGTCTCCTCCTCGCTGCTGATCTCGCTCGGCATCGATCGCTCCACCCTCGCCAAGCGCGCCACGCCCGCGCTGACGCCGACGAGCAACGCCGAGCGCGTCACCCGCCGCGAAAAGCCCTGATGCCGGCGCTGGAGCGGGAGCCGCCCGCCGGCGGGCCGATCGTGCGGGGCTTCGCCGGGCGCGGCTTTCGCCTGGGCGACGACGCGATCTACCCGGACGGCCTGCTGATGACGTGGGAACGCGCGACGGCCTGGACGGCGCCGCCGCTGGACGCGCTCACGGAGGCGGATGTCGCCGCGCTGCTGGTGCCGCCGCCCGAGTTCCTGCTGCTCGGAACGGGTCCGTCCCTCCGCCGACCGCCCGCCGCCTTCACCGCCGCGCTGGAAGCACGGGACGTCGGCGTGGAGGTGATGGACAGCCGCGCCGCCGCGCGCCTGTGGGGGGTGCTGCGCGGCGAGGGCCGGCAGATCGTGGCGGCCCTGCTGCCGCTCTAGCCGGATCGACATCGATCAGATCAAGCCGGTTCAACTTGCCTCTAGGCAGACCGCTCATCCTGAGGAGCCATTGAGCCTGTCGAAGTGGCGTCTCGAAGGATCCTTCGAGACGAGTCTTCGCCTCCGCTCAGCCCCTCCTCAGGATGAGCGGACACGTGAAAAGCTGGATGTCGATACGCTTTAGGCGGCAGCCGATCGAGGTGCGGGCGTGACGCCGGCCGGTCGCCTGTCTATGCGGCCGCATGCCTCTGCCGCTTATGCCTGTTCCGATCGAGACCGTGCTGCCGTGGCTGGATATCGCCGGCATCGCCGTGTTTGCCGCCTCCGGCGCGCTCGCCGCGGCGCGCAAGCGGCTCGATTTCATCGGCACCTGCTTCTTCGCGCTTATCACCGCCACCGGCGGCGGCACGCTGCGCGACCTGCTGATCGGCGCGCCGATCTTCTGGATGCGCGATCCGGCGCCCGTGATTCTGTGCGTCGCGGTCGCCGTGGCGGTGTGGGCGGTCCCGCTGCGCTGGTGGCCCGATCGCGCGCTCGACTGGCTCGATGCCGCCGGCCTCTCCGCCTACGCGGTCTACGGTGCCGGCAAGGCGCTGCACTTCGGCATACCGGCGATCGCGGCGATCGCCGCCGGCGTGATCACCGCCTGCCTGGGCGGCATCATCCGGGACATCACGGCAGGCGTGCCCTCCATCCTGCTGCGGCAGGACATCTACGTGACGGCGGCCTTGTGCGCGGCGGCGCTGTTCGTGATCCTCACCGTCGCCGGCGCCGCCGCGCCTTGGCCGTCGGTGCTGGGCTGCGCCTTCGGCTTCGCGATCCGGGCGATCGCGATCCGCTGGGGGGTGCGGATGCCGGCGCATCGCGGCCGCTGAGCGCGCGGTCGCCGCCGGCCTCAGCCGGCGCGCAGGCGATCGAGGTGAGCGTGGAGCGCGGCGGTGTTCGCTTCCCAGGTGAACCCCGCCACGGCCGCCAGCACCTCGGCCACGGCCGGCGGATCGCGCAGGATGCCGTTCGCCGCCGCCGCGATCGCCGCCGGATCGAGCGGGACGAGACGCCCCGCCGCCGGCCGGTTCACCACCTCGCGCGCGCCGCCGACGTCCGCCGTGATCACCGGCGTGCCGCAGGCCAGCGCCTCCACCCACACGTTCGCCAGCCCTTCGGAGGAGGAGGGCAACACCATGATGTCGGCGGCGGCCAGCAAAGGCGGCAAGGCGGCATGCGGCAGCGGGCCGAGCATGCGCACGCGATCGCCGAGGCCCAGCGCCGCGATTCCCGCCTCCAGCTCGGCCTTCGCCGGTCCGTCGCCCACGATCAGCAGGGTCGCGCCGGGGATGGCCGGTATTGCCTCGATCGCCAGCCGCTGGCCCTTGCGCTCGATCAGATAGCCGATGCTCACCAGCAACGGCCCGGCCACGCCGAGCGCCGCCTTTTCCGCCGCCCGGTCGCGCGGGTGGAACAGGCCGGGGTCGACGCCGGTGTGGTGCACGCGGATGCGATCCGCCGGCATGCCGAGCGCGATCATGTCCTGCCGCAGAGGTCCGCTCACCGCCAGCAGCCCGTCGGCGGCGCGGCCCGCCGCCACGATCTGCCGCCGGCAGCCCGGCCGCTCCGACCAATAGTGGATGTCGCTGCCGCGCGCCTTGATCGACACCGGCACCCGCAGCGCCCGCCCCAGCGCCACCGCCGCCGGCCCGTCCGGGTAGAAGAATTCCGCGTCGATCACGTCGAACGGGAAGTCGCGGCGGATGCGGCGCAGCAGCGGCAGCAGCGCGCGCGCCATCAGCCGGGGGGAGAGCGGACCGCCGATCGCCGGCACGATCGGGAAGCGCGGGCGATGCACCGTCAACCCCTGCCACGTCTCGCGCGGCGGCAGTGCTGCAAGTGCGGCGTAGCGCGCGTGGCGGGAGAGCGGCCATGGCGGCAGGCCCAACGGCGCGACCACCTGCAGCGTCACGTCGGGGTGCGCCGCCAGCGCCATCGTCTGCTTGGCCACGAAGCCGCCGAAGGTGGGCCGCGCCGCATCGGGGAACAGGCTGGAAAGGGTCAGCACGCGCAGCATCGCGCCAGTCTCTAGCGTGGTCGGGTTAACCGGCGGTAGTCCGCCCGCTTTGCCCCATTGGCGGCGCCCCCGCGCTCGGCTAAGGCTCCCGCTTATGCGTAGCTCCCCCCGTCCGCCGATGCGCCGCTCCCGCTGGGGCGCCGTGATGATCGCCGCCGCCCTCGTCTCGCCCCTCGCCGGCTGCGCCACGGGCAAGAACAAGACGGACACCAAGTACGTCGCGCGCGATGTGGACACGCTCTACAACAGCGCGAAGGACCGGCTCGATCGCCGCCAGTACAAGATCGCCGCCCAGCTGTTCGACGAGGTGGAGCGCCAGCATCCCTATTCGGTGTGGGCGCGCCGGGCGCAGCTGATGAGCGCGTTCAGCTATTATCTGGCGCGGGACTATACGGCCTCCATCTCCTCGGCGCAGCGTTTCCTCTCGATCCATCCGGGCAACAAGGATGCGCCCTACGCGCTCTACCTGATCGCGGTGGACTATTACGAGCAGATCCAGGACGTCACGCGCGATCAGAAGATCACGCAGCAGGCGCTCGACTCGCTGGGCGAGCTGATCCGCCGCTACCCCGACACCGCCTATGCGGCCGACGCGCGGCTGAAGACCGATCTCGTGCGCGATCATCTGGCCGGCAAGGAGATGGAGATCGGCCGCTTCTACCAGCGCCGGGGCGAGTGGCTCGCCTCCGTGCTGCGCTTCCGCAACGTGGTGGACACCTACCAGACGACGACGCACGTGCCGGAGGCGCTGATGCGGCTGACCGAGGGCTATCTGGCGCTCGGCATCCCGGAGGAGGCGCAGAAGGCGGCGGCGGTGCTCGGCGCGAACTATCCCGGCACCAAATGGTACGAGCATGCGTACCAGCTGATGAACAAGAAGACCTGAGCGACCGGCCTCGCTTCGATCAGGCTTTCAATGGCTTCCCGACCCGCCCAAGGAAGTACGCCGCGTCGCTATGACGCGTGCCCGCTCCCGAATAGCCGTTCAATCCGCCCCGCCGATGCCCTACATGGCGGGGGATGCTGACCGCCCTTTCCATTCGCGACGTGGTGCTGATCGAGGCGCTGGACCTGCGCTTCGGCGCGGGTCTGGGCGCGCTGACCGGGGAGACCGGCGCGGGCAAGTCGATCCTGCTCGATGCGCTGGGCCTCGCGCTCGGCATGCGGGCGGATAGCGGACTCGTGCGGCAGGGGGCGGCGCAGGCCGTCGTCACCGCCAGCTTCGAGGTGCCGGCCGATCACCCCGCCCTCGCCGTGCTGGCCGAGAACGGGCTGGAGCAGGAGCCCGGCGAGCCGCTGCTGATCCGCCGGCTGGTGAAGGCGGACGGCGGCAGCCGCGCGACGGTGAACGACCAGCCCGCCTCCGCCGGCCTGCTGCGCGAACTCGGCGCGCATCTGGTGGAGATACACGGCCAGCACGACGATCGCGGCCTGCTGAACGCCAGGGGCCACCGCGCGCTGCTCGATACGTTCGGGCGGATAGAGACGGGCGCCGTCGCCGCCGCCTATCGCGCATGGGCGGCCGCCGAGGCGCGCCTGCAGGCCGCCACCGCCGAGCTGGAGACGGCCGCGCGCGATCGCGAGTGGCTGGAGCATGCCGTCGCCGAACTCACCGCCCTCGCCGCCGAGGAGGGCGAGGAGGAGGCGCTGGCCGGGGAGCGGACGGGCATGCAGAAGGGCGCGCGCCTGGCCGACGATCTGGCGACGGTGGGCGCGCATCTGGACGGTTCGGCCGGTGCCTCCGCCCAGCTGCGCCAGGCGGCGCGGCGGCTGGAGCGGATGGCCGGCGAGCATCCGCTGCTAGGCGAGGCGATGGAGTCGCTCGATCGCGCGCTGATCGAGCTTGGCGAAGCGGAGGACAGGCTCGCCGCCGCCAACGATGCGCTGGCCTTCGATCCGGCGCGGCTGGATGCGGTGGAGACGCGGCTGTTCGATCTGCGCGCCCTCGCCCGCAAGCACCGCGTCACGGCCGACGCCCTGCCCGCGCTCGCCGCCGAGCTGGCCGGGCGGCTGGAGCGGATCGATTCGGGCGACGCCGGCCTCGCCCGTTTGGGCAAGGAGGCGGCCGCCGCGCGCGCCGCCTATGTGGACGCCGCGCAGACGGTGCGCGCCCGCCGCGAACTCGCCGCCGCCCGACTGGACAAGGCGGTGGCGGCGGAGCTGGCGCCGCTGCGGCTGGAGGCGGCGCGGTTCCGCACCGTCGTCGATCCGCTGGCGGAGGCGCAGTGGAACGCCGCCGGGCAGGATCGCGTGGAGTTCGAGATCTCGACCAACCCGGGCGCACCCTTCGCGCCGCTGGTGAAGATCGCCAGCGGCGGCGAACTCTCCCGCTTCATCCTGGCGCTGAAGGTGGCGCTGGCGGAGGAAGGCGGCGCCGCGACGATGATCTTCGACGAAATCGATCGCGGCGTCGGCGGCGCGGTGGCGAGCGCGATCGGCGAACGGCTGGCCCGGCTGGCGGGCACGGCGCAGCTGCTGGTCGTCACGCACAGCCCGCAGGTGGCGGCGCGGGCGGGCCGCCACTGGCTGATCGCCAAGGCGCATGACGGCCTGGTCACGCGCACCGGCGTCCGCGCGCTGGACGCTGCGGAGCGGCGCGAGGAGATCGCGCGCATGCTCTCCGGCGCGGAGGTGACGGCGGAGGCGCGGGCGCAGGCGGCGCGGTTGCTGGAAGCGGCGTGAGCCTGCGCGGTTAGCCTATTGTAAACCGCCCTCTTTTACATTCCTCTCAGCCTGCGTCGCCATGATGCGCCTGTGCCCGATTGGGGGCGTTTCGAGGCGGGGGCTTCATGACATTCGTGCGTCGCGTGGCGGCATGCTGCGCTTTCCTGGGCATGATCGGCGCGGTGCCGGCCAACGCCGCCTGCTGGGCGGACCGCACCCGCGAGGCGGTGAACGTGCGCGAGCTGCAGACGATGCTGATGGTCGCCTCGCTGCGCTGCCACGCCGCCGGCATCGACATACTGGCCGACTATAACGGCTTCATGCAGGCGTCGCGCGGCGCGATCGAGGCGGCCAATCTGGAGATAAAGGGGCATTTCGCGGCGGAGGGCGGTGGCCAGGCGGATTATGACCGCTTCACCACCCTGCTGGCCAACAGCTATGGCGACGACGCGACCGATCCCGCCGCCTGCGCCGAGGCGGCCGGCACCGCGCACGAGATCGCCGCCGCGCCCGATCAGCTGCACAGGCTGGCGAGCGCCCGCATCTTCCCGCGCCTGCTGCCCGGCGGCGCATGCGGCGTGCCGGCGCGCGGGGCGGAAATGGCGGTGATCGCCGCGCCCAAGGCGGTCGTCCGCTTACCCGAGGATGTCGCCGCGGCACTCGCCGTGATGGCGCGGTACGGCGGCGGCGCGCCGGCGGTATCGCCCTCGCCGCCGACCCGGCTCGCCGCCGTCGCGCCTTGAGCGGAAGTCCCTTTCCGTACCCCCCGGACTCGCTCTAACGGTGCGGCATGACCGCGCCCGACGATCCCGATCCCGCCGCCGCCGCCGCCGAGTTGGCGTCGCTCGCCGCCGAGATCGCCCGGCACAACGCGCTCTACCACGCGCAGGATGCGCCCGAGATCAGCGACGCGGACTATGACGCGCTCGTCCGCCGCAACGCCGAACTGGAAGCGGCCTTCCCCGATCTGGTGCGGGCGGACAGCCCGAGCCGGCTGATCGGCGCGGCGCCCTCCGGCCATCTCGCCAAGGTGGCGCATGCGCGGCCGATGCTCAGCCTGGACAACGCCTTCTCCGACGAGGAGGTGGCCGAGTTCGTCGCCCGCGTCCGCCGCTTCCTGAGCCTGCCCGAGAGCGAGCCTGTGGCGCTGACCGCCGAGCCGAAGATCGACGGCCTCTCCTGCTCGCTGCGCTACGAGGAGGGCGTGCTGGTGCAGGCGCTGACCCGTGGCGACGGCCAGACCGGCGAGAACGTGACCGCCAACGTCGCGACGATCGGCGACATCCCCCAGCGGATCGAGGATGCGCCGGCGGTGTTCGAGATCCGCGGCGAGGTCTATATGGACAAGGCCGATTTCGCCGCGCTCAACGCCCGGCTGCTGGCCGAGGCGGTCGATCCGGAAAAGGCCCGCCAGTTCGCCAACCCGCGCAACGCGGCCGCCGGATCGCTGCGGCAGAAGGATGCGGCGATCACCGCCGCCCGCCCGTTGCGCTTCCTGGCCCATGGCTGGGGCGAGGCGAGCGCCGTGCCCGGCGACACGCAGGCGGCGGTGATGGCGGCGATCGCCGGCTGGGGCGTGCCGGTGTCGGACCGGCTGACGCGCGTGGACGACGTCGCCGACGCGCTGGCGCAGTATCGCGCGATCGAGGCGGCGCGCGCCGATCTGCCGTTCGACATAGACGGCGTCGTCTACAAGCTCGATCGGCTCGACTGGCAGCGCCGGCTCGGTCAGGTCGGTCGCGCGCCGCGCTGGGCGATCGCGCACAAGTTCCCGGCGCAGAAGGCGCAGACCACCCTGCGCGCGATCGACATCCAGGTCGGCCGCACCGGCAAGCTCACCCCCGTCGCCCGGCTGGAGCCGGTGACGGTGGGCGGCGTCGTCGTCACCAACGCCACCCTGCACAATGCCGACGAGATCGGGCGGCTGAACGTGTGGCCCGGCGACCGCGTGATCCTGCAACGCGCCGGCGACGTGATCCCGCAGATCGTCGAGAACCTGTCGCGGGACGAGGCGCGCGGCGCCTGGCCGTTCCCTGCCGCCTGCCCCGAATGCGGTTCCGCCGCCGAGCGGGAGATCGGCGAGGTGGACATACGCTGCACCGGCGGCCTGATCTGTCCGGCCCAGCGGGTGGAGCGGCTGCGCCACTTCGCCTCCCGCCACGCGCTGGATATCGAGGGGCTCGGCATCACCAATGTCGAGAGCTTCTTCCGCGACGGCCTGATCCAGTCTCCGGCCGACATCTTCCGGCTGACGAAGGAGACGCTGCTGGCGCGCGAGCGGTGGGCCGAAGTCTCTGCCGGCAACCTGATCGACGCGATCGACGCCAAGCGCGCGCCACCGCTCGACCGCTTCCTGTTCGCGCTCGGCATCCGCCACGTCGGCGAGATCACCGCGCGCGATCTGGCGCGGCGCTACGTCTCCATGCGAGGATTGGCGGTGATGATCCGCCATGCCCTTGCCATCCGGCGCCGCACGGCGCCAGCGCCGGCGGAGACCGACCGCAAGTTCGAGATCCGGCGCCAGAAAGCGGTGGTGGCGGCGCTCGACACGCCCGGCATCGGACCGGAAGTGGCCGAGGCGATCCTCGACTTCGCCGCCGAGGCGCATAATCGCGCTGTCGTGTTTGACCTGCTCCGGCAGGTCGCGCCGCAGGATGTTGTCCACGAGACCCGCGCCTCGCCAGTAACCGGCAAGACGGTGGTGTTCACCGGCCGGCTGGAGACCCTGTCGCGCGACGAGGCGAAGGCGCAGGCCGACGCGCTGGGCGCCAAGGTGGCGAGCGCGGTCTCCGGCAAGACGGATCTCGTGGTGGTCGGCGCCGATGCAGGCGCCAAGCGGCGCAAGGCCGAGGAACTGGGCATAACCGTGATCGACGAAGCGGGCTGGGCCGATATCGTTGCACGCGCGCACTGACTCCCCCTTGCGCTGGCCCGTCCGACCTTTCAGAACGCCGCCATGCCTGCGGCACTGACCTTTCGGCGCATGCCGTTCCTGCCGCTCGCCGGCATGATCCTGGTCATGCTGAGCGTGATCGGCAGCATCATGCTGGCTCGCGCGCAGGCGAGCGCGAACGACTGGGTGCGCCACACGCTGGAGGTGGAGGTGCGGATCGGCGAGGTGCTGGAGCTTGTCCGCACCGTCGAATCCAATCATCGCGGCTTCCTGATCGCCGGCAATCGCAGCTTTACCGAGGATATGGAGACGACGATCGCCAAGCTGCGGGGCGCGGTGGCCGCCCTGCACCGGCAGACGATCGACAATCCGGCGCAGCAGCGGTCGCTCGTGCGGCTCGATGCGCTGATCGCCAGCAAGATCGCCTTCGCCCGCACCGGCGCCGAACTCGTCCTGCGCGATCGCCGCGGCGATGCGATCCGGCTCGTTGATCTCGGCAGCGGGCAGGCGCTGATGCGATCGATCGACGCGCTGCTGCTGAAGATGAAGACGGTGGAGCAGCGGCTGCTGGAGCGGCGCATCGCCAACGTGCAACTGGCCGTGTGGTGGCTGGTCGCCGGGCAGGTCGCGGCGATCCTGCTGGTGCTGCTGGTGGCGGCGCTGATCATCCGCGAGGCGCGCATCCGCTTCGTCGCGGTCGAGGCCGCGCGCGACGAGGCGACCGCCGCCGCCGAGGCGACCACGCGCGAGATGGCCGCGCGCGAGACGGCCGAGGGGCAGCTCCGCCAGCTCCAGAAGATGGAGTCTATCGGCCAGCTGACCGGCGGCATCGCGCACGATTTCAACAATATGCTGGCGATCGTGATCGGCAGCCTGGACATGGCGAAGCGCCGCTCCGACGATCATGAGCGCGTGGCCAAGTGCATCGACAATGCGCGCGAGGGGGCGGAGCGGGCGGCCGCCCTCACCGCCCGGCTGCTCGCTTTCTCGCGGCAGCAGCCGCTGGCGCCGGTGCCGATCGATGCGAACAAGCTCGTCTCCGGCATGTCGGATCTGCTGCGGCGGACGCTGGGGGAGCAGATCTCCGTCGAGACGGTGCTCTCCGGCGGGCTGTGGCGCACCTATGCCGATCCGTCGCAGCTGGAAAATGCGGTGCTGAACCTGGCGGTGAACGCACGCGACGCGATCGTCTCCACCGGCCAGGAAGGCGGCCGGCTGACCATCGAGACGAACAACGCCCATCTCGACGACGATTATGCGCGCGACCGCAACGAGGTGGAGCCCGGCCAGTATGTGCTGATCTGCGTCAGCGACACCGGCGGCGGCATGACGCCGGACATTATCGAGCGCGCCTTCGATCCCTTCTTCACCACCAAGGAGGTCGGCAAGGGCACGGGCCTGGGGCTCAGCCAGGTGTTCGGCTTCGTCAAGCAGTCCGGCGGGCACATCGCCATCTACTCGGAGCCGGGCGAGGGCACGACGGTGAAGCTCTACCTGCCGCGCTTCACCGGCCCGGTGATCGGGCCGCGCGCGGCGACCCCGGTCGAGGCGATGCCGGAAGGCCGCGCCGACGAGATCATCCTGGTGGTGGAGGACGAGCAGCGCGTGCGCCACTTCTCCGTCGATGCCCTGCGGGAGCTCGGCTACACCGCGATGTCCGCCGCCAACGGGCAGGAGGCGCTGCGGCTGCTGGCCGAGAACCCCTCGATCCTGCTGCTGTTCACCGATGTGGTGATGCCCGAGATGAACGGCCGAAGGCTGGCGGAGGAGGCGCGCGCGATCCGCCCCGGCCTGCCGGTGCTCTACACCACCGGCTATACGCGCAACGCCGTAGTGCATAACGGCATGCTCGATACCGGCGTCGCCTTCCTGCCGAAACCGTTCACGATCGAGCAGCTGGCCCGCAAGGTGCGCGAGGTGATCGACGGCGGCGGCGCGAATCGCTAGGCCGGATCGACGTTCAGTTTTCTTGCATCTCCGCTCATCCTGAGGAGGGGCTGAGCGGAGGCGAAGACCCGTCTCGAAGGATCCTTCGAGACGCCATTTCGACAGGCTCAATGGCTCCTCAGGATGAGCGGCTTGGTCATATCCGAGTAGGGATCAGCTTGATCCGCTCGACGTCGATCCGGCCTGTTCCGGCCGCGCCTATTTCTTCGGCTTCGCCGTGTCCGGCTTGAAGCGCATCTGGTTCAGGGTCATCCGCATCACCTCGTCCGGCAGCGGCCCGCGCGCCGCGCCCAGGATGGCGGCGAGGTCCGGCTCGGCCGGTTTCGGGGCCGGCGCGCCGTGCGGCACCGGACACGCCGCGGCGCCCTCCCCGCCATCGGCGCGGGTGAAGGGGTTCAGCCGCAGCTTGGCGGCGTGATCGTCCGGGCCGGGCGTGCCATCGGGCGCGATGCCGCGATAATAGAGCTTCTGCCACTGGTCGGCCGGCGCGGTCGGCTGCGTCTGGCGGACCCAGGCCTGGAAGTCGGCGCGCGATCTGCTCCAGCTGTCGAACGCCGCCTTCAGCTCGGGCGCCTCCTCCACCGGGCGGATCACCGGCTGCACGTCCATGATCGGCTGGCGCTGCACCGGGAAGAAGAAGCAGAACGGCTCGTCCTCCTCGAAGCGGATCCAGTGGTTCTTGCGGGTGAAGCGCCAGTTCATCGTGAAGCTGTAGGGCGACCAGTCCGTCTCGATCACGCCGCCAAGCGGCGCGATCCCGTCCTTGGCGGCGTTGGGCGATCCGCCGACCCACAGGTTCCATCCCGGCGGCGTGCGGAACAGGCCCTCGACATGGAAGGTGATCGTCGCCGATCCGAACAGCGATGTCGGCGCCTCCCGCCCCTCCATGCCGGGATCGAGCCTGATCTCCACCGCGTCCGCGCCCGATCCGCCGCGCCACCGCGCCTTGAAGCCGACCGGGCTCAGCAGCTCCCAGCCATGCGCGTTGGCGATGGCGAGCGGCAGGCAGCGATAGGCGAAGCGATCCGGGCTCTCCTCCATCCAGTCCCGCCGCGGGGTGGCGGGGCGGATGCGCGGCTTCCAGTTCGGGTAGACGTAGCAGGTGAGTTCCATATCGGCCGTTCGCTCCGCTCGGGGCGCCGCCAGTGTAGAGCGGTTTCGCCGCAGGTGGAATCGCCTGGCACTGGAAAAGGCGGGCGCTGGTACGACCACGCCACGGATGGTAGGCCGGCGCCTCCACGGGACGGAGCGGACAACGCGATGCAAGGGCTGCGGCCACATGGCCGGATCGTCGCGCCGCGATGACCCGCCGGCTGACGGATGGCGAGCGGCGTCTCGCCGGATCGATCTACCGCGATGCGATCGATCTCGACCGGGTGGAGATACGGCGGCGCAAATGGTTCCCGTTCCAGCCGCGCGAGACGGCGATGGCGCCGATGGGCCACATCCACTTCCACCCGGCGGGCGACCTCTACCGGGACGATTTCGCCAGTGCCGATCTCGCCTTGCAGGGGCTGTTCCTGCACGAGATGGCGCATGTGTGGCAGGCGCAGCGTGGCGGCCGCTTCTACCTGCCGCTGATGCGCCACCCCTTCTGCCGCTATCGCTACACCTTCGAAGAAGGCAAGCCGTTCCACCGCTACGGCATCGAGCAGCAGGCCGAGATCGTCCGTCACGCCTTTCTGCTGCGGCAGGGGCGCACCGTGCCGGGCAAGCCGCCGCTGACCGCCTATAAGGCGATCCTGCCGTTCGGCTGAGACGGAGCCCGCCGCCGCCGGTCAGTGGGTGGCGCCGCTCTCCGTATAGGTGATGCGGATGCTCACCCAAGCACCGATCACGCGCTTGTCACCGATGCGCGGCGGGCGCACGCGGAACTGCCAGGCCGCCTGCCGCACCGCGCCGGACAGGCCCGATCCCGGCGGCGACTGGCCGATCTCGACGCAGTCCTCCACCCGGTAGTTCGCCACCGTGCGGCACGCGATCTCGCCCCAGCCGTAGCGGCGGCCCGTCTTCGGCAGGTAGAAAGCGAGCTCGGCGTCGGTCGGCTCGCGATACCATTCGGCGGCGTACATCTGCTCCCCGTTGGGCGCCTTGCCCACGCCGGGCGAGCCACCGCCCGCCGCGCCGGCGTCCGCGCTCTGCGCGCCGCTGTCGCCGCCCTCATGCTTCGTCCGCATCGCGCTGTCGGTGGCGTCCAGCACGTCCTTGCTGACGATCATCATGTTCAGCGCCGGCACCGGCTGCGGAACGATGGGGGCGACCGGCGCCGCCGGCGGCGCCTTCGGCCGCTGCACGGCCTTTGCCGTCGCCGTGCGCTTCTGCTGCGTGGTCGCCTTGGCACGCGTCGTATCCGCCTCCCGCTCCCGCGTCAGCGCGAAGACGGAGGGTTCGCGATCGGTGGGCGGCGGATGCGAGACGCGCGGCGCCAGGGTGAGCAGCATCAGCAGCAGCAGCAGATTCGCCGCGACCGCGAGCACGAAGCCCATCGCCCGCCGGCGAAGGGAAATGGGCTGCGTGAAGGAAGACTCGAACGGCGCCGGCGGCATCGGCCGCCCGCCTACAGCGCGCGATCAGCCGCCGCAATCGGGGCGACGTGCGGATCGTCGCATGGCGGGCGCGGCGCGCGTCAGCCCGGCACCGCCGTCCGCCGGCCGGAGGCGTCCGCCGCCTCCACCGCCGCGATCAGGCGGTGCAGCGGGACGGCATCGGCGAAGCGCGGCGCGGTGCGCGTGCCATCCCGCAGATCGGCCGCCATCGCCCGATAGACGCGCGCGACGTTGCCGGCGACGGGATCGGCCGGCAGGCCGTCGTGCTCAGCCACGTCCACCTCCGTCAGCGCCTCGCCGGTGCGCCCGGCCGAGAGGGTGAGCGGCACGAGCTGGCTGTGACCGCCCGGCCCGCTCACCCGGATCGTGCCCGCGGTGCCCTCGATCTCCCAGAGCAGGCCGGTGCCGCCGGGCGTGCCGCCGCGATAGTGGATCGCGATCGGCGCGCCGCCGGCGAGCACGCCCTGCACCAGCACCTGGTCGGGCGCGTCCATCGCGATCTCCGCTCCCATGTCGCCGTTGCGCACCACCGGCCGCCGCGTGGCGAGCGTGGCGGAGAGTTCCGCCACCGGCCCCAGCACATCGCGCACGGCGGCCATGGTGTGGCCGAACGGGATCGTCAGCATCGTCGCGCCGTTCGCCCGATCGGCCAGGTAGGCGTTGCGCGGTTCCAGCACCGGCCCCCAGGACAGGCCGGTCGCGACCAGCGTGGTGGAGAGCAGCTCCCCCAGATAGCCCTCGGCCACCATCCGCCCCGCCGCGACGATCGCCGGCGCCAGCCGCGCCTGCGTGCCGATCACGCCCAGCACGCCCGCCGCATCCGCCTGCGCGGCCAGATCCTCCGCCTCGGCCAGGCCGTTGCCCAGCGGCCACTCGCAATAGACATGCTTGCCGGCCGCGATCGCCATGGCCACCAGCGCGTGGTGGTGCGGCACCTTCACCGTCACCGCGACGATATCCACATCCGGGGCGGCCACCAGCGCCGCCGCATCGGCGAAGGCGCGGCCCGCATCGCACGCCGCCACCGCCGCCTCCGCGCTGCCGGCGCTGCTGTTGGCCACGCCGACGATCGCGAAATCGTCCGCCAGCGCGCGCAGCGCCGGCAGGTGCGCCGCCGCCGCCCAGCTCGCACCCGGCTGCAACCCGATGATGCCCACGCCATATCGCTTCATGTCGCTCTCCCGCAGCGTCGCCGGCGCCGCTCTGCCCGTGGCTGCGGATCGGCGCACCTCTCCTTACGGCAGGGTCGCGGGCGCCGCTTGCACGCGCCCGCCCATCGGTTAAAGCCGCCGGCATGATCCTTGTCATCGACAATTATGACAGCTTCACCTGGAACCTCGTCCACTATCTCCAGCAGCTGGGGGCGGAGGTGGAGGTGGTGCGCAACGATGCGATCGCCGCCGGCCAGGCGCTGTCGTCCGGCGCGGAGGCGTTCCTGATCTCGCCCGGCCCCTGCACGCCGAACGAGGCGGGCGTCTCGCTCGATCTGGTCGCCGCCGCCGCCGATGCCGGGCGGCCGCTGCTGGGCGTGTGCCTGGGCCACCAGGCGATCGGCCAGCATTTCGGCGGGCGGGTGGAGCGCGCGCCGAGCCTGATGCACGGCAAGACGAGCCCGATCCTGCACGACGGCACCGGCGTGTTTGCGGCCCTCCCCTCACCCTTCACCGCCACCCGCTACCATTCGCTGACGGTGCCGGAGGAGAGCGTGCCCGCCACGCTGCTGGTCAACGCCCGCACCGCTGATGGTGTCGTGATGGGCCTGCGCCACGCGACCCTGCCGATCCACGGCGTGCAGTTCCATCCGGAGAGCATCGCCACCGAACATGGCCATGCCCTGCTCGCCAACTTCATGCGCGTGGCCGGGCTGAAGGTGCGCGAGATCGCATGACCACCCTGGCGCTGCTGCCCGATCCGTCCACCCCGCTCGACCATGCGACGGCGCACGCCGCCTTCGCCGACATGCTGGACGGCAAGGTGGCGGACGCGGATGTCGCCACCTTCCTGACGGTGATGGCCGAGCGCGACGAGACCAGCATCGAGATCGCCGCCGCCGCGCTGGCGCTGCGCGAACGCATGATCCCGATCGCGGCGCCGGAGGGCGCGATCGACGTGTGCGGCACCGGCGGAGACGGCGCGCACAGCCTCAACGTATCGACCGCCGTCGCCATCGTCGTGGCGGCGTGCGGCGTGCCGGTCGCCAAGCACGGCAATCGCGCCGCCTCGTCGCGGGCGGGTGCTGCCGACACGCTGGAGGCGCTGGGCCTCGATCTCGCCCGCGCCTCGGCCCGGGCGGAGGCGAGCCTCGCCGATCTCGGCATCGCCTTCCTGTTCGCCCAGTCGCACCATCCCGCGCTCGGCCGCCTGGCGCCGGTGCGCCGCGCGATCGGCCGGCGGACGATCTTCAACCTGACCGGCCCGATCGCCAATCCCGCGCGCGTCACGCGCCAGCTCGTCGGCGTCGCCCGGCCCGATTACCTGCGCACCTATGTGGAGGCGCTGCGCCTGCTCGGCAGCGAGTCGGCGATGATCGTGGCGGGCGACGAGCCGCTGGACGAGCTTTCGATCGCCGGCCCCTCCAGCCTGATCCGGCTGGGCGCCTGCGGTGACACGGAGGAGCGGATCGTGTCCGAGGATGCCGGCCTCGCCCGCCATCCGATCGCGGCGCTGCGCGGCGGCGACGCCGCCTACAACGCCGCCGCGCTGCACGCGCTGCTGCAAGGAGAGCCGGGCGCCTATCGCGACGCGGTGCTGCTGAACGCCGCCGCCGCGCTTATCGTGGCCGACGCCGCCGACGGCTGGCACGAGGGCGTGGAGGAAGCCGCCGAGGCGATCGACCGCGGCCTCGCCAAGGCGCTGCTCGACTGCTGGGTGGCGTTCTAGGGCGTCTAGACAGCCAGCCTTTGCACGTCCGCTGATCCTGAGGAGCGGCTGAGCGGAGGCGAAGACGCCATTTCGACACGCTCAATGGCTCCTCAGGATGAGCGGTTTGCACAAGATGCAGGTCAAACCGGCTTCATCCGCTCAATGTCGATATGCCCTGGAACCTTCGGAAGAGGCGTTCCGAAACGGCGAGATCAGGCCCCGGCCCGATCTGCCACGGCGAGCCCGCCGGGCGTCATCGCCCGCGCCCGCGCCGCGCCGGATCGGCTGCCGTACCGCTTGTAGAGGGAACGGGCGTGGCGGATGATCCACTTCGGCGCGAACAGCGTCGGCAACCCGCGCGTCCAGAACCGCGGCATGGCGCCATAGGGGCCGAACAGATAGCCAGCCGCCCGCCACACAGAGGGCGTGCGCCCCGGCGCCGTCTTGGCGTTGTTGATGCGGGCCATCACATGCGTGTCGAACACGCGGTGGCGCATCGCCGCATGGGCCGCCGGATCGTCGGCGAGCAGGGCGTCGGCCAGCTGGTCATAGGCCGCCACGTCGATCCTCAGCCGCTGGAACCAGCCGAACTTCACCTCGAACTGGTCGTTGCCGGTGCGGAAGCCGACGCATGGCTCCTGCACCACGCCCCAGCCGCCGTCCCGCCCCACGATGCGGCCGACCAGATAGACCTGAATATAGTAGTTCTCGAACGCGCGGGCAGACGGGTCCGCCGCCATCCGCCGCCAATGTTCGCGGTCCACCACCAGGGCGGACATGAAACCGAGCAGGTCGGCCAGTTCGCCGAACACCTGGCCCACGCCCGTCAGCCGCTGCGTCGGCGGGGTCGCCCGCAGCCCTGCCGGCCGCTCCATCGTGACGTCATAGTCGATCACGCCAAGGGTGAGCCCGTGCACGTCCGGCCAGCGACGCAGCGCATCCAGCACGCGGCGGGCGCCGCCGGGCTCCAGCCGGTCATCGTCGCCCATCAGCCAGATGTAATCGCCGGTCGCCGCCTCCACCACCGCCAGGAAATTGCGGTCCAGCCCGATGTTCACCGGCTGGGAGAGGAAGGTTAAGCGCGCGATCCGCCCGCGATACCGCTCCGCCACCGCCACCGTATCGTCCGGCGAGGCATCGTCGCTGACGACCACCTCGATCTCCGGCAGATCCTGCGCGATGATGCTGTCGAGCAGTTCGGCCAGGCAGCGCGAGCGGTTATAGGTGGGAATGCAGATCGACAGCGTGGGCATGGCGGTTCGGCTCCCCGGCGGAGCCCCGCCATGCGGCCGCCGCTGCTGCGCTGCAACACGACTTAAAACCGTTCCGGTCCTTGTACGCCGGTCGCTTTCCGGCCGGGGTCAAGACTGCGCGGGGATAACGCCGCGGCGAATCTGGTCCAGCTCGATGCTCTCGAACAGCGCCTTGAAATTGCCCTCGCCAAAGCCCTGATTGCCCTTGCGCTGGATGATCTCAAAGAAGATCGGGCCGACCATGTTCTCGGTGAAAATCTGCAGCAGCAGCCCCTCGCCGGTCTCCGGCGATCCGTCGATCAGGATGCGGCGGCGGCGCATCTCGTCCACGCTGTGCCCGTGGCCGGGCAGGCGCTGGTCGATCAGGTCGAAATAGGTCTCCGGACTGTCCTGAAAGCGGATGCCGTTGGCGCGCAGCGCGTCCACCGTGGCGAAGATGTCGTCGGTCGCCAGCGCCAGATGCTGGATGCCCTCGCCTTTATACTCGCGCAGAAACTCCTCGATCTGGCTGTGCTCGTCCTGGCTCTCGTTCAGCGGGATGCGGATCTTGTCGTCCGGCGCGGTCATCGCCCGGCTCAGCAGCGCGGTGGCCTTGCCCTCGATGTCGAAGTAGCGGATCTCGCGAAAGTTGAAGATGCGCTCGTAGAACTGCGCCCAGTGATTCATCCGCCCGCGATTCACATTGTGGGTCAGATGGTCCAGCGTGTGCAGGCCGACGGAGCGGTCGTCCCGCTTGGCGCCGGGCACCGCGCGGAAATCCACATCGTATATCTCCTCCGCTCCGTAGCGATCGACGAGGTAGAGGTTCGATCCGCCGATGCCCTCGATCGCCGGGATGTTCAGCTCCATCGGGCCGACCGGGCCGGTGATCGGCGTCGCCCCCCGCTCCACGGCGAGCGCGAACGCCTTCGCCGCATCGTGGACGCGGAAGGCCATGGCGTTGGCGGAAGGGCCGTGGGCGTTGCGGAACTCGGCCGCCTGTCCCGCCGTCTCCATGTTCAGGATGAAGTTGATGTCGCCCTGCACGTAGCGGCGCACGTTCTTCGATCGGTGGGTGGCGACATGGGTGAAGCCCATCGCCTCGAACAGGGCCGCCAGCGCATCCGGGTCCGGCCCGGTGAACTCGACGAACTCGAACCCGTCCAGGCCCAGCGGGTTGTCGTGCGGCGTCGTGGGTTCGGTCATCGCGCGTCCTTTCGGGCATGGGCCTGCGTGCCGCGGGTGATCACCCGGTCGCTCGGCAGGATCGTATCGGGTTCCAGGTCGCTCAGCGTCTCCAGCTCGGCATAGAGCGGGGCGAAATCGGTCTCCAGCGTCTGGCGCAGCAGATCGTCGAAGCTGTCGATCACGAAGTAGTTCTGCTGATAGTCGTCGATGCGGTAGCGGCTGCGCATAACCCGCTTCAGGTCGAAGGCGATGCGGTTGGGCGAGGGATCGTCCAGCGCGAAGATCGACTCGCCGAAGGAGGAGACGATGCCGGCGCCGTACAGCCGCAGCGCATCGCCGTCGCGGATCAGCCCGAACTCCACCGTGTACCAGTAGAGCCGCGCCAGCTTCCCGATCGATCCGAGCCCGCCGGCGCGGCGGCCGCCCTCGCCATAGGCCTGCATGTAATCGGCGAACACCGGGTTGGCGAGCAGCGGCACATGGCCGAACACGTCGTGGAAGACGTCCGGCTCCTCCAGATAGTCGAGCTGGTCGGGCCGGCGGATGAACCGCCCGGCGACGAAGCGGCGGTTGGCGAGATGATCGAAGAACACGTCCTCCGGCACCAGCCCCGGCACCGCCACCACGCTCCAGCCGGTGGCGTCGGTCAGCCGGGCGGAGAGTTCGGCGAAATCCGGAATGCCGGGCCTGGAGAGGCGCAGCACGTCCAGCCCGGCCAGGAACTCCGGCGTCGCCCGGCCCGACAGCATCGCCGTCTGCCGGGCGAACAGCCGGTCCCACGTGTCATGCTCGGCCCGCGTGTAATCGGACCAGCGCTGCGGGATGGTCCAATCCTCAGCGGCCTCACGCGGGCGGGCGGGTGACTCGGCGTCCATCATCGCCTTATCCCACGAACGAGCGGGAAAGTCGTTCCGTCACGGGCGGCGGGGGCGCCGCCGCTCAGTCCCGCAGCAGCTCGTTGATGCCGGTCTTGGCGCGTGTCCTGGCGTCCACCCGCTTCACGATCACCGCGCAGTAGAGCGACGGGCCGGGCGTACCGTCCGGCAGCGGCTTGCCCGGCAGCGCGCCCGGCACCACCACCGCATAGGCCGGCACCCGACCCATGAAGACCTCGCCGCTCGCCCGATCGACGATCTTGGTCGACGCGCCGAGATAGACGCCCATGGAGAGCACCGCGCCCTCCTCCACGATCACGCCCTCCGCCACCTCGGCGCGCGCGCCGATGAAGGCGCCGTCCTCGATCACCACCGGATTCGCCTGCAGCGGCTCCAGCACGCCGCCGATGCCGACCCCGCCGGAAAGATGGACTTTGCGGCCGATCTGGGCGCAGCTGCCCACCGTCGCCCAGGTGTCCACCATCGTCCCCTCGCCGACATGGGCGCCGATGTTGACGAAGCTGGGCATCAGCACCACGCCCTTGGAGATGTGCGCGCCCGCCCGCACCACGGCCCCCGGCACCGCGCGGAAGCCACCGGCGCGGAACTCCGCCTCGCCCCAGCCGGCGAATTTGGAGGGCACCTTGTCCCACCCCGGCGCGCCGGCCGCGCCGCCCGCCACCAGCGCATTGTCGTTGAGCCGGAAAGACAGCAGCACCGCCTTCTTCAGCCACTGGTGCACGACCCATGCGCCGTCGATCTTCTCGGCCACGCGCACGCGGCCCGCGTCCAGATCGGCCAGCGCCTGCGTCACCGCCTCGCGTACCGTGCCGGTCGTGCCGGGGCCGATGCCGTCGCGCGCGTCCCACGCCTGATCGATCACCGCCTCAAGGTCGCTCATTCCGGATCCCCCGCTATCTCGTCCAGCCACGCGCCGACGTCGTCCGTCTCATAATCGATGCTGTCGGCGTGCCGCTCGGCCGTCGCCTGATCGGATCCGTTGTTGACCCAGACCGTCGTCATGCCCAGCGCCTTGGCCGGCACCAGGTTGCGGGCCATGTCCTCCACGAACAGCGCCGTCGTCGGCTCCACCCGCAGCGCGGCGCACATCGCGGCATAGGCGGCCGGGTTGGGCTTGGGCTGGTAGGCGCAGGCGTGGATGTCGTGGATCGCCTCGAAGCTCTCCGACAAACCGAGCCGGGCCAGCACCTTGCGGGCATAGGGCTCGTCGCCGTTGGTGAAGATCAGCTTGCGCCCCGGCAGCCGCGCCAGCGCCGCCAGCAGCCGCCGGTCCTCGGCCAGCACGTCCATCTCGATATCGTGGACGAAGCCGAGGAACTCGTGCGGATCGATCGCGTGCGTGCGCATCAGGCCGGACAGGGTGGTGCCATGTTCATGGAACAGCGCCTTCTGGATGGCCCGCGCCGCCACCGCGTCCACACCCTTCAGCCGCGCCACGTAATCGGTCATGCGCTGGTCGATCAGCCCGAAAAGGTCGCTGGACGCCGGGTACAGCGTATTGTCCAGATCGAAGATCCAGGTGTCGATATGGCGAAGCGCGTCGAGCATTGCGGGCGGGCTCTAGCGGGGGCATGAAGGCACGGCAACCGGGGCGCGGAGATCGGCGTGATCGCCGTGCGCGCGGGGCGGGTATGCCGGGGGGAATGTTGGCGATGTCGTTCCGTGCGATCGGCGTGCTGCGCACCACCACCGCTTTGTCGCTGCTCGCTCTGGCGGCCTGCGGCGGCGGTGGCGGTGGCGTCAATTCCACGCCGACCCCGACACCGACGACGCCCACCACACCCACGACGCCCACCGTGCCGAGCACGCCGCCGCCCACGCAGACGGAACCGCCCGTCACCACGACGCCGACGACGCCGACGACACCCACCACCCCCTCCACCCCGACCAATTTCGACACCAGCGAATATCGCGGCTCGGCCGGCCTCGTGCAGGCCAACGCGCTCACCGCCTACAATGCCGGTTACAGCGGCCGCGGCGTCACCGCGGCGATCATCGATGGCGGCATCGATGTCTCCACCGGCGATTTCACCGGCCGCATCAGCGCGGCCTCTGCCGATGTCGGCGGGTCGCGCGGCACCATCCAGGATACAGGCGGCCACGGCACCGCGGTGGCGGGCGTGCTCGGCGCCTCGCGCAACGACAGCGGCCCGCTGGGCATGGCGTTCGAGGCGACGCTGCTGATCGCCAAATCCGATACGCCCGGCAGCTGCGCCAGCAGCGACGGGTGCAAGCATCTCGACACGGCGATCGCCCGCGGCGTCGATCTCGCCACCGCCAACGGCGCGCGCGTCATCAACATCTCGCTCGGCGGGTCGACGGCGGAGAGCGTGCTCGCGCAGGCGATCGGCCGGGCGACGGCGGCGGGCATCATCGTGGTGATCGCCGGCGGCAACGATGCCTCGGCCAACCCCGATCCGCTCGCCCTGATCGCCAATGTCGATGCGCAGGCGCGCGGCCTCGTCATCATCGCGGGCGCGACGAACCTGGCGGGGGACATCGCCACCTTCAGCAACCGCGCCGGCAGCGGGGCCGACCATTATCTGATGGCGCTGGGCGAACGGGTGCGCAGCTACGACCAGAACGGCCAGCAATTCCTGTTCAACGGCACGTCCTTCTCCGCACCGCTCATCTCCGGCGCTGTGGCGCTGCTGGCGCAGGCCTTTCCCAACCTCACCGCCCAGCAGATCGTGCAGCTGCTCTACTCCACTGCCACCGATCTCGGCGCCAGCGGGGTGGACGCCACCTACGGGCGCGGCGTGCTGAACCTCGCCCGCGCCTTCCAGCCGCAGGGGCAGACGATGCTCGCCGGCTCCGCCGTGGCGGTGTCGCTGGCGGGCAACGGCACCCTCTCGGCGCCGATGGGCGATGCGCTGGCGAAGGGCGGCGCCTCGGCGGTGATCGTCGACGGCTACGGCCGGGCCTATGATTATGCGATCGGCGCCACCCTCGCCCGCCCCGCCCCGGCGCTGAAGCTCGCGCCCGCGCTGGCCGGTGGCCTGCGCAGCGTGAACGCGGCGGACGGGCGGACGAGCGTCGCCTTCTCCGTCACCGCCAGCGGCAGCGAGGCGGCGGTGGAACGGCTGATGCTGGCGCCCGGCGAGGCGCGGCGGGCGCGCGCGGTCGCCGGCATGGCGGCCACCCGGCTGGGGCCGAGCATGGCGATGGCGTTCGGCTTCGCGCAGGGCGGCGGCGCGCTCGGCCAGGCTCTGCGCGGCGCGGCGGGAGACGCCTTCCTGGTCGCCGGCGATCCGCTGTCGACGCCGGGGTTCGAGCGGCGGCCCGGCAACAGCATGGCGCTGCGCCGGGCGATCGGCCGCCTGGGCGTGACGATGACGGCGGAGGCGGGCGACGCGCTGGTCGGCGATCCCGCCGAGCAGGATCGCCGGCGCCGTGACGCCGCCCGGCAGCCTTATGCCACCATCGGCGTCGCGGTCGATCGCCGGTTCGGCCCGCTCGCCATCGTCGCCGGCGTCAGCCGCATGCGGGAGCGGGAGACGGTGCTCGGCGCGCGCTTCGGCAGCGCGTTCGGCGGGGCCGGCGCCACCACCGACTTCGCCGATCTGCGCGCCACCCTGTCGCCCGCCGCCGACTGGTCGATCGGCGCCAACCTGCGACGCGGGTGGACGCGCATGGCGGCGGGCGGCGCCGCCATCGGCGGCAGCCTGCGGAGCGGCGGCTACGCGCTCGATCTCACCCGCCGCGGCCTGTTCGCCGCCGGCGATCGCCTCGCCTTCCGCTTCGCCCAGCCGCTCCGCGTGTCGTCCGGCGGCTACGCCCTCAGCCTGCCGGTCGCCTATGACTATGCGACGGGCACCGCCACCTATGCCGACAGCCGCCTGAGCCTGGCCCCCGCCGGGCGGGAGCGGGATGCCGAGGCGAGCTGGTCGGCGCCGCTGCTCGGCGGCTGGATGACGACGAACCTCTACTGGCGGCGCGACCCCGGCCACAACGCCGCCCTGCCCGACGATATCGGCGGCGCGCTGCGCTTCGGCCTGGCCTTCTGATCGCCTGCCTCAGAGCCTGCGGGCGACCAGCGAGTTGCCGCAGGCCAGCATGTTCGCCGTCGCGGGCGGCGTCGCGGCGTCGATCCGCATCCAGAAGTCGCCGCGCGGCGGCTGCGCGATCAGATCGCCCACCGTCATGCCGAGCAGTTCGTCGCGCACCAGCGGGTCGGTCAGCCCGTCCGCCAGCGCCCGCATGATCCACGCTATCGTGAAGTCGGGCGTCTGGTTCGGCAGCGTATCCAGCAGCAGCACCTCGAACCCGTCCTAGAACATCCGTCGCAGGCCCTCGCGCGTCGCATTATAATAATGCGAGGGGTAGCCGTGCACCGGCTGCAGGAACGGCCAGTCGACGAACAGCTTGCCGCCGGGCTTCAGCATGCGGCGAAACTCCTCCGCCACGCGCCACGGCTCCGTCACATGCTCCAGCACGGCGAAGCAGCCGATGCCGTCCAGCGAACCGCTCCTGATCGGATAGGTGCAGGCCGGCTGCATGATGATGTCTGCGCTCAGCGAGGGATAGACTTCGAGGTACAGGCAATTCGGCTGCGAATAGTTGCGCCGCCCGCAGCCGATATCGATGTAGCGGCGATCGGGATTGTCCTCCATCTCGCGCACGAAGGCCGGATAGGCGGGATTGGCCGATTCCGCCGCATAGTCGCTGATGCGGTGGCTCTCGTCGCCGTAGCCGACGGGAAAGGCATCCTCCTCCGCCAGGAAGCGGAATGTGCCGCCGTCGCCCGCCTCCGCATCCAGCACATCGCAAAAGCGCGCGAGCTTCTCGCGTCGCAGCCGGGCGCCCAGCCCCGCCACCTGCCTGCGTCCCTCCAGCCGGCCAAACCGCTCGAAATGCTGGCGGGCGTCGCCGCCGCGGCGAACATAGTCCAGCAGATCCGGATTTGCGGCAATATAGGCGATCTCGTCGAACGTATCGCTGGTCGCCAGCGACAATTCTGCGTCTATCGGCACCGCGATCTGCATGTCCGGCCGCTAGACCACGCCTTCCGACGGGTCAAATGGTGGACTTGGCGTCACCAACATTGAACGATAACGGAGGTTTATCGCTGGATGTTGCAGCCAATACGGGTTGATTTGTCCCGATCCGTAGCCTTTACTGCGCTGCGGCGATATCATTGGCCGGCGATAGGCGCCGGATGCCGGCCTGTGACAAGCGGACGATGACGCACTATCATCGCCCGCGGTGGTCGCGAGACCGGGATATGGCCGTGGGGGTATGGTTTGCCTGATCTTCTTGTAGTCGGCGGCGGCGGGCAGCTGGGGCGGGCGCTGGCGCGCACCCGCTTCGCGGACGGGTTGACACCGCACCTGGCGGATCGGGCGGAGGTGGACCTCGCCCGCCCGGAAAGCATCGCCGACGCCCTGGCGGCACGGCCTTATGTCGCCGTCATCAACGCCGCCGCCTATACGGCGGTGGACGCGGCGGAGAATGACGTGGCGGCCGCCTTCGCCGCCAACGCGACCGGCCCGGCGCTGCTGGCCGACGCCACCCGCCGCGCCGGGTTGCCGCTGATCCACGTCTCCACCGACTATGTGTTCGACGGCACCAAGGCCGGCGCCTATGACGAGGGCGATCCCGTCGCCCCGCTCGGCGTGTACGGCGCCAGCAAGCTCGCCGGCGAATATGCCGTCCTCTCCGGCAATCCGCGCGCGGTGGTGCTGCGCACGGCGTGGGTGGTCAGCCCGTTCCGGAGCAATTTCGTGAAGACCATGCTGCGCCTGGCGGCCGAGCGGCCGCTGCTGCGCGTGGTGGACGATCAGCGCGGCTGTCCCACCTCGGCCGACGACATCGCCGCCACGATCGCCACGATCACGGCGCGGATGGTGGCGGACGCGGCGGCGCCCGCCGGCGTCTACCATTTCGTGAATGCCGGCGAGGGCAGCTGGTGCGATCTCGCCCGCGCGGTGATGGCGGCGAGCGGCGCGCGCGGCGGCCCCGCCGTGCCGGTCGAGCCGATCGCCACCAGCGACTTCCCGACGCCGGCGCGCCGCCCGGCCAATTCCCGCCTCGCCACCGCCAGGCTCACCCGCGACTATGGCGTCAGCCCGCGCGACTGGCGCCTCGCCATCGGCGAGATCGTCGCGGAACTCGTGACCGGCACGGCCGCGCGATGACCGTCGGCTCACGCCTCGCTACGGGCCCGCAAACCGGAGAATGACGTCTCGATGACCCCGTTCCTCGTGAAGCTGCTCGCCTCCGCCGCGCGGAAGGAGGGCAACGCCGCGCGGGACCGGCGGGACTGGCGCGGCGCCGCGCTTGCCTACCGGCGCGTGCTGGCGTTGCGGCCGGAGGCGACGCCGATCCACGTCCAGCTTGGCCACATGCTGAAGGAGAGCGGCGACGCGAACGGCGCGGTCGCCGCCTACGAGGCCGCGTGCCGGCTCGATCCGGCCGATGCCGAAACCCTGCGGTGGCTGGGCGACCTGCACCGGCGGGAAGGCCGCCTCGGCCAGGCATGCGACGCCTTCGCCGCAAGCCACGCGATCGACGGCAACGCCGCCGCCGCTAGCGATCTGGAGGCCACGCGCGCCCTGATCCCGGCGACCGAAGCCGGAATGGCCGAGCCGGCGCTGGCCGACGCCGCCAGCGCCGCCGAGCCGGAAGCGGCCGACCTCGCCATTCCCGACCCCAACGCTACCGACCTCGAGGCGTTCGAGCCGGAGCCGGCCGAGCCGGAGGCGCACGTGTCCGCTGCACCAGGACTCGAAGATCGCGATACCCTGCCGACGAAGGAGAAGCCGGGCATGCCCGCCGACGATCCGCATCCTATCGTCGAGCCGCCCACCCCCTCGACCGAGCCGGAGCATGCGCCCGCGCACCGCCAGATCGGCCACATCGACGCGCTGAAGGGCGAACTCGTCTCCGGCTGGGCTATGGAGCCCGATCGGCCCGGCTCGCCGGTGGATGTCGAGTTCCACGCCGGCGACAATCTCGTCGGCACCGCGACGGCTGATCTGGTGCGCGCCGATCTGGCGGCGATCGGCGGCCACGGCTTCCGCACCCAACTCGATCTCACCGGGCTGGACGGGCAGGTGTGGATCTCCGCACGCCTGCGTCACACCGGCGAGGAGCTGGCCGATTCGCCCTTCCTCGTCGATCGTAGCGGCGGCAGCCTCGCCCCCCTCGCCTCCACCGCCTTGTTCGAGGTGGCCAAGCCGCTGACCTTCGCCGCCGGTGGCGAGCTGGCGCTGTTCGTCACCCACTCCCGCACCGGCGCGATCAAGCCGCACGTGCTGGCGCATGTCCGCGCACTGGCGGCGGAGGGCATCGCCACGCTGCTGATCGCGGTGGGCGATCGGCCGATCGACATCGACGGACCGCTGCTGGACGCGGTGGCCGGCGCGATCGTGCGGGAGAATCGCGGCTATGACTTCGCCTGCTGGGCGCACGCGCTGCGGATCTATCCGCAGGCCTACGCCGCCTCGCTGCTCTACCTGACGAACGACAGCGTCTTCGGCCCGGTCGATCCGCCGCGCTTCGCCGCCACGATCGCGCGGGTGCGGGCCAGCGCGGCGGACCTCGTCGGCCTCACGGAATCGCACGAGCATCGCTGGCACGTGCAGAGCTATTTCGTGGCGATCAAGCCGCGCCTGCTCTCCAGCCTCGCGCTGCACCGCTTCTTCGACGATACGCGCATGTTCGCCGCCAAGGACGACGTGATCCAGACGTCGGAGATCATGCTGGCGCCGGTGATGGAGGCGGCGGGCTTCACCACGGAGGTGCTGTTTCCCAGCCACGCCGTGCGCAACCCCACTTTGTTCGGCTGGCGCGAGCTGCTGGACGCCGGCTTCCCCTATGTGAAGATGCTGCTGCTGCGCGGCGAGTTCCCGACGATCGACACGGCCGGCTGGCGCGAGCTGCTGGACGCGCACGGCTTCGATCTGCCGCTGCTCGATGCCGCACTCGCCGCCGGCATGGAGGGTTGGGGTCCGGTGCAGAGCTACCCGCTGCTCGCCCGCCCGCGCCGCCACATGCCGGCACCGCGCCCGCTCAAGATCGCCTTCTTCGGCCCGTGGAATTACGACAACGGTCTGGGCGCCGCCTCGCGCGGGCTGATCGCGGCGATCCGCCGGTGCGACGTGCTGCTGAACCTGCACCCGATCCAGAAGCCGTTCCACGTCCACAAGTCGCTGGTGCCGCCGGTGCCGATCACCGACTTCGTCGGGCCGGCCGATATCGCCGTGGTCCACCTCAACCCCGATTCCTGGCATTTGCTGACGGACGATCAGCGCGCGCTGATCGGCGCCGCGCGCAAGCGGATCGGCCACTGGGTGTGGGAGATGGCGCACATCCCGCCCGCGTGGCGCCACGATTTCTCCTCGGTCGATCGCATCTGGGCGCCGAGCGGCTACTGCGCCCGGCTGTTCGAGGGCGAGGGCGAAGCGCCGGTGGACGTGGTGCCCTACACCGTGCCGCTGCCCGAGACTCGCCTGACGGAGGAGGACCGCGCCCGGCTGCGCACCGCCTTCGGCGTGCCGGCCGATCGCCGCATCATCCTCTACGCGTTCGACGGATCGAGCTACCTCATCCGCAAGAACCCGATGGCGCTGGTGCGCGCCTTCGCCGCCTCCGGCCTGGCCGATAGCGGGTGGACGCTGATCCTGAAGACCAAGCATCTGTTCGATCGCGCCGAGGAGGGGCGCGCGCTGGAGCGGCTGGCCGGCGACACCGCCGGCGTGGTGCTGATCAACGCCTCCATGTCCGCCGGCGAGATGGCGAACCTGGCCGCGCTGTGCGACATCTACGCCTCGCCGCACTGCTCCGAAGGGTTCGGCCTCACGATCGCCGAGGCGATGGCCGCCGGCAAGCCGGTGGTGGCGACGGATTTCGGCGGCAGCACGCAGTTCCTCGATGCGAGCTGCGGCTATCCGGTCCGCGCCCATCCGTGGCGGCTGGAGGATGATTTCGGCCACTATACCAAGGGCGGCGAGTGGGCGCGCATCGACGAGCCGGCGCTGGCGGCGGCCCTGCGCCACGCCGCCGAGGCGATCGACGCCGGCGACACCCGCGTGGGCGACAGCGCGCGCCGGCGGGTGGCGGAGACGCTCTCCTACGATGCCATCGGCGGGCTGATCGACGCCAGCTTCGATGCCGTTCTGGCCGACGACGTGCCGATCAGCCGCCCCACGCCGCGCATCCACTCCGATCTCGCCATCGGCATGCGCTTCGATCGCACGAGCTTTGGCGACATGCTGATCGCCGTGCCGCTCGCCGCCGATCTCTCCCCGCCGCCGGCCGAGACGCTGGCCGATCTGCCCACCGATCGCGACCGCTGGATCGTCTTCGCGCCCGGCGACGCCTATGTCTCGCCGCTGTTCCGCCGCATGGTGAGCGATCTCTGCACTGCCCGGCTGGACGCGGACATCGTGTATGCCGACGATCTCGCCTTGGGCGAGCAGCGGCTGGGCGACCAGCTGCGCCTGAAGCCGGCGTTCGACGTCACCCTGCTGGCCGCCAAGGATGCGATCGGGCCGCCGCTCGTCGTGCGCGCCTCCGCCTTCGCCCGCCTGGGCGGCTTCGCGGCGGAGGCGGGCGCCGCCGCGCTGGACGATCTGCTGTTCCGCGCCCACGCGCTCGGCATGTCGATCGTCGGCCTGCCGGAGACGCTGCTCGCCTGGAAGGGGGAGCGCCCGATAGTGCCCCGCGAGGTACGGCGGGCGATGCTGGCCCGGCTGCCCGCCTTCGCCGGCCACGACATCGTCGACGGCCTGGCGGACGACACGCTGGAGATCCGCCGACGCTTCGCCGGCGACGACGACGCGCCCGAGGTGACGATCGTCATCCCCACCCGCCGCTGCCCGCTGCCCGATGGCGACGGCACCTATCTGGAACGCCTGCTGGCCGCACTCGCCCGCGCCGACTGGCCGATGGCGCGCCTGCGCGTGATGATCGGCGACGATATCGCCGGCGAGCCTGCCTGGGCGACCGCCGAGTGGCCCTTCGCGCTGGAGCGGATCGAGACGCCGCGCCCGGCGGGCGAGCCGTTCAACTATGCGGCCAAGATGAACCGCCTGTGGCGTGCCGCCGGCACCGATCATCTGGTGCTGATGAACGACGATGTCGTGCCGCGCGGCACCGGCTGGCTGCGCGCGCTGATGACGTTCGCGGTGGACGAGAGCGTCGGCGGCGTCGGTGCGCGCCTTCTGTACGAGGATGGCCGGCTGCAGCATGCCGGCGTGGTGCCGATCTTCGATCTGGTCGCCCACGCCTGGCAGCATCACCGCGCCGACATGCCGACCTATCAGGATTGGGCGATCGTCCAGCGCGAATGGTCGATGGTGACGGGCGCGGTGTTCGCCACGCGCCGCGCCCTGCTGGATCAGGTCAACGGGTTCGAGGAGCGTTTTTCGCTCGAATATAACGACATCGATCTCTGCCTGCGGCTCCGCGCGCTCGGCTACCGCATCGTCTACACGCCGCATGCCGAATTGTGCCACGCCGAGAAGGTGTCGCGCGGGGAGACGCTGCCGCCGGGGCAGGACCTCGCTCTGTTCCTGGAACGGTGGCACGAGTGGCTGCAGCAGGATCCCTCCTACCACCCGCACCTGCGCCGCGACCGGGTGGATATCGAGCCTCGTTCGGACCCCACCGCCTGGTATCTCTGACCCCATATCTCCGACCCCGCACCTCCGACCCTGGCATCTCTGACAGGCGCGGCACCGTCGCCAGACGATCGCCGGCTTGCTAGAAGCGTCCGCCACAGGCGGGAGAGGCATGATGGACTATGTATCGGTCGCCGAGGCACGGGCCATGGCCGGGCTGCGGCTGGCGCTCTCCGTCGGCGTGCCCGGGCCGTGGGGGGAATCGGCGAAGGCGGTGCTGCGGGCGCGCCGCGTGCCGTTCGTCGCGGTGGCGCAGACGCCGCTCGCCGAGAATGCGGAGCTTCTCGCCTGGACCGGCGTGCGCAACGCACCCGTCGCGGTGCTGGACGACGAGCCGGCGGCCTGCGGCTGGCGCGATATCCTGATGCTCGCCGAACGCCTGGGCAGCGGCCCCTCGCTGCTGCCGGACGATGCCGGCGATCGCGCCGCCTGCCTGGCGCTCGCCCACGATATCTGCGGCGAGGACGGGATCGGGTGGAACCGTCGCCTCTCGATCATGGCCGCCGTCGATCGCGGCCAGCCGGCCGCGGAGATGCCTGCCTACCTGCGGGCGATGCGCGCCGGCTACGGCGCCGGCATCCAGCCGGCGGAGGCGGCGCCGGCGCGGATCGCCGCGATCCTGCACGCCATCGCCGCCCGCCTGCACGCGCAGCAGGCGCAGGGCCGCACCTATCTGTTCGGCGATCGCCTGAGCGCGGCCGATCTCTACTGGGCCTGCTTCTCGCAGATGATCGTGCCCTTGCCGCAGGAGGTGAACCCGATGCCCGCCTATCTCCGCCCGCTATACGAGACGATCGAGCCGGAGATCGCCGCCGCGATCGATCCGATCCTGCTCACCCATCGCGACCGGATCTATCGCGACCATATCGGCCTGCCGCTGGATTACTGACATGATCGATTTCTACCACTTCCCGTCGCCCAACACCTGGAAGGTGGCGATCATGCTCGAGGAGTGCGGCCTGCCCTACCGGGTGCGCATCGTCGATATCGCCGCCGATCAGCAGTTCGCCCCCGACTTCCTGGCGATCTCGCCGAACAACCGGGTGCCCGCGATCGTCGATCACGATGCGCCGGGCGGCCCCCGGTCGGTGTTCGAATCGGGCGCGATCCTGGTCTATCTGGCGGAGAAGACCGGCCGCTTCCTCGCCGCCGAAGGGCCGGCGCGGACGGAGGCGTTCGAGTGGCTGTTCTGGCAGCATGGCGGGCTCGGCCCGATGGCCGGGCAGGCGCACCATTTCGCCCGCGCGGCACCGCCCGGCAACGACTATGCCGCCGCCCGCTACGTGGCGGAGGCGGCGCGGCTCTACGGCGTGCTCGACCGGCGGCTGGCCGGGCGCGCGTGGATCGCCGGCGACTACGGCGTCGCCGACATCGCCTGCTGGGGCTGGGTGTGGTTCCACCGCATGCACGGCCAGTCCCTCGCCGATTTCCCGCAGGTGCGCCGCTGGTTCAACGCGATGGCGGCGCGGCCGGCGGTGGCACGCGGCCGCGCCGTCGGCGTTGCCGACCTGTCGGTGGAGCGGCAGGCGATTTACGACGGACCCTATTACGCGGCCGCCGACGATCCCGCGCGGGACAGCTGAGCGGCGCGCGGCAGCGTGGCGCTCGATCCGTTGTCGCGCGGCGATCGCGCCGCCACTCTCGCGGCGGTCGCGGGTTTCGGCCTGCTCGTGTTCGAGCGGATATGGCTGGCCAGCGACATCGCCTTCCTGATCGCGCTCGCCTTGCTGTTCGCCGCTGCCGCCCACTTCGCGCTCGCCACCACCCGGATGCGGCGGGACGATGGCTGAGACTTGGGGCTGAGACTTGGGGCTGAGGCCTGAGACCGAGGCTTGGTGCCGGCCCGCTTGCTCTGATATCATCGACGCGGCAGGCAGGCGGAGGAAGGGGAATGACCGACGACGAGCGATCGCGCGCCACCGCGCAGGCGCATGTCGCGCTGTACCACGTCACCACCCTGATCCTGGCCGCGCTCGTCGATCGCGGCGTGCTGGCGCCGGCCGAGGCGGCCGGCATCGTCCGCGATGCGGCGCACACGCTGGAACCGATCGGGCAGGACAGCGAGTTGCTGATGCTCTGGCGCGAACGCTACGAACAGGTGGCGGAAGAACTGGCGGCGGCCCCGCCGGGCAAGCCGTTGCAGCCGAGCCCCTTCCCGTCCTACGCGCTGCAATGGGGCCGCAAGCCGGCCTGAACCACCCGCCTCACCGGCGCGCGCCGAAGAAGGCGCGCAGCATGGCCGCCGACTCCGGCTCGCCGATGCCGCAGTAGATTTCGGGACGGTGATGGCAGGTCGGCTGGGCGAACAGCCGCGGGCCGTGCGCTACGGCGCCGCCCTTGGGATCGGCCGCGCCATAATAGAGCCGGGCGATGCGGGCGTGGGCGATGGCGCCGGCGCACATCGCGCAAGGCTCAAGCGTCACCCACAGGTCGCAGTCGACCAGGCGTTCCGCTTCGAGTGCCTCGGCGGCACGGCGGATGGCGATCATCTCGGCGTGGGCGGTCGGGTCGCGCAGGCTGCGCATCGCGTTGGCGGACGTTGCGACAACCGCCTGCCCGCGCATCACCACCGCACCGACGGGTACTTCCCCCGCCAGCGCTGCCTCTCGCGCGAGATCGAGCGCGAGGCGCATCGGCGATGGCAGCGGGAACGGCATCGAACCACCTAAACCGATCCCGCATCGTACGGAACCGGATAAGGCGAAGGCGCTAGGCGGTCCGTGCCCGTCGGATAAAGTCCGGCCGCAGCACCATTACCAGCGCGAATACGACTCCCGGCAGAAATCCCACGCAGGTGAGCGCCGCGGCGATCCAGAACGGCGCGCCCAATCCGTGCATCAGGTACACGCCGAGCGGCGGCAGCAGGAGCGCGGCGACGATGGCCGCCGCGCTCGCAGTTGCAGGAGTGGACGGCTTACTTGCCATCGGCCTTCTGCACGCCCACCACCGGAACGTCGATGCTCTCCTTCTTGGTGCCGACCTCGACCTTCGGCACGTCAACCGACGTCTCCTTGGTGCCGACCACCACCTTGCCCACGTCCGCATCGACGGACGGCGCGCGGCCACCCTCGACCGACACCTCCGGCAGCTTGCCGGCGTCGCCGCTGAGGTTGACGAAACCGGTCGCGACCGCGACGATGGCAAGCAACACGACGATGACGAGTGCGATGAGCGCTGCGCGCATATTATGCCCTTTCAGATTATGACGTGGCCTGAACGTACTCGCCCCGTAACGGTTGCACGTGTACCATGCATTCCGGCGGTCAGTTGACGAATCGTGCCCCTGACGTTATCCGCCGCGTCTTTCCGGGCAACCGAATAGCAGGACGATAAAGCATGGCGCGCATCTGCGAGCTGACCGGCAAGGGCCGGCAGGTGGGTCACAACGTATCCCACGCGAACAACAAGACGAAGCGGACGTTTTTGCCCAACCTGCAGAACGTCACCCTGCTGTCCGATGCGCTGGGCACCGGCGTGAAGCTGCGCGTGTCGACCCACGGCCTGCGCTCGGTCGAGCATGTCGGCGGGCTCGACAACTGGCTGCTGAAGACCTCGGATACCGATCTCTCGCTGCGTGCGCGTCGCCTGAAGCGCGATATCGCCAAGAAGATCGCCGCCTGATCGCCACCCCGGCCGCGGCCGGGGTGCATGACGGCAGAGAGCCGGCCGACGCCCGTGCGTCGGCCGGCTCTCTGCGTCGCGGTCGGTCGCGTCACCGATCCGGGTGCTCCGGGCCGAGATCGGCCGGCAGGGCAAACTTCATCAGCAGGGTCCGTTGCAGCGGGCTGAAATTGTCGTCGGAGGCGATCCACAGGATCAGCCGGCCGCCCTCGCGCGAAACCGCCATCGCCTCCATATTGTCCACCGTCAGCGGCGGCACCAGCTGCGCGATCTCCACGGCGGCGGATGCGTGGCCGGCGCGGATCGTCGCCGGATCGAACAGGCCGACGATCGCCGTCAGGCCCTGCATCAGACTAACGCGCCTATGCAGCAGCAGCAGCCGGCCGTCCGGCAGCTCGGTCGCGTCCGTCACCTTGTAGCCGGCCGGCGCGCGATAGCCGGCCAGGATCGGCGGCGGCCCGGCCTCCACCGGGTCGTGCCCGAACAGCAGCAGGGCGGTCGATCGCTCCGGCCCGGCGCCGCCTTCCGAGAAGATCAGGAAGCGGCCGTCGCGCAGGCGCACCATCGCCTCCGGCCCCTCATTCTGCGGCCAGCCGCGCATCGCCGCCGGCTCGGCATGGGCCTGCGCGCGCACCGCGCCGGCATCGTAGCGCCAAACGGCATTGTGATATTCGAAGCCGATCCAGATGCGGCCGGTCGCCGGATCGCGGGTCATCGATTCGGCGTCGCGATCCGATTTGCCCAGGCCGTCGCCCGGGCCGGCCGGCAGCGGCCCGCGCACCCGCCCCATCGGCACGCCACGCGCGAAGCCGATGTCGAACAGCGTTCCGGCATCGCTCGTCGCCAGCAGCCGCCCGTCGTTCCACACCATCGCGGAGAGGCCGCCGAAGCGGCTGTCGCTGCTCGCCAGCTCCCATCCGCCCAAATACCGCAGCCGTCCCACCCGCACCCTGGCCGGATCGGCGCGATCGAGCGCCACCGCCGTCGCCCGGATCGCCGGCGAGCTCAGCGGCGCCGAGGCGGAGGCGAGCACCACGAGCAGGCACAGGCCCACGATCGACAGGCAGATTGAACGCATGCCGCCCCCTTAGCGTTGATCGCCCACGATGCCCAACCTGAACGCCGGACATCTACCGCTTTGTGAACGGCGGCTAAATTCGGCGTTCAGCACGGGCTCACGCGAATCGCTGCAGAAGGGCGCCATGCCGAGGAGGTCTCGGTGCCGCCACGCGGCGGCCGCGACCCACGGGAACGGCTTTCGAGTCAGGAGACAGTCATGCTGGGCAAGACCATCACCCTTTCCGCCATCGCCGCCATGGCCGCCGCCGGCATGGTGCCGGCCGCAGCGCAGGCGCGGCCCTGGGATGGCGGCTACGCATCGGGCGGCTACGTGCAGCCGGTTCGCGGCGACCGCTATTATGGTCGCGGCGGCTATGGCGGGCGCGGCTACTACGGCGGCGATCGCGGCTATTACGGGCGCGGCTACGGCGGCGGCTATTATGGCGGGCGCGGCTACTATGACGGCCGGGGCTATTATGGCGGACGCGGCGGCTACTATGCCGATCGCGGCTATTACGGGCGCGGGCGGGGCTCTTACGGTCGCGGCTATCGCTGCCGCGACAACGGCACCGGCGGCACGATCATCGGCGCCATCGCTGGCGGCCTGCTCGGCAACGAGATCGGCCAGGGCCGCTACAATCGCGGCGACGGCACCACCGGCGCGATCCTTGGCGCCGGCGTCGGCGCGCTCGCCGGCCGCGCGATCGATCGCAACTGCTGAGGCTTCGCTCACGTATCTCAAGGATCCCTCGGGTGGCGTAACGAGGGCGGGGGTCGGTGCCTGCGAGGGCGCCGGCCCCCAAATGCGTGCACGCCACGGCGCCACCGATGCCGGCATGGAACCGAGCGCCGCCCGCCGCGCTTCACCGATTGCGAGCGGATGGAGGCGCGCATGACCCGCCTGCCCCGCCCCGAAACGCCCGATCGCCGGTGAGCCTCTCGCCGTCCGCGCCACTGCTTCAGGTGTCCGCCCTTACCAAGTCGGTGCCGGGCGGGCGGATGCTGTTCAGCGGGCTGAATCTGACGCTGGCCGGCGGCGCGCTGATCGCGATCGTGGGGGAGAGCGGCGTCGGCAAGTCGACCCTGCTCAACATCCTGGCCGGGCTCGACCGGCCGGATGCCGGCACCGTCGCCATCGAGGGCTGCGTGCTGGGCACGTTGGACGAAGGCGCGCTCACCCGGCTCAGGCGGGCGCGGGTCGGCTTCGTCTTCCAGGCCTTCCACATCCTGCCCTACCTCACGCTGCGGCAGAACGTCGCGCTGCCGCTGGCGCTCGTCTCGGCCGATCGCGCGATGGTGGCGGCGCGGGCGCAGGCGATGCTGGAGCGCGTCGGCCTCGGCGATCGGGGCGACGGCTATGCGCGCGATCTCTCCGGCGGCGAGCTGCAGCGCGTGGCGATCGCGCGGGCGCTGGTCCACCGCCCGGCGGTGATCCTGGCCGACGAGCCGACCGGCAACCTCGATCCGGAGACGGCCGGCCGCATCCTCGCCCTGTTCGCCGAGGCGGTGCGCGAACAGGGCGTGGCTGCCATCATCGTCACCCACTCGGCGGCGGCGGCGGCAATCGCCGATCGCACGCTCACCCTCACCGCCGCCGGCCTCGTTCCCGCGTCGCCCGATGCGGGCTGAGGCGGGCGGCCTGCTCGGCGCGCGGCTGGCGCTCGGCTGGCTGATCGGCGGGGAGTGGCGCGCCCATCCCGCCCGGCTGGCGCTGACGGCGGTGGCCATCGCCATCGGCGTCGCGCTCGGCTTCGCGGTCCACCTGGTCAACGGCTCGGCGCTGGCCTCGTTCGAGGGCGCGCTGAACACGGTGAACGGCGCGGCCGATCTGCAGGTGGCAGCCACCAGCCCGCTCGGCTTCGACGAGGCGCTCTATCCGCGCATCGCCGGAGCCGCCGGCGTCGGCGATGCCAGTCCGGTCGTCAGCCTCGCCGCGCGCGCGGGCAAGGCGGGCTTCACCCTGCTGGGGCTTGACGTGATCCGTGCCGCGCAGGTCACGCCGTCGCTCGTCGGCACCGCCCCCGCCGGCGTCGATCGCCGTGGCGACGCCGCCTTCGCCGAGGATGCGCTGTTCCTCTCCGCCGCCGCGATGCGGGCGCTCGCCGCCGGGCCTGGCGCGCGGGTGCGGGTGGTGGCGAACGGCCGCGCCGTGCCGCTGCGTGTCGCCGGCACCCTGCCCGGCGTGGCGGAGGGGCAGGCGATCGGCGTGATCGATATCGCCACCGCCCAGTGGCGCTTCGGCCGCCTCGGCCGGCTCGATCGCATCGACGTGAAGGCGGCGGGCACGCCGGATTTCGCCGCGCTGCTGCCGCCGGACGCCGTTCTCGCCACCGCCGCCAGCGCCGGCGCGCGCAGCGACGCGCTCTCCCGCGCGTACCGCGTCAATCTGGACATGCTGGCGCTCGTCGCTTTGCTCACCGGCGGCTTCCTCGTCTTCTCGGCCCAGTCGCTGTCGGTGGCGCGGCGGATGCGGGCGTTCGCGCTGCTCCGCACGCTCGGCCTGCCGCGCGGCGGCATCGTCGCGGCGGTGGCGCTGGAAGGTGCCGCGATCGGCATCGTCGGCGCGCTGCTGGGCCTTGGCGTCGGCTACGCGCTGGCCTCGGTGGCGCTCGATCGCTTCGGCGGCGATCTCGGCGCCGGCTACTTCGCCGGCGGATCGGTGCGGCTCGCCTTCGCGCCGTGGGCGGCGGCCGGCTTCTTCGCCCTGGGCCTCGCCGCAGCCGTGGCCGGCAGCGCGATCCCCGCCCGCCTTGCGGCCCGCGCCGCCCCGGCGGCGGCGCTGCGCAACACCGGCGACATCGTCGATCCGCGCGTGCCCGTGCCGTGGAAAGCGGCGGCGTCGCTGATCGTGGCGGGCGGGTTGGCGGCGCTGCTGCCGGCGGTGGGCGGCCTGCCGCTGTTCGGCTTCGTCAGCATCGCCCTGATCCTGGCGGGCGGCATCGCGGCGATGCCGTGGCTCGCCCGCGCCCTGCTCGGCCCCCTGGCGCGGCGCGGCCGTGGCGCGGTGCCGATGGCGCTCGCTTTGCGCCACCTGCACGGCGCGCCGGGGCAAGCGGCGACGGCGCTCTGCGGCATCGTCGCCAGCACCGCGCTGATGATCGCGATGGCGGTGATGGTCACGAGCTTTCGCGGCGCGGTGGACGACTGGCTGGGCCAGATCCTCTCGGCCGATCTCTATCTGCGGGCAGAGGGCGAGTCCGGCTTCGATCCGGCGGCGCAGGCGCGGCTGGCGGCCACCGCCGGCGTCGCCCGCATCGCCTTCAGCCGGCAGGTGCCGCTCGTCCTGGCGGCGGATCGCCCGCCGGTCACGCTGATCGCCCGGCCGGTGGCCACAGACGGCGCCGACCTCGCGCTGATCGATCGCGCGGCGATGCCGCCGGCGATCGAGGCAGGCAGCCTGCCCGTCTGGGTGTCCGAGCCGGCCGCCCGCCTCTATCGCTGGCGGGTGGGGCAGCGGATCGCGCTGCCGATCGGCGGACGCGCCGTGATCGCGGGCATCTGGCGCGATTACGCCCGGCAGCAGGGTGCGATCGTGATGCGCGACGCCGATTACGCCCGCGCCACCGGCGACGCCACGCGCAACGAGGCGGCGGTCACGCTGCGCCCCGGCGCCGATCCCGCCCGCGTCGGCGCAGGTCTGGTCGCACGCGTGCCGCCCGTGCTGGCGGGGCTGGTCACGGTGGCGCAGCCGGCTACGCTGCGGCGCTACGCGCTCGATCTGTTCGATCGCAGCTTCGCCGTCACCTATCTGCTGGAGGCGGTGGCGATCCTCGTCGGCCTCGCCGGCGTGGCCGCCACCATGTCCGCGCAGACGATCGCCCGCACGCGCGAGTTCGGCATGCTGCGCCACGTCGGCGTCTCGCGCCCGCAGATCGTGGCGATGCTGGCGAGCGAGGGCGCGCTGCTCGGCGCGATCGGCGGCGTCGCCGGCATCGCGCTGGGCGGCGGGCTGGCGGTGGTGCTGGTGCACGTCATCAACCCGCAGTCGTTCAACTGGACGATGGACCTGCGCGTGCCGTGGGGCACCGTCGGCTCGGTCGCGGCCGCGCTGGCGGTCGCCGCCGCCGGCACCGCCACGGTCGCCGGCCGCCGCGCGATCGCCGCCGATGCGGTGCGCATGGTGCGGGAGGATTGGTGATGCGGCGCGCGCTGCTGCCGCTCGCCGCCTTGGCGCTCTGCGGGGCGATGCCGCCGGCCTCCTATCCGCCGGCCTCCTATCCGGTGGTCCGCCCAGGCATCGCGTTGCGCTTCCCCGCCGATCATGGCGCCCACCCGGCCTTCCGCACCGAATGGTGGTACGTCACCGGCCTGCTGCGCACGGCGAACGGGCGCGACGTGGGGTTCCAGATCACCTTCTTCCGCACGCGACCGCAGACCGACGCCGCCAATCCCAGCCGCTTCGCCGCCGGACAGGTGCTGTTCGCTCACGCCGCCCTCTCCGATCCCGCGATCGGCCGGCTGCTGCACGCGGAGCGCGCCGCCCGCGCCGGCTTCGGCCTGGCCGCCGCTCGTATCGGCGACACCGACGTGCGCCTGCGCGACTGGCGGATGCGGCGGCTGGCCGATGGCCGCTTCGTCGCCACCGTCTCCTCGGCCGAGTTCGCGCTGTCGCTCACCCTCAACCCGCGCCAGCCGCCGCTGCCGCAGGGTGAGGGCGGCTACAGCCGCAAGGGGCCCGATCCGCGACAGGCGAGCTACTACTACTCGATCCCGCATCTGGCGGTGGCCGGCACGCTCACGCGGAACGGCCGCGCCGTGCCGGTCTTCGGCCGGGCCTGGCTCGATCGCGAATGGTCGTCGGACTATCTCGGCGGCGCCGCCGTGGGGTGGGACTGGACCGGCCTGAACCTGAACGACGGCGGCGCACTGATGGCCTTCCGCATCCGCGACAAGGCCGGTCGCGCGCTGTGGGCCGGCGGATCCTACCGCGGGCGCGACGGCCGCGTCGTTCGCCTGACGCCGGGCGACGTGCGCTTCACGCCCCTCACCCGCTGGCGCTCGCGCCGCACGGGCGCGGTCTATCCGGTGGCGCAGATGCTCAGCGTGCGCCTGCCCGGCGGCGTCCGCCACTATCGCCTGACACCCCTGTTCGCCGATCAGGAGCTGGACGGCCGGCGCAGCGGCATGCCGGTCTACTGGGAAGGCGCCGTCCGCACCGATGGCGGCAGCGGCTATCTGGAGCTGACCGGCTACGCCGCCCCGCTGAGCCTGTAGCGCAGCGTCGATTCTTGCATGCCGAACCGCTCATGCTGAGGAGGGGCTGAGCGAAGACGAAGACCCGTCTCGAAGCGCATGTCCCGAGGGTGCTTCGAGACGCCGCTTCGCCATGCTCAGCGGCCCTCAGCATGAGCGGCAAGTTTTAGATCCGCCTCGCTGAGCCTGTAGCACCGCTCACGCCATCGCCAGCACCAGGTTGCGGACCTGCGGATAGACCTGCGTGTCCCACCTGCGGCCGGCGAACACGCCATAGTGGCCGACGCCGGGTTGCAGGTGGTGCCGCTTCAGGTGCGGCCGCAGGCTGGAACACAGGCCATGTGCCGCCGCCGTCTGCCCCACCGCGCAGATGTCGTCGCGCTCCCCCTCCACCGTCAGCAGGGCGGTGCGCTGGATCGCCGCCGGGTTCACCGGGCGGCCGCGATGCGTCATCTCGCCCTTAGCCAGCAGCGCGCGCTGGAACACGATGTCCACCGTCTCCAGGTAGAATTCGGCGGTGAGATCCAGCACCGCATAATATTCCTCGTAGAAGTCCCTGATCTTCGCGGCCTCCACCAGCTCGCCATCGGCCAGGTGCTGGTAGAGCAGGCGGTGCTGGTCGCCGTGCCGCGCCATGTTCATCGACATGAAGGCGATCAGCTGGAGGAAGCCCGGATAGACCCGCCGCCCCCGCCCCTCGTAGCGCCACGGCACGCGCGAAATCAGCTGTCGCTCGAACCAGTCGAGCGGCTTGGAGGTGGCGAGATCGTTGACGACGGTGGGGGAGACGCGCACGTCCACCGGCCCGCCCATCAAGGTCATCGTGCGCGGCTGGGCGGGGTTCCTGTCCTCCGCCATGATGGCGACCGCGGCCAGGGTCGGCACGCACGGCTGGCACACCGCCAGCACGTTCGATCGCGGCCCCAGCCGCTCCAGGAAATCGATGATGTAGTCGGTATAATCGGCGAAGCCGAAGCGCCCGGCGGAGAGCGGCACGTCGCGCGCATTCTTCCAGTCGGTGATGTAGACGTCGTGGTCGCGCAGCAGGGTGCGCACCGTCTCGCGCAGCAGGGTGGCATAGTGGCCGGAGAGCGGCGCCACCACGAGCATCTTGGGCTGCGGCGCGGCGATGCCGTCCTTCGCGAAGTGCAGCAGGTCGCCGAACGGCAGGCTGGCCGCCACCTCCTCCCGCACCGGCACCGCCATGTTACCGGAGAGCACGGTGCCGATGCCGTAGCCGGGCCGGGCATGGGTGAAGCGCGTCTCCGCCACCATCTCGGCAAAGGCGAAGCCGCTCTGCATCACCGGCAGTTCGGCCACCGGCCCCAGCGTGTCCTTCAGCGAGAGCGCCGCCCGCGCCGCCAGCCGCAGCGGCTCCAGCGCGTCCTGCATGCCCTGATACACGCCGTACAACATGCGCATCCCCCGCACCGAACCGGAGCCTTCCCCTCGGCGCCGAATTCATGCACGCTACGCTGCGCTGCATCATGATCGAAAGCAAGCCGGTCGGAAACGATGGCGCGAAAGGGGACATATGGCGCGGGCTGAGCTTACCCTGTCGAGCCGAACCTACTCGGCCTGGTCGCTGCGCGGCTGGCTGCTCTGCCGCCTCGCCGGGCTTGAGGTTGACGAGAAGGCGGTGCCGATCAACGATCCCGCCAACCGGGCGGAGCTGCTGCTGCTCTCCCCTTCCGTCCTCGTGCCGCGGCTGACGCACGAAGGCGCCAGCGTGTGGGATACGCTGGCGATCGCCGAATATCTGCACGAGCTCTATCCCGATGCCGGCATGTACCCGGCGGACCGCATCGTCCGCGCGCACTGCCGCTCGGTCTCGGGCGAGATCCACTCAGGCTTCTCGAACCTGCGATCGGCCCTGCCGATGAACCTCAAGGTGAAGCATGATCGCTTTCCGATCTTCTCCGGCGCGAAACCGGATATCGAGCGGATCGAGGCGATCTGGCAGGATTGCCTGGCGCGCTACGGCGGCCCATTCCTGTTCGGCGACCGGCCAACGGTGGCGGACGCGATGTACGCGCCGGTGACGCAACGCTTCGTCGGCTATGCGGTGGCCGTGTCGGACGGGGCGGCGGCCTATTGCCGCACGATCGGCGCGTGGCCACCCATGGCCGAGTGGCTGGCCGCCGCTCTGGCAGAGCCGGAGGAGATGGAGGAGCTGGAGGTGGAGTTCTAGCGCGGCTCTAGCGCGCGCGCTTCAGCAGCCGATCACCACCCGCCCCGGCCCCAGCAAGGTCTGCCGGTCTATCGCCGGCGCCGCTTGGTGGAGCAGGCGGGAGGCATCGGCCAGCGCGGCCGGAAAGGTCGCCCGGTCCAGCGGGCGGAGATGCTCGATCGGCGTCGCGTCGATCACCCCGATCGGCCAGCCCTCGCGACGCGCCCGATCGGCCCACAGGATGTCGACGCCCCAGCCGTGCATCGTCTCCGGCACCGGCAGGATCGTGCGCGACAGCCCGGCGCGGATCGCCACCACCGGGCCGATCTCGACATAGCAGGTCCGTCGCGCCAGCGACGCGGCCCGGCGCTGCGTCACCGCGTAGGAGGCATAGGAGTGCATGCGGTGCGCCGGCTGCGCGAGCAGGAAGCCGGCCGCCTCGGCGGTGGCGATGAAGCGATCGACGAAGCCGGGCGGCAGCGCCACGTCGTCGTCGCAGACCAGCAGCCAGTCGCGGCCGCTCGCGGCGGCGGCCGCCTCGTTCAGCTTCACGCTGCGCCACAGTGCGCGATCGTCGACCCGCACCTCGATCCGGTGGCGGCACCGTTCCAGTTCGGCGACGATCGGAGCCACCGCCTGCGGGCGGGCGGGATCGGACGGCACCAGCACCACGATCGCGCGACCCGGGGGCTCCGGCGGCGACGCGCATGCGGAGAGCGCCGCGTCCAGCGCCAGATCGATGGCGCGCGCCCGCGCGGGATCGCGGAAGCGGATCGGATCGGCATAGCCGAAATCGCCGGCGAATAGCTCGTGCCGGGTCACGCCGCCACCTGCCGTCCGATACCCGGACAGAACCGCGGCGCCCCGCCTACGCCGCCATTCCCTGCAACAGCTTGGGCAGCGTGCCGGTCTCGCCCCGCGCCTCGGCCATGAAGCGACGCTTCAACGGGCCGATCCGCTCGACCGCGCCCAGGCCGAACCGCCGGGCCGCCGCCGCCGTCCGCCCCTTCACGCCGAACAGCCGGGTCAGCCCGTCCGTCGCCGCCGCCACCATGAAGGTATCGAGCGCGCGCCAGCGTTCGTAGCGCGCCAGCCCCTGCGCGTCGCCGGCATCCAGCCCCAGCCGGGCGCCGTCCACCAGCACCTCCACCAGCGCCGCCACGTCGCGGAAGCCCAGGTTCAGCCCCTGCCCGGCGATCGGATGGATGCCGTGGGCGGCATCGCCCACCAGCGCCAGCCGCGTGGCCGTGATCCGCGCCGCATGGTGGAAGCCGAGCGGATAGCTGCCGCGCGCGGACGGTGCCGAGATCGTGCCGAGCAGCCCGCCCATCCGCGCCTCCGCCTCCGCCGCGAAACCGCGGTCGCCCAGCGCCAACATGCCGGCCGCGTCGCCGCCCGCCACCGTCCACACCACGGCGGAGCGATGATGTCCCTCCTCATCGTCGATCAGCGGCAGGATGGCGAAGGGGCCGCTGGGATAGAATATCTCGTGGGCGATGCCGCCGTGCGGCCGCTCGTGCCGCACCGAGGCGATGATCGCGGCATGATCGTAGCGCCACTGCGCGACGTTGATGCCGGCGGCGGCCCGCGTCGGCGAGTTGCGCCCCTCCGCCCCCACCAGCAGCCGCGCGCCGATCGTGCGCCCGTCCGCCAGCGTCACCCGCACGCCGGCGGCGTCGCGCGTCACCGCATCCGGCCGCGCCGGCGTCAGCAGGGTGACGCCCGCCGCCGCTTCCGCCGCCGCGCGCAGGGCGGCGCGCAGCCGGCGATTCTCGAACATGATGCCCACGGCGCCGTCGTCCGCCGCGGGATCGAACATCAGCCCGCCCGGCGCCAGCCCGTCGCTCACCCGGATCGCGGCGATCGGGCAGCCCTGCCCGGCCAGCCGATCGCCCACGCCGATCGCCTCCAGCATCCGCCATGGCGCGCTCGCCACGGCGGAGGCGCGCCCGTCGAACCCGCTCGCCAGCATCGCCTGCGGATCGGCCGGATCGATCACCGCCGCCGACAGGCCGTGCGCATCCAGCGCGATGGCGAGCGTCAGGCCGACGAGGCCGCCGCCCAGGATGATCACGTCGTGCGTGCTTTCGATCATGCTGTCCATGTGCGCCGTCATGCCCGCCACGCCCCGGCGCCGCAACCGCGCGCTACTTCGCCAGCCAGTGCGCCCGCACGAAATAGGCGCTGATCACGGCCGCCAGCGCCATGCAGATCAGCACCAGGGCCTCGAACCCGTGCGGGTTGTTGGCGAAGGGTATGCCGCCCACGTTCATCCCGAACAGGCCGGTGATGAAGGTGAGCGGCAGGAAGATCAGCGCCACGATCGACAGCAGCAGCGCCCGCGTCTCGATCATCTCGGATCTGAGGTCGGTCAGCTGCTCGTGCAGCAGCGCCGATCGCTCGCGCACCGCCTCCAGCTCCTCGCCCATGCGGGCGAAGCGGTCGGCCGCGTCGCGCAGGTGCAGGCGGTCGTCATCCTCCAGCCAGCCGGCCTTCAGCGCCGCCAGCCGCTCCAGCGCCTGGCGCTGCGGCACCACGAAGCGGCGATAGTTGATCGCCAAGCTGCGCGCCCGGCCGATCTCCCGCCGGTTGCGCCACGCCCGGTCGGTGTCCAGCGTCTCCTCGCAAGCGTCGATCGAATCGCCCAGCGCGACGATCTCCGGATCGAGGCCCTCGGTGATCGCCACCGCGAAGGACGAGACGATGTCGCCGGGATCGCGGATGTCGCCCGCATCCATCCGCGCGCGCACATGCCCCATCGCCGCCAGCGACCGGTAGCTGAGCGAGATCACCCGCCCCCGCTCGGCCCACAGGCGGATGGAGACGAGCGGATCGGGGTCGTCCTCCGGCGTGTCGCTCAAGCCGCGCAGGTTGATGAGCGCACCGTCCTCGATCGCCTCGCAGCGCGGCCGCGTCTCCACCGCCGTCAGCGCATGCACCACCGGGTGGGAGAGGCCGGCCTCCTCCTCCAGCCAGCGTTTCTGCTCCTCGTCGCGCCCGTCGACGTGACACCAGACGAAGCAGTCCGGCGCGTCGGCCGGCGCCGCGCCCGCCTGCGCGTCGTTCCAGCCGACCCCGCCGTCGCTCTCCCGCCGCGCGCACCAGCTCTTCATCGCCGCTCCCAATCCACGTCGATCGTCAGCCCCTCACCCGTATAGACCGGCGGCGCGTCGCAGGCGATGCGAACCGCATCGGCCCGCGCGCGATCCAGAATGGCGGGCGGAACGTCGCTGCGGTGGTAGATCCGGTCCGCCTGCCCCAGCAGCCGCGCCGCCCGCAGGCTGAGCTCGTCCGGATCGGGCGAGCGCAGGCGGATCGTCTCGCGGCCGGTGCGCTGCGTTCCGCCAGCGTTCAGCCACGCGGCGACATCGGCCTCGTTCCCGTCGCAGAAGGGATCGAGGGGACCGCCCTCCGCCAGCGCCGCATCGATCGCCCGCCGCCGGTCGGCCGCCGCCGGCCACCGCGCGCGGACGGCCGGGCGGGCGGCGAACAGGCGCGCGGCCAGCGCGCCCAGGCCCGCCGGCAGCATCGCCTCCAGCCGCTGGCGCAATGCCTTGGCGAGCCCGGCGGAGGCGCCGCCGGTGCCGATCGCGATCAGCACCGGATCGCGATCGACGATCGCCGGCAGGGTGAAGTCGCACAGGTCCGGCCGGTCGACCGCGTTGACCAGGATGCCGCGCGCCCGCAGCCGCGCCACCGCCGCCTCGGGATCGTCGATCGCCACGATCGCCAGCGCGGCGTCGCCGTCCTCGCCCAGGATCACACCGCCGGCCCGCTCCAGCAGCCGCCGCTTGGCGGCGCCGCCTCGCCGTCGCCCAGCAGGATGACCGCGCGACCGTTCAGGCGCAGGAAGATCGGCAGGCTATGCGTGGCGCCCTCCTGTCCCGTCGTCGAAGCCGGCCGCTACCCGATCACCTCTTTGATACCGCTCGGTCCGGCCGGCCGGTCGCGGCGGTGGATCACAGTCCCGCGATGAACGCCCGCACCTCGTCGGCGATGTCCGCCCGTTCAAGCGAGAGCGCGATGTTCGCCTGGATGAAGCCGGCCTTGTCGCCGCAATCGTGGCGCATGCCGTCAAAGGTCTGCGCGTGAAACGGCTGTTGGCCGATCAGCTTGGCCATCGCGTCGGTCAGCTGGATCTCGTTGCCGGCGCCGCGCTCGCCCTTGCCGAGCAGCTCGAACACCTCGGGCTGCAGGATGTAGCGGCCGACCGCCGCCAGGCGGGATGGCGGGTTCGCCTTCGGCTTCTCCACCAGCCCGCGCACCTCCGTCACCGGCCCGTCGACGGCACCCGGATCGACGATGCCGAAGCGGCTGGTGTGCGCCTCCGGCACCTCCAGCACCGCGATCACGTTGCCGCCCTTCGCCTCGTAGGTGCGGGCCATCTGGGCCAGGCATGGCGATGCCGGGTTCCACAGCAGCTCGTCCGGCAGCAGCACGGCGAACGGCTCGTCGCCGATCAGGTCGCGCGCGCACCACACGGCGTGGCCCAGGCCCAGCGGCTCCTGCTGGCGCACAAAGGCGGCGTTGCCGGGGGCAAGGCGGCTGTCCTCGAGCAGTTCGAGGATGTCGTGCTTGTTCTTCTCCTTCAAGGTCGCGCAGAGCTCGTAGGGGATGTCGAAATAGTCCTCGATCGCGTTCTTGCCGCGGCCGGTCACGAAGATCATCTGCTCGATGCCGGCGGCGCGCGCCTCGTCCACGGCATATTGGATCAGCGGCTTGTCGACGACGGGCAGCATCTCCTTGGGCACCGCCTTGGTGGCGGGCAGGAAGCGGGTGCCCATGCCGGCAACCGGAAAGACGGCCTTGCGAACAGGTTTCATGCGGTCTCCTCAGCAACGAGCCACGGCGGCAGATTATCCGCCGCGATCAATGCCTCCAGTGGCTGCCTCGCCCGCACTATCGACCATTTGTTACCGGATACGATAACCTCCGGCGTCAACGGTCGGCTATTATACGTTCCCGCCATCGTCGCGCCATAGGCGCCGGCGGTCATGAAGGCGATCAGGTCGCCGGCCGCCACATGCTCCATCGGGCGGTGCATGGCGAAGGTGTCGCCGCTCTCGCACACCGGCCCCACCACGTTGGCGGTGAAGCGCCGGCCGTCCGGCGCCACCGCGCGGATATCGTGCCACGCATCGTAGAGGCTCGGCCGCATCAGGTCGTTCATCGCCGCGTCCACGATCACGAACGGCTCGGCCACGCCCTGCTTCACGCGGATTACCCGCGTCAACAGCACGCCGGCATTGGCGACGATCAGCCGCCCGGGCTCGAACACCAGCCGCGCGTCCCACCCGGCCGTGATCCGCGCCACCATCTCGCCATAGGCGGCCGGGCTCGGCGGCACCGGCTGCGCCGGATCGTAGGGCACGCCCAGCCCGCCGCCCAGATCGGCGACGCGGATCGGATGGCCGGCGCGCCTGAGCGATTCGATCAGCGTACCGATCTTGCCGAATGCCGCTTCCAGCGGCTTCAGATCGGTCAGCTGGCTGCCGATGTGGACGGCCACGCCGCGTATCGAGAGGCCGGGCAGCCCCCGCGCCAGCGCATAGGCGGCGTGGGCGCGATCATAGGCCACGCCGAACTTGTTCTCCGACTTGCCGGTGGAGATCTTCGCGTGGGTGCCGGCATCAACGTCCGGGTTGATGCGGAAGGCGATCGGCGCCGTCGTGCCCATGCCGTGCGCCACGGCGGAGAGCATCTCCACCTCCGGCTCCGATTCCACGTTGAACTGGAAGATGCCGTGGCGCAGCGCCAGCGCCATCTCCTCGGCCGTCTTGCCCACGCCGGAGAAGACGATCCGGTCAGGCGCGATCCCCGCGTTGAGCGCGCGCAGCAGCTCGCCGCCGGAGACCACGTCCGCGCCCAGCCCGGCGCGGGCCAGGGTGGCGAGCACGGCGGCGTTCGGGTTCGCCTTTACCGCATAGGCGACGAGCGGCGGCTGCGGCAGCGCCGCCAGCGCCTCGCGGAACACGCGCGCGTGCCGCTCCATCGTCGCCGTCGCATAGACATATACCGGCGTGCCGACCGCCTCGGCGATGGCGGGCAGGGCCACGTCCTCGGCGTGCATCACGCCGTCGCGCAGATCGAAATGGTCCATGGCGCGTCAGCCCGGCGGCGGCAGGTCGAAGCGGTCGTCCGGCCGTTCCTGCGATTTGGTCAGCAGCTCCTCGCTGCGATCCGGCGCCTCCTCGGTGCGGCGGGTCAGCAGATCGTCCGCCGTCGGCTGGGTGGCGGCGAAGGCCGGCTTCGGCGGCAGCGCGGCGCCCTCCGGCGGCTGCAACCCGTTGCGCTGGCCGCATGCCGCCAAGGACAGCGCCATCAGCGGGATGGCGGAGATCGCGATCGTCCGGTTCATGCGTCCATCCTCAGCGCGGCGCGCGCCTCCGCCACCCGCGCGCGTACCTGATCGGGCGCGGTGCCGCCGTGGCTGGTCCGGCTGGCGACGGAGGCGTCGACGCTCAGCGCCGCGAACAGCCGCGCGTCGATCCGCTCGTCTATCTCGCGCAGCTTGTCCAGCGGCACCCGATCCAGCGCCACGCCCAGCCGCTCGGCCAGCCGCACGGCCATGCCGGTGATGTGATGCGCCTCGCGGAACGGGATGTCCGCCACCCGCACCAGCCAGTCGGCCAGGTCGGTCGCGGTGGCGAACCCCATCTCGGCCGCCGCCCGCATCCGCGCGGAGCTGAACGTCGCCGTCTCCACCATGCCCGTCATCGCCGCGATGGAGAGGGCGAGCAGGTCGTGCGCCTCGAACACCGGCGGCTTGTCGTCCTGCATGTCCTTCGAATAAGCGAGCGGCAGCCCCTTCATCGTCATGGTGAGGGCCATCATGCAGCCGGCGATCCGTCCGCTATGGCCGCGCACCAGCTCCGCCGCATCGGGGTTACGCTTCTGCGGCATGATCGAGGATCCGGTGGAGTAAGCGTCCGGCAGCGCGACGAAGCCGAACGGCTGGCTCGCCCAGATGATGAACTCCTCCGCCAGGCGGGAGAGGTGCAGGCCGCACTGCGTCGCCGCCATCAGATAATCGAGCGCGAAATCGCGATCGGACACCGAATCGAGCGAGTTGGCCGTCGGCCCCTCGAAGCCCAGGGCGGCCGCCGTCGCGTCGCGATCGATCGGAAAGCCCGTGCCCGCCAGCGCCGCCGCGCCCAGCGGGCAGCGGTTCAGCCGCACGCGCGCATCGGCGAAGCGGCTGCGATCGCGGGCGATCATCTCGTAATAGGCCATCAGGTGGTGGCCCAGCGTCACCGGCTGCGCCACCTGCAGGTGGGTGAAGCCCGGCATCACCGATGCCGCATGCTCGCCCGCCCGCTTCACCAGCGCCTTCTGCAAGCCGGCGAGCCCGGCCGCCACCGCGTCGATCGCGTCGCGCACCCACAGGCGGAAGTCGGTGGCGACCTGGTCGTTGCGCGATCGCGCCGTGTGCAGCCGCCCCGCCGCCGGGCCGATCAGGCTGGCGAGCCGGCTCTCGGTCGCCATGTGGATGTCTTCCAGCGCCAGATCCTCGGGCACGCCGGCCTCGGCATATTCGCCCTCGATCCGCGTCAGCCCGTCGGCGATCGCGGCCGCATCCTCGGCGGAAACGATGCCCTGCCGCGCCAGCATCGCGACATGCGCCTGCGATCCGGCTATGTCCTGCCGCCAGAGTCGCTTATCGAAGGGGATCGAGGCATTGATCTCGCGCATCACCGCGGCCGGGCCTTCGGCGAAGCGCCCGCCCCACATCGAATTGGAGCTTTCCGTGCGGTCTTCGATTGCCCTGGTCCTTCTCGCCCTGCTCGCGGCTTGCGATAAGCAACAGCCGCAGGCACCGCAAGGCACCGTCGCCGAAACGAGCGAGAGCATCGGCAAGGTCGATATCGCCAGCGCCGGCAAGGCGGCGCCGGCCGTGCCCTTCGCCGATCCGCACGGCGGCCCGGCCACGCTCGCCACCTTCCGCGGCAAGCCGCTGCTGGTGAACCTCTGGGCGACATGGTGCGGCCCCTGCGTGCGCGAGATGCCGACCCTGGACGCGCTGGCCGAGCGCGAGGGCGATCGCTTCCGCACGATCGTCGTCAGCCAGGATCTGCAGGGCCAGCAGGTCGTCGCGCCCTTCTTCGCCAAGCAGGGGTTCAAGGCGCTGCAACCCTATGTCGATACGAAGAACGTGCTGATGACGGCGCTGGAGACGGACACGCTGCCGACGACGATCTTCTACGACGCCAAGGGCCGGGAGCAGTGGCGCGTGATGGGCGCGATGGACTGGTCGGGCGAGCGCGCGAAGAAGCTGATCGAGGGCGCGCTGAACCCGCCCGGCGGCACCGGCTGATGATCCCGCCGCGCATCACCCTCGTCACCCTGGGGGTCGCCGATCTCGCCCGCGCGACCGCCTTCTACGAGGCGCTGGGCTGGCCGCGCCGGCTGCGGGAGGCGGACGGGGTCGCCTTCTTCCAGCTCGGCCCGCTCGGCCTCAGCCTGTATCCGGACGCCGATCTGGCCGTGGACGCAAAGGTGCGCCCGCGCGAAGGCCAGGGCTTTCGCGGCATGAGCCTGGCGCAGAACCTGCCCGGCCGGGCGGACGTGGATGCGGCGATCGCCGCGCTGCTCGCCGCCGGCGCCACGCTGCTGGCGGCGGCGGAGGAGAAGGCGTGGGGCGGCTATGGCGGCTACGTCGCCGATCCGGACGGCCATGCGTGGGAGATCGCCTGGAACCCCGGCTTCCCGCTCGCCGACGATGGCGCGATGACGATCCCGGAATAGATCGGGCCAATCGCCCGTCGCGAAAGCGGCGCTAGGCACCCGACAAACATTCCTTGGTTCCCTGCGCCGGTCTCGGCGATATCTCTACCGGAACAATAGAGATCTAGCAGCGCACGCCACCGGCGGGCGCCGGCTGGGATACGCGGCCGACTGCCGCGACGGTGCGACCGGCGCTTGCCGGTGCGCCGCGCCTGAACCTGCCTGGGGGAATTGATGATCGCACGCACCGTACCCGCCACCGACCGCTCCATCCGGATGCGGTCGGCGCGCCGCATGCTGGCGCTGCTCGCCGGCACTACCATGCTCGCCGCGCCGGCCCTCGCGGAGGGCCCGGCCGATGCCGCCGAGGCGGCGGCCGATGCGGTGGACGTCGGCGGCAGCGGCACCGGCGAGATCCTCGTCACCGCGCGCCGCCGGCAGGAGGCGATCCAGGACGTGCCGCTCGCCATCTCGGTCGTCGATGCGCGGGCGATCGAGGCGACGGGCAGCTTCAACGTCAACAAGCTCACCCAATTGCAGCCCAGCCTGCAATTCTACTCGACCAACCCGCGCAATTCCGCCGCCAACATCCGCGGCCTCGGCGCGCCGTTCGGCCTGACGAACGACGGTATCGAGCAGGGCGTCGGCATCTATGTCGACCAGGTCTATTACAGCCGCATCGCCTCGGCCACGTTCGACTTCATCGACGTGGAGCGGATCGAGGTGCTGCGCGGTCCGCAGGGCACGCTCTACGGCAAGAACACCACCGCCGGGGCGATCAACATCACCACCCGCGCGCCCAGCTTCTCGCCGGAAGGGCGGGCGGAGGTGACGATCGGCAATCTCGGGCTGGTGCAGGCCAAGGCGTCCGTCTCCGGCCCGCTGGTCGACGACAAGGTCGCGATCCGCCTCGCCGGCTCCTCCACCCACCGACGCGGCACGATCTTCAACGTGACGAGCGGCAACCATGTGAACGAGCTGGATAATCTCGGCCTGCGCGGCCAGGTGCTGGTGAAGGCGACGGACACGCTCGACCTCACCTTCGCCGGCGACTACAACCGCCAGAACCCGGAATGCTGCGCGCAGATCTACGTGCGCACCGGCGCCACCCAGCGCCCGCTGAACCGCCAGTTCGCCGCCCTCGCCGCCGCCTTCAACTACGCCCCGCCCAGCACCAACGCGTTCGATCGGCTGACCGACCTCGATACCGATCTGCGCGCGAAGCAGGTGATCGGCGGCGCCTCTCTGCGCGCCGAGTGGGAGCTTGGCTCGGGCTCGCTCACCTCCGTCACGGCCTGGCGGTTCTGGGACTGGGATCCCTCGAACGATCGCGACTTCACCGGCCTGCCGATCACCACCGTCTCGGCCAACCCGTCCAAGCAGGATCAGTATACGCAGGAACTGCGCTACGCCGGCACCACCGGCCGGTTCGACTATGTGATCGGCGCGTTCGCCTTCCACCAGAAGATCCACACCGACGGGCTCCAGGTACAGGGTTCGGCCGCCAGCCGCTTCCTGCTGAACCCCGGCAACGTGCCCGCCGGCTCCAGCGGATGCGCCACGCCGACCACCAATGCCTGCAACCCGGCGGTGCTGAACGGCCTCAGGGCGGTGAACGACATCGATTTCAAGAATACCAGCGCCGCCGTGTTCGGCCAGCTGACATGGCGCGTCACCGATCGCCTGCGCCTCCAGCCCGGCGTGCGGGTGAACTACGACAAGAAGTCCGGCTCCTATATCTCCACCGTCACCACCGGCGCCGGCAGCACGACGCTGAACAACGATCAGCGCGGCGTCCTCGCCCCGCAGAGCTATTCGCCGAAGTTCAGCGACTGGAACCTTTCCTACGATTTCACCGCCTCGTTCGACGTGACGCGCGACGTGCTGGCCTACGCCACCTATGCGCGCAGCTTTAAATCGGGCGGCATCAACCTTTCCGGGCTGCCGCTGGATGCGGGCAACAACCCGATCCTCAGCGCCGGCAGCGTGAAGCCGGAGAAGGTCAACCATTACGAGATCGGCCTTAAGACCCAGTTCTTCGATCGCCGGGCGACCCTGAACCTGTCCGGCTTCTGGACCGAGATCAGCGACTATCAGGCCACCGTCACCAACGGCCAGCTCGGCGTGCTGCGCGGCTACCTGGCCAATGCCGACAAGGTGCGCGTGCGCGGCTTCGAGGCGGACTTCTCCGCGCGGCCGGTCGACGGTCTCAGCCTCTATGCCAGCGGCACCTTCAACGATCACGAATATGTGAAGTTCACCGATGCGCCCTGCCCGCCCGAGCTTTCCGGCGGATCGACCGGCGCCACGCCCAGCGCGCCCGGCACCCCCGGCGGCGTCAGCCCGGCCAATTGCAACATCTCCGGCCAGTGGCTGCCGGGCATCTCTAGGTGGGCGGCCTCGTTCGGCGGCGAATATGCGCTGCCCACCCGCCTGGTCGGCGCGGACGGCGAGGCGTATCTCGGCATTGACGGCAGCTACCGCTCCAAATTCTCGTCCAATCCTTCGCGCTCCGCCTATACCGACGTCGCCGGCTACGCGCTGGCCAACGTGCGCGCCGGCTTCCGCGTGCAGGATGGCTGGGATCTGTTCGGCTGGGTGCGCAACGTGTTCGACAAGAACTACTATGAGCTGCTCGCCACGCAATCCGGCAACACCGGCCTGATCGTCGGCCAGCCGGCCGATCCGCGCACCTACGGCGCCACCCTGAAGGTGACGTTCTAGACGGCGGCCTTGTTCCGAGCGCGGCAGAGCGCCTTGTCCCGAGCGCAGTCGAGGGACGACGTCGACGGGAGAGGCGTGCCTCGACTTCGCTCGACACAAGGAAGACGCGCGGCGCGCCGGCATGGCCGTGGCGAAAGCGGGTGGCGCGCGCCCGCGCGAGCGCATAAGTCGCCCCCGACCAGAGGCCGACGGGGACGACGATGAAGACGCTGCTGCTGCTGCCGGGAGACGGGATCGGACCGGAAGTGACCGCCGAGGTGCGGCGCGTGGTCGCCTGGCTCGCCGATCATGCCGGGCTGCGGCTGGAAGTGGCCGAGGCGGCGTTCGGCGGCGCCTCGATCGACGCGCACGGCGTGCCGCTGACGGATGCGGCGCGCGACGCGGCGCTCGCCAGCGATGCGGTGCTGATGGGTGCTGTCGGCGGGCCGCGATGGTCCGGCGTCGCCCGCGCGATCCGCCCGGAGGCCGGCCTGCTCGGCCTGCGCACGGCGATGCAGGTGTTCGCCAACCTGCGCCCGGTGCAGTGCTTCGATGCGCTGATCGACGCCTCGACGCTGAAGCCGGAGGTCGTCCGCGGGCTTGACATCATGATCGTGCGGGAGCTGACCGGCGGCGTCTATTTCGGCCAGCCCAAGGGCATCGAGACCCTGCCAGACGGCAGCCGGCGCGGCATAGACACCCAGGTCTACACCACCGCCGAGATCGAGCGCGTCGCCCGCACCGCCTTCGATCTCGCCCGCCGGCGCGGCAACCGCGTCTGCTCGGCCGAGAAGTCGAACGTGATGGACAGCGGCCTGCTGTGGCGCGAGGTCGTCACCGATCTTCACGCGCGCGACTATGCCGACGTGGCGCTGAGCCACATGCTGGCGGACAATGTGGCGATGCAGCTCGTCCACAATCCCCGCCAGTTCGACGTGCTGCTGACCGACAACCTGTTCGGCGACATCCTCTCCGACGAGGCCGGGATGCTCAGCGGCTCGATCGGCATGCTCGCCTCCGCCGCGCTCGGCGCGCCCGGCACGCCGGGGCTCTACGAGCCGATCCACGGCTCCGCGCCCGATATCGCCGGAAAGGGGGTGGCGAACCCGCTCGCCGCAATCATGTCGCTGGCAATGGCGCTGCAATTGTCGCTCGACGAGGCCGATCTCGCCGCGCGCCTGGTGGCCGCGGTGTCGGCGGCGCTCGACGGCGGCGCCCGCACGCGCGACCTGGGCGGCACCATCGGCACGCGGGAGATGGGCGACGCGGTGATCGCCGCGCTGGCCGCCGGCTGACCGCCGGGCGCGCTCAGGCCGGCGATTTACTTTGTTTGTCGCGGTTTCCGAGCCGGCAGGTGATCGCACCTGCCGGGAAACCGCTCAGCCGATCGCGGCGAGCGCCTCCCGCACCCGCTGCACCAGATGCTGTGGGCAGATCAGCAGGTCCGGCAGGTAGGTATCCGGCCGGTTATACTCCAGCGGCGAGCCGTCCATGCGGCTGACGTGCAGGCCCGCGGCCTGGGCGACGGCGACGGGGGCGCAATTGTCCCACTCATACTGGCCGCCGGTGTGGAGGTAGATGTCGGCCTCGCCGCGCACCACCGCCATCGCCTTGGCGCCGGCCGACCCCATCGGCACCAGCTCCGCGCCCAGCGCCTCGGCCACCGCCACCGCCTCCTTCGCGGGCCGGGTGCGGCTGACGAGCATGCGCAGGCGCGGCGGCGTCTCCGGCACGGGCGGGCACCGCCCTGAGCAGAGCGTGAGCCCCAGAGCCGGCAGCGCCACCGCGCCCAGCGTGGCCGCGCCGTCCACCGCCAGCGCCACATGCACCGCCCAGTCGCTGCGTCCCTCGCCATATTCGCGCGTGCCGTCCAGCGGATCGACGATCCACACGCGCCGGGCGGAAAGCCGCGCCTCGCTGTCCTTCTCCTCTTCCGAGAGGATCGCGTCCTCGTGCCGCCGCGCCTTCAGCGCCTCGACGATGAAGGCGTTGGCGACACGATCGCCCGCCTGGCCCAGCGCGCGGCCGGCGAACAGGCCGGATCGCCGCAGCGTCAGCAGGATCTCGCCAGCCGTCTCGGCGACATGGCGGGCGAGCGCGGTATCGTCGTCCAGGTCGGGCACGGTCGCCTCGCTCACGGGATCAGCCGCGCGACGATCGCGTCGGCCGCCTGCTCGGGCGTCATCGCGGTGGTGTCGATGCGGATCTCGGGATCCTCGGGCGCCTCATAGGGGCTGTCGATGCCGGTGAAGTTGGCGAGCGCGCCGGCGCGCGCCTTCTTGTAGAGCCCCTTCACGTCGCGCCGCTCCGCCTCGGCCAGCGGGGTATCGATGTGGATCTCGATGAACTCGCCCGGCTGCATCATCGCCCGCACCATGCCGCGCTCGGCACGGAAAGGCGAGATGAAGGCGGTGATCACGATCAGCCCGGCATCGGTCATCAGCTTCGCCACCTCACCCACCCGGCGAATATTCTCCACGCGGTCGGCATCGGTGAAGCCGAGATCCTTGTTCAGCCCGTGGCGGACATTGTCGCCGTCCAGCAGGAAGGTGTGGCGGTTCATCCGCACCAGCTTCTTCTCGACGAGATTCGCGATGGTCGACTTGCCCGCGCCCGACAGGCCGGTGAACCAAAGCACCGCCGGCTTCTGGTTCTTCAGGTCGGCATGCGTCTCCCGGTCCACATCCAGCGCCTGCCAGTGGACGTTCTGCGATCGGCGAAGCGAGAAATGCAGCAGCCCGGCGGCGACGGTGGCGTTGGTCAGCTTGTCGACGAGGATGAAGCCGCCAAGCGTGCGGCTCTCGGCATAGGGCGCGAACACGATCGGCCGGTCGGTGGCGACCGTCGCCACGCCGATGCCGTTCAGCTCCAGCGTCTTGGCCGCCAGATGCTCCATCGTGTTGACGTTGACGGCATATTTCGGCTCCTGCACCGTTGCCGACACCGTCTGCGTGGCAAGCTTCAGCCAGTAGGCGCGGCCCGGCAGCAGCGGCTCGTCCGCCATCCACACGATCGTCGCCTCGAACTGGTCGGCCACTTCCGGCGGCGCATCGGCGGCGGCGATCACGTCCCCGCGCGAGCAGTCGACCTCGTCGGCAAGAGTGAGGGTGACGGACTGGCCGGCCACCGCCGCGTCCAGGTCGCCGTCCAGCGTGACGATCCGCGCGACGCTGCTCGTCCGGCCGGAAGGCAGGATGCGCACCGCGTCGCCCGGCCGCACCGTGCCGCCGGCGATCAGCCCGGCGAAGCCGCGAAAATCCAGGTTCGGCCGGTTGACCCACTGCACCGGCATGCGGAACGGCCGCGCGCGATCGGCCTGGCCGGCGACCTCCACCGTCTCCAGATGCGCCATCAAGGTCGGCCCGTCATACCAGGGCGTGTTGACGCTCGCGCTCGTGATGTTGTCGCCCTTGAAGCCGGAGATCGGCATGGGCGTGAAGCCGGCGATACCGATGCTCTGCGCGAAGGCGGTGTAGTCCGCCACGATCTCCTCGTAGCGCGCCCGGTCGTAGCCGATCAGGTCCATCTTGTTCACCGCCAGCACCAGATGGCGGATGCCGAGCAGGTGGGCGAGGTAGCTGTGCCGCCGCGTCTGCGTCAGCACCCCCTTGCGCGCGTCGATCAGGATCACGGCGAGGTCGGCGGTGGAGGCGCCCGTCACCATGTTGCGGGTATATTGCTCGTGCCCCGGCGTGTCGGCGACGATGAACTTGCGCGTGCTCGTCGCGAAGAAGCGGTAGGCGACGTCGATCGTAATGCCCTGCTCGCGCTCGGCGGCCAGCCCGTCCACCAGCAGCGCGAAGTCGATCTCCTGCCCCTGCGTGCCGACCCGCCGGCTGTCCGCCTCCAGCGCCGCCAGCTGATCCTCGAAGATCATCTTCGAATCGTACAGCAGCCGGCCGATCAGCGTGGACTTGCCGTCGTCCACCGATCCGCAGGTGATGAAGCGCAACATGCTCTTGTGCTGGTGCTGCACCAGATAGGCGTCGATATCCTCGGCGACGAGGGTATCGACTTCATACGCGGAGGGGGTGACGATGTCGGACATGTCAGGCGCGATCCGCCACGGTCAGCGGCAGAAATGCGCGCAGAGACGCGGAGACGCAGAGACGATCGGCGCGCGGCGAAGCCGCAACCGGATTCTTGAGCCTTTCCACGTGGTGGTTGCGGCAGGGTCGCAATGCCTGCGGCGCGGAAGATCCCCTCTGCGCCTCCGCGTCTCTGCGCGAATTCATCAGGCCCATCAGAAATATCCCTCCTGCTTCTTCTTCTCCATGCCCGCGCCGCCGGCATCCTTGTCGATCGCGCGGCCCTGCCGCTCGCTGGTGGTGGTCAGCAGCATCTCCTGGATCACCTCCGGCAGGGTAGCCGCCGCGCTCTCCACCGCACCCGTCAGCGGATAGCAGCCGAGCGTGCGGAAGCGGATCGATCGTTCCACCGGCACCTCGCCCGGCGCCAGCGGGAAGCGATCGTCGTCCACCATCAGCAGCATCCCGTCGCGCTCCACCGTAGGCCGCGGCGCCGCGAAGTAGAGCGGCACGATCGGGATGCCCTCCAGATGGATGTACTGCCAGATGTCGAGCTCGGTCCAGTTCGAGATCGGGAAGACGCGGATGCTCTCCCCCCTCGCCTTGCGGGCATTGTAGAGGTTCCACAGCTCCGGCCGCTGGTTCTTCGGATCCCAGCCATGGGCGGCCGACCGGAACGAGAAGATGCGCTCCTTCGCGCGGCTCTTCTCCTCGTCGCGCCGCGCGCCGCCGAACGCGGCGTCGAAGCCGTATTTGTCCAGCGCCTGCTTCAGCCCCTCGGTCTTCCACATGTCGGTATGCACCGCGCCATGATCGAACGGGTTGATCCCCAGCCGCTCGGCCTCCGGGTTGCGATAGACGATCAGCTCCATCCCCGCCTCGGCCGCGGCCTTGTCGCGCAGTTCGTACATCGCCCGGAACTTCCACGTCGTGTCGACATGCAGCAGCGGAAACGGCGGCGGCGCGGGGTAGAAGGCCTTGCGCGCCAGATGCAGCATCACCGCGCTGTCCTTGCCCACGCTGTAGAGCATCACCGGCCGCTCCGCCTCCGCCACCACCTCCCGCAGGATGTGGATGCTCTCCGCCTCCAGCCGCTGGAGGTGGGTGAGCGGGGCGGACGGCACGGGCGTCGCGGATTCCGGCGAATGGATCATGCCCCGCCATGTCGTCGCTCCGCCGCAAGGGCGGAAGGCAGATGTAGCTTTGCCGTCTAAAGGCCCGCTTTCGACGCCGCCTGTCTTTGGAGGAGACCCATCCCCCGCTCAGTCGGGCGTGAGCGTCTTCAGATAATGCGGCGGCGTGCGGGCGTGGCTCGCCTGCTCATAGGCGTAGCCGGCCGCCAGCAGGTCCGCCTCGCCATAAGCCGGGCCGATGAACGAGAGGCCCACCGGCAGCCCGCGCACCAGCCCCATCGGCACGGTGAGGTGCGGATAGCCGGCGATCGCGGGCAGCTGGCTGGCGCTCGGCCCGTCATACTGATCGCCATAGACGGGATCGCTGGGCCACGCCGGCCCGTAGCTCGGCTGGACGATGATCGTGGCGCCCGCGCGCCGCAGCATCGCGTCGATCCCCTCCGCGCCGGCCCGCCGCAGCGATGCCGCGCGCGCCGCCCGGTAGGCGGGATCGTCCGTGCCCTTCGTCCTGGCCGCCTCCTCGAACACGTCCTGCCCGAAATAGGGCATCTCGCGCGCCGCCTCGGCGACGTTGAAGGCGATCAGCGCCTCCAGCGTGCGCGCCGTCACCGCCGGTGGGGTCGTCGCCAGATAGGCGGCGAGATCGGTCTTCAGCTCGGTCTGCAGCACCAGCGTCTCGGCATCGCCCAGGCCGGTGCGGGCCGGCGGTGCGACCTCGACCAGGGTCGCCCCCTGCGCGCGCAGCACGCCCAGCGCGGCCTCGAAGCGGTTGGCGAGTTCCGCCGGCATCTTCGGCCGCACCACGCCGATGCGCCGGCCCCTCAGCGCGTCCAGCCGCAGCGCGGCGACATGATCGCGGGCGTGCGCGCCGGCCTGCGCGGTCGCCGGATCGGCCGGGTCGCTGCCGATCATCGCTGAGAACAGGATCGCCACGTCGCGCACGCTGCGCGCCATCGGCCCCGGCGTGTCCTGGCTGTGGCTGATCGGCACGACCCCCGTGCGGCTGACCAGGCCGACGGTGGGCTTCAGCCCCACGAGCCCGTTCATCGATGCCGGGCAGATCACCGACCCGTCCGTCTCCGTGCCCAGCGCCGCCGCCGCGAAGCTGGCCGCGACGGCCGCGCCCGACCCGCTGGACGAACCGCAGGCGGTGCGATCGAGCACATAGGGGTTGCGCACCAACCCGCCGACCGCGCTCCACCCGCTCATCGATGCGGTCGAGCGGATGTTCGCCCATTCGGAGAGGTTGGTCTTGCCCAGGATCACCGCGCCCGCCCGCCGCAGCCGTGCCACCACCGGCGCATCGCGGCGGGGGACGTTGCCGGCCAAAGCGAGGCTGCCGGCGGTGGTCGCGGTGCCGTCCGCCGTCTCGATATTGTCCTTCACTAGGATCGGCACGCCGTCCAGCGGGCCGATCGGCCGGCCGGCGCGGCGCCGCGCATCGCTGGCCCGCGCCTCCGCCAACGCCGAGGGGTTTATCGCGATCACCGCGTGCAGCGCCGGGCCGCGCCGGTCCATCGCCGCGATCCGCGACAGATAGGCCCGCGTGATCGCCGTGCTGGAGGTGCCGGCCGCCATCTGCGCGGCGAGGTCGGCGATGGAACGCTCCGCCACCGGCGGCGCGGCGGCCGCCCCGCACGCGGTTGCGGCCAGCAGCAGGCTCGCGATCGGCCGCCGCATCGCCACCCTGCCGCCGGCCCGCCTCAGGCGAGCGCCCTTGCCGACGCGAAGCCGCCATCCACCCAGATCAGCGGATCGATCGTCGGATGGTTGCAGACGGAGAGCACCTCGCCGATGAAGAGCGTGTGGGTCGCCACCTCCAGGGTCAAGGTCGTCTGGCATTCCAGGCTGGCGACGGCGTCCGGCAGCACCGGCAGGCCGTTGGCCGAGGCCACCCAGCCGCCATCCTCGAAGCGGGCGAGCCCCTTCTTCTTGCCGCTGAACACGCCGACCAGATCGGCATGCCGCTCCGCCAGCAGGTTCACGCAGAAACGGCGATCGGCAGACAGCACCGGCGATATGCTGGCATTGCGGTTCACCGCGACAAGGATCGTCGGCGGATCGGCGGTGACGGAGGTGACGGCGGTCGCCGCCATGCCCGTCCAGTCGTCGCCAGTGCCGCCGGTGATGATCGCGATCGTGGTCGCCAGTCGCCGCATGGCGAGCTTGAAGTCGGTATCCACCGTGTCCGTCATCGGAACTCCCGCTTGTTCGTGCCAGATTGTAAAATCATCTGTTCATTATCTTTCAAGACCTGTCCACGATAAGCCACGGCCGGGGCAAATACAGCGGTCAGGACGGATATATGCATCATATTCTCACGTTGTTACGTGACAATCGCGCCGCGACGGCCATCGAATATGGTCTCGTCGCCGCCCTGATCGCCGTCGCCGCGATCAGCACCATGTCCGCGCTCGGCACGCAGTTGCGCAAGACGTTCAACAACGTGACCCAGAACATGAAGTAGCGCACCGGACCGACCGACCGCTACCGCCGCTGCGCCGCCGTCCTCGCACGCGCGGCGGCGAACTCGGAATCGGCGCTCCAGCCCGGCCAGGCGCGTCCGTCCGCCAGGCTGCGGCCCAGATCGTAGAGCAGGGTCAGGTCGGGCGTCACGCCGCCCATGTCCCAGTCGGCGCTCCACTCGTCGGCGGGCTGGTGGTAGCGATCGCGCGTATAGGCCTCGGCCAGCGCCTTGCCTCGCGCGACGCCGCCCTGCGCCAGATCGCGCCCGTTGCCGAACGAGATCGCCGGCACGCCCTGCTTGGCGAAGGAGAAATGATCCGATCGGTAGAAGCTGCCCTCGCCGGCGCGCGGATCGGGCGTGTAGCTGCGGCCCAGCCGCTTGCCTTCCGCCACCAGCATGTCCAGCAGATCGAGCTTCGCGACGCCCGATATCGTGAAGTCGCGGGCGGGGCCGTAGCCGATCGTCGAATCCATGTTGATCACGCCCGCCGTCGTCGCCAGCGGGTAGACCGGGTTCGCCGCATAATATTCCGATCCCAGCAGCCCCTTCTCCTCCGCCGTCACCGCCAGGAAGGCGATCGAGCGATCGGTGCGCGGTGCGGCGGCAAAGGCGCGGCCAAGCTCCAGCAGCATCGCGATGCCTGAGGCATTGTCCCTCGCGCCATTGTAGATGCGGTCGCCCCGCGCGTCCGGCTGGCCGATGCCCAGATGATCCCAGTGGGCCGAGTACATCACCGTCTCGTCCGGGTGCTTCGCGCCGGGCAGGCGGCCGATCACGTTGTGCGAGACGATCCGCTCCGGCTTCACCGCATAATCGGCGGAGAGAGTGGTGCCGAGCGGGACGGGCTTGAAGTCGCGCCGCTTCGCCGCCTGCTTCGCCGCCTCGAAATCCAGCCCGGCCGCGCGGAACAGATCGACCGCCAGATCGCGCTGGATCCACGCCTCCAGCGGCGCGTGCGCCGCCTTGGGATCGGCGCGGACGATGTCGAACATCGTGTTGCCGTTCGAATTGGCCACGGTGGCCCAGCCGTAGGAGGCGGGCTCATATTCGTGGATCACGAGCACGCCCGCGGCGCCCTGGCGCGCGCCTTCCTCATATTTGTACGTCCAGCGGCCATAATAGGTCATCGCCTTGCCGCCGAAATCGCCCTCGCCGCCCTCGAAATCGGGATCGTTGACCAGCACGACCATGATCTTGCCGCGCAGGTCGACACCCTTGAAGTCGTCCCACCGGCGCTCGGGCGCCTTCACGCCGTAGCCCACGAACACCAGCGGCGCGTCCTTGATCGCCACCCGCGTATCGCCGGTGAGCGCCGCGCGCACGGCGATCTCCTGCCCGCGCGTCAGCGGCCGCGTGGCGCCCTTCGTGGTCAGGCTGATCCGCGCGTCGCCGGCGATGTCCGACTTGAGCAGCGGCACGTCCTGCGTCCAGCCGCGCGCCTTGCCGGCCATGTCGCCGCCGGGCTGGAGGCCGGCGGCCTTCATCCGCGCGACCAGATAGTCGATCGTGCGGGTCTCCGCCGGGGTCGCCGGGGCCCGCCCCTCGAACGCGTCGCTGGAGAGAGTGCGCACATCCTCGCTCACGCGGGCGGTGTCGAACGCCGGCGGCGCCGCGACGGCCGGGGCCAGCATCGCGACACCGGTCAGCAGAGCGAGCGTTTTCAACATGCCAAGTACACCTCCTGCCGTCCGGCCCGATCCGCCGGCATCCCGCCTTCTCGGCCAGGTGACGCCGGATGGCAATCCGCCTCGCCCGCCCGCGCGCGTTGCACCGGCGGGGGCACGGGCGTAGAAGCGACGCGCCCGTCGGCAGGAGAAAACCCTCCGCCGCCGGGTGGAACAACGATCCCGGTTGCCGCTGCGGTGGCCGGGCGCGCAGGAGAATGATGATGTCCTATTCGATGACGGCGGCGCGCCTGCGCCGGCCGGCCCGGCTCGTCGCCGGGCTGATCGTGGCGGCCGGTCTCGCCACGGCGGCGCAGGCCGATCCGCAGATCCAGGTGCGCGGCGCGGCCGCTCAGGGCCTCGAGACCCAGTCCCGCCTGCTGCGGTTCGGCGATCTCGATCTCGCCTCCGCCCAGGGCCGCGACAGGCTGGAGAACCGGCTGAAAGTGGCGGCCGGCACGGTGTGCGGCAAGCGTTCGCTGTGGACGGTGCGTCCGCCGGCCGATTATGGCCGCTGCTACGATCGCGCGCTCACCGATGCCCGCATCCAGATCGACCAGCGCCTCGCCGCCGGCGAGACCGCGATCCGCGTCGTCGGATCGTGAGCGACCGGCGGGCGGGGGCGATACCGCCACCCGCCCGCCGCGTCCTCACTTCACCTTGGCGGCGATCGCCTCGATCTCGATCAGGAAGTTCGGGCCGGCCAGCGCCGCCACCTGCACCGTCGATCGCGCGACCGTGTTCGGATTGTCGGCGGTGCCGAAGAACATCTTGAACCCGTCGTTGAAGCCGGCGAAGTCCATCTTGCCGCTCATCTTCGGATCGGCCGCCACGAACACCGTCAGCTTGATGATGTCCGACATGGCATAGCCCTGCGCGGCCAATATGCCCTTTATCTTCGTGAAGATGCTGATCGTCTGCGTCTTGGTGTCGCCGAAATCGTCCATCGTCAGCGATGCCGGCGGCTTCGCCTTCGATGCTTCCATCGGCGAGGCGAGCTGGCCGGAGAGGTAGAGCGTCTCGGTGCCGGCGGGCACGGTGACGCCCTGCAGGATCAACCCCGGCGGCGTGTTGGCGTGGCGGACGATCGCGCCGGGCGCCTTGGCCGGCGCGGCGGCAGCGGGCGCCGCCAGCGCGAAGGCGAGCGGCAGCACCGCGGCGAGGAAACAGGTGCGGGTCATGGCAGTCTCTCCGGTGGACGGGCGAACGGGGCGAGCCGGCCGGCCCGCCCCGCATGCGCCTCTTAGAACGAGAAGTTCACGCGTGCATAATAATAGCCGCCGTTGATGCCGTAGGGGCTGAACGTCAGCGGCGCATCGAGCTGGTTGCCGCCGTTGACGAGGGTGAAGTTGGTCGTGCCCGGCACCAGCTTCACTGTCGGCGGCCGCTTGTTGAACACGTTGTTCGCGCCGGCAGACAGTTCGAAGTTGCTCGTCAGCTTGTAGTTCAGCTCGATATCGCCGATGAACGCCGTCTTGATCTTCTGCTCGTAGAAGGTGCCGCCGTCCGGGCTCGCCAGGTTCGAGCTCTTGCCGTAGACCGTGCCGCGCAACGTCGCCGAGAACTTGTCCAGCGTGTAGAAGGCGGAGGCGATGAACTTCACCTTCGGCGACGCGTCCTCCAGGTTGCTGATCGAGATGGCGTCGAACAGGGCGATCGGCGCCGTGACGGTGGCTCCGGTGGAGGCGACGACGCCGGTCAGCGTCGGGCCGGTGCCGATCCTGCGCACCGTCGTCTTGTTATAGTTGCCGGACAGGGTCCAGTTGACGGTACCGGCATCGCCGAAATCGGTGAGGTAGCTGGCGACGAGATCGATGCCGCGCGTGCGGGTGGTCGCGCCGTTGGTGAACAGGTTCACGCCGGTTTGCGTCACCTGCGGATCCAGCACGTTGCCGTTGGCGACGATCGCCTGACGGACGAGATCGTAGTTGGTCGCGCCGCCGCCGCTGTAGATGGTGCCCGAACCCAGGATGCGGTTGCGGATACGGATCTGGTAGGCGTCGATCGTAACGGTGAGGCGGTCGACCGGGCGGATCACCGTGCCAAGGCTGAAGTTTGTCGACTTCTCCGGCCGCAAATTGTTGAAGCCGAGCAGCTTGGCCGCCGCCGAGTTGGCCGGCAGCTGGACGAAGGCCGTGGTCGGGCCGACGTTGGTCGCCGAGTAGAAGCCCTCCGCCAGCGTGGGTGCGCGGAAGCCGGTGGCCACCGTGCCGCGCAGGGCGAACATGTCCGAGAAGTCGTAGCGTGCGGTGCCCTTGTAGTTGGTCGTCCCGCCGAAGTCCGAATAATGCTCGTAGCGGACGGCGCCGTCCACCTTCAGGCCCTCGATCGGCAGCGCCGCGATGTCGAGATACACCGCCTCGTTGTTGCGCGTGTTGCGGCCGGCGTCCGACGGGCGGAAGCCCGGATAGGATTGGCCGCCCTCCTTATAGTAGGATAGCGGGTCGCCCGAGCCGATCTGGTAGGTGTTCTTGCGGTGCTCGTAGCCCGCCGCCACGTTCAGCGACCCGGCCATGCCGACGTCGAACTCCTTGCTGAAGTCCGCGTTCACGGTCCACTCGGTCGCGCGGAAGAAGCCGTCGTAGAAGTTTCGCGGCGTCAGCCCGGTATCGGCGTATAGCGAGGCGTTGGCAGAATCCACCGTGAAGATCGAGTTCTTGTCCTCGCCATAGGTGTAGCTCAGGTCGTAGCGGATGCCGCTGATCTCGCCCTTGACGCCGCCGGTGCCGGAATAATCCTCCTCGCGGATCTTCTCGCGCGGGTTGAAGCCGTTCGGGAAGGGATAGATCGTGACCCCGTTGACGACGCGGGACACGCGGGTCGGCACGCGGACATTCTCGTAGGCGCTGGCGATGCGGCGGCTGTACGAACCGAAGCTGTAGAGCTGGATGTCGCCGAAATCATAGCCGGCGTTATACTGCGCGTTCGTCAGGTGCGAGCGGGCGTCGCCGCTGATCCGGTTGACGAACGGAAAGCCGGGGATGCCCGGATAGAGCGCCCGCTGGGTGGCGTTGATACCGTAGAGGCCGGGTGCCGCGAGCGGCAGCAGCGTGCCGCTCGTATCCGTGACGCGCCGGTCGAGACCACCGACCTGGGTGAAATCGTGGAAGCGGTGGAAGGCGGTGACGTTCACGAACCCGCCCTCGCCCAGCTTGGTGGCCAGGTGGATGGTGCCGGCATAGGTATCGCCGCCCACCTTGTAGTTCTTGCCGGCGGTGGCGTAGCCGCTGGCGCCCTCGTCATCGTCCTTCAGGATGATGTTGATGACACCCGCGATGGCATCGGAGCCATATTGCGCGGCGGCGCCGTCCTCCAGCACCTCGATGCGCGAGATGGAGGAAGGCGAGATCAGATCGAGATCGGCCGTGGCCGCGCCCTGATACGGTCCGCCGAGCACGGCGAGGTTCGCGGTGCCGTGGCGCCGCTTGCCGTTCACCAGCACCAGCGTGTGGTTCGGGCTGAGGCCGCGCAGCCGGGCGGAGAGCGTCAGGTTCGCGGTGTCGCCGCCGAAGGCCTGCGCGGTGAACGACGGCACCAGCTGGGTCAACACCTGGTTGAGGTTCGGCTGGCCGACATGCTGCAGCGTCTCGGCGCCGAGCACCTTGATCGGCGCCGCGCTCTCGGCGGCGGTGATGCCGGTTGCGCGGGTGCCGGTGACGATGATCTCACTGCCGTCCGGCTCGACCGAGGCCGCCGCCGGCGCGGCGGAACTGCTGTCGACCTGCATCTCGGCCGCATGTGCGGCGTGGCTGCCGACCAGGCACGCCACGGCGAGCGCGCCATAGGAAATCGTCTTGCTGTTAATCATGTGGCCCCCTTATGTTATCGCCTAGAGGAGCCTCTCCCGATCCTTATGGTTGCAATTTCGCGTGAGTAGAATGCAGACGCAGTACGAACGTCGCGTGATATTCGAGCGCAAAGCACCCTGCCTTACGGACGATCGCCCAACTATCCCGATCACAAATGCGCTACACTGACTGGAACTGGATGGTGTTTGTCTTGAGTGATTCTATCAATCCAGATGAATATACTTTACAGTTTTAATTCGTAAGCGCGTCATTCTTGCAACAGGATCGCCGAACTAGGCCGCCGCGCGCCGAGCCCCCGGCTCCGCCAGCGCCTGCGCCGCCACCCTGTCCGACAGCATCTTCACGGCCTGATGGGCGGACTGGATGCCGCCCTCCTGCCAGCCCGGCGTCTGGCTTAGCGCGGCGCTGGCGAAGTAGACGCGGTTGTCGGGCGTGTTCAGCAGGCGGAAGGCGGGCGTATCGATATGGCCTTCCTGCCGCCCGTTGGCGCTGCCGGCGTTCCAGTCCGGCCACGGCCCCATGCTGTAGGGCACCTTGCTCCAGTTCACGGCGACGCCGTTGACCAGATCGGCGCCATGCCCCGGATGCAGCTTCTCCACCACCGATCGGGCGAACTCGATCTGCTCGGCGATCGGCCGCTTCTGGAAGTCGGCCGATCGCTGGCCGGAGCTGTAGCAGGCGAGCAGCATGCCGCGATCGCTGTGCAGCCCGGCGGAGGGATACCAGATCAGCGAGGTCGGCCCGCCGACGAACGAGATGCCGCCGTAGATCTGCTCCTTCTCCCAGAAGCGCGGGCTCTCGAACGCCACCTTGGTGGAGTTGTCGTAGACCACGGCGGCGATCGCCTGCGCGTATTTGCGCGAGAAATTGTTGTCGATCTTGGCGAGCACGTTGAACGGGATCGTGCAGACCATGTAATCGGCCGCCACGCTGGTCGCCGCGCCGCTGACGCTGTCGACATAGCCGACCTCGACGCCCTTGGCGGTCTGGCGGATCTGGCGCACCACGGCGTTGCGGATCGCCGGCCGCCGCAGGTGGCGATCGAAACCGGCATGGATGCGGTCCATGCCGCCCACCGGCTCGAACATCGTCGCCTGCATGTAGAGATTGTCTTCGAACAGGGTGAAGGGCAGCTGCTCGTTGGCCAGCAACTGCTCCAGCGGCAGCGCCGATCCCGGCGCGGCGAAGGTGACGCCGGCGCCCGGCGCCTGGCCGAAGCCCGATCGCTCGGTGCCCTTGAACGCCATCTGCTCGTCCAGATCGCCGTACAGCTTCAGGAACGGCATCAGCTTGGCCTTGTCCGCCGCCGTGATCGTCTGGTCCAGCGCGCCCTGGTTCATCGCCTTGACCAGCAGCTCGGCGATGTGGCCGCGCATGTCGTTGATCGCCGTGCGCATCCGCAGCTTGCTGCCATTGTCGGCCATCACATAAGCGGAGCGGCTGGAATTGACCTCCACCTCCAAGGGCACCTGGAAGCGGTCGGCATAGCCGAGCAGGCCGGTGTGGAAGCTGGGGATGCGCGCCGGCCCGGCGTTGAAGTAGATGCCGTCGGAGAAGCGCGCCGTCTGCGTCGCCTCGCCCACCATCTCGATCGGGTCGCCGTCCCGCACCGTCCAGGCCCGCCCGCCCACGCGCCCGCGCGCTTCCAGCAGGGTGACGAGGAAGCCGGCCTGCTCCAGCTCATAGGCGCTCACCAGGCCAGCGATGCCCGCGCCCAGCACCACCACGTGGCGTCCCTTGCCGATGCCGGCGGGCAGCGCGAAGCCGCTGTCGGCGCGGGCCTCGCTCATCAGGCCCAGCGTCTGCATGGCGGTGAAGGTGGCGCCCAGCCCGGCGGTCATGCCGATACGATGCAACAGGGTGCGACGGGTGATCATGCATGCCCTTTCAGTCCGCGCCACCCCTCCCAGGGCGGCTCAACCGAACCGCGCGCCGCTCGCGGCGGCACGCGTGTCTCGGGCCTTGGCATCTTCCCCTTTTTCGGTGCGCGGCGCCGTGCGCCATGCCTGCTCGTTGCCCGTATTCAGGCGGGAAACGGCCGGTAACGCAATGGTAATATCCTGTCGCGAACCGCCATCCGGGGTGTATGTTCAACGTATTGACGGCGGCTTAGGCCGGGGATCGCAGATCAGGCGATCGCCTTGCCCATGCGGATCAGCGGCACTGGCACGTCGCCCACCAGGTTCGTCACCGGCTCGATCTCGCGATAGCCGGCGGCGTGGTACAGCGGCACGCCCGCCATCGTCGCCATCAGCTCCATCCGCGTGAAGCCCTCGGCCGCCGCGGCCGCCTCGCACCGCGCCAGGATCAGCCGGCCGATGCCGCGCCGGGTGAAGGCCGGGTGGGTGTACATGGCCCTGGTCCGCGCCGGATCGCGCGCCGGATCGAGCAGCGCGTCGTCGCGCAGCGCCGTCGAGTGATCGCCGCCATACAAGGTGGCGCGCCGGCTCCAGCCGCCGCAGCCGGCCAGCGTGCCGCCCTCCTCCACCGCGAAATAGGTGCCGTCGCGCACCAGCTGCGAATCGAGGCCCATCACCGCCCGGCTGGCCACCACCTGCGCGGCCGTGAGGAAATCCTGCTGCAGCACGTCGATCGCCAGTGCCATCAGCGCCTTCATCGCCGGCAGATCGGCTTCGGTGGCGATGCGGATGGCGGGCATAGGCGGCTCCTGTTCGGCTCCCGCAGCCCGCTTGCCCCACAGCTGGGTGTGGCCGCTGCGGCGCGGCTCCTGATGGGTCTTGGTGGACAGGGCTGGATTCGAACCAGCGTACGCTTGCACGGGCAGATTTACAGTCTGCTGCCTTTAACCACTCGGCCACCTGTCCAAAGGGAGCCTCGCCGAAGCGAGGCGGCTCAATGGCGAATGGCCGCTTGCCTGTCAACGTCCGGCATGGATAAGGCGCGGCCATGCGCAAAGGCCAGAGACCATCGTCACGCCCGTCCGCCCCGGCGGGCAATCGCCCGCGCTTCTGGGGCCGCCACCCGGTGATCGCCGCGCTCGCCAACCCGGCCCGCACGGTGCGCCGGATGTGGGGCACGCGGGAGGCGCTGGCGGCGCTCGATCTGCCGCCGGCCCTGCCCGTCACCTTCGCCGATGTCGCGGATCTCGGCCGGCTGGTGCCGCACGACGCGCCGCACCAGGGGCTGGTGATCGAGGTGGATCCCCTGCCCGACATGTGGCTGGGCGATCTCATCGATCTGGGGCGGGACGATCGCCGGCCGCTGCTGGTGCTGGATCAGGTGACGGATCCGCACAATGTCGGCGCCGTGCTGCGCTCGGCGGCGGCGTTCGACGCGCTTGGCATCGTCACGCAGGATCGCCACGCGCCGCCGGAATCGGGCGCGCTCGCCCGCGCGGCGTCCGGCGCGCTGGAGGTGGTGCCGTGGGTGCGCGTGGTGAACCTGGCCCGCGCGCTGGACGAGATCGGCGAGGCCGGCTTCTGGCGCATCGGCCTCACCGGCACGGCTCCCCGCACCCTCGGCGCGACCCTGGGCGAGACGCGACCGGCGCTGGTGCTGGGCGCCGAGGGCGAGGGCATGCGCGCCAACACCGAGGCGCATTGCGACGAGCTGGCCAAGCTGCCGATCAGCCCGAAGGTGGAGAGCCTGAACGTGTCGAACGCGGCGGCGATCGCGCTCTATGCGGCGGCGGTGCGCTGACCCGGCGGGATCAGGCGAGCGCGCGCACCGGCCGCCGGCGCAGCATCGCGCCGATCAGGCCGAAGCCGGCCAGCATCATCGCCCAGGTCGCGGTCTCCGGCACCGCCGCTACCGACACCACCGCGTCGCTGGCGAGGAAGGCGACGCTCCTGTCGGCGTCGGTGAAGCTCAGCATCGCCGGGGTCGGCCCGGTCGCGCTCGCATCGAACGAGAAGAAGAAGTCGTTGGTGCGGTTCACCAGCACGTTGGTGCCGTTGAGCGCGCCGCCGAGCACGAGGCGCGGGAAGGTGGAGAAGGCGTTCGGCTGGAAATAGCCGAAGGCGGGCGCCGCCGAGAAGGCGCCGGCGTTGAGCTGGCCGTCCGTCACCGCCGCGAACCGATCCGGCGCGCCGACGAAGCCGTTGCCCGTGTCGTCATAGGAGACGGTGAAGTCCACGCGAAGCTGGCCGAACGGCGGCGTCTCGCCGAAGAAATTGGCGAAGCGCGTCGCCGTGAGCGCGAAGGAGCGCATCACCACCGCCGACTCGGCCTGCCCCGCCAGCAGCATGGCCGCCACGAATGCCACGATATGCTTCATGCTCCGCTCCCCCGCAATGTAACTAGCAATCGGTAGCGAGAACAAAGGGATGCGGCAATCCGCCGTCTCGGCCGTCCCGAAGCGGGACGGTTCAGCCGCGCTGTGCCGCCTTCTTCGTGCGCAAGGTCGGGTCGGCCGCCGCCGGATCGTCCGGCCAGGGGTGCCGCGGATAGCGTCCGCGCATCTCCTTCGCCACGGCCGCCCAGCTGCCCGCCCAGAAGCCCGGCAGGTCGCGCGTCGTCTGGATCGGGCGGCCGGCGGGGGAGGTGAGGCGCAGCACCAGCGGAACGCGCCCGCCCGCCACCGTCGGGTGGGCGGAGAGGCCGAACAGGGCCTGCGGGCGCAGCTCCACCGCCGGGCCGCCCTCCGCCGCATAGTCGATCGCGTGGCTGCTGCCGGCGGGCGAGGCGAAGCGCGCCGGCGCCAGTCGGTCGAGCGCCTGCCGCCCGTCCCAGCCGAGCATCGCGTCCAGTGCCCCCGCCAGTGCCCCCGGCTCCACGTCGCCCAGCCGGCGGCGGCCGGCGAGCAGCGGCGGCAGCCACCCGGCCGCCGACTCCGCCAGCGCCGCGTCGGAGATGTCGGGCACCGCGCCGCCATGCGCGGCGGCGAAGGCGGCGCGGGCCTGCGTCGCGCGCGCCTCCTCTGGCCAGGGCAGCAGGCCCATGCCGCCCGCCGCCACCCCGCCGAGCAGCGCTGCGACGATCGCCGCCGCGTCGGGTGCGTCGTCCGGCCCGCCGGAGAGGCGCACCGCGCCCAGCCGCCGCTCGCGCCGGGCGATCGCCCCGCCGGTCGCCGGATCGAAGGAGACGCTGCGCACCGCCGCCACCCGATCGGTCAGCAGCCGCTCCACCAGCGCCTGATCGATCGACACCGCCGAGAGGATGCGGGCGCGCGCCGCCACCCCTTGCGTCTCGGCCACCGCCAGCCACTCGGCGCGTGCCAGTGGCGAGGCGGGGTCGAGACGGAAGCCGCGCCCGCCGACCGAGATCCAGTCCTCGCCCGCCGCATCGCGCCGGCGCGCCACGCGATCAGGAAAGGCGAGCGCGACGCAGCCGGCGATCGCCTCCGCGTCCCCCGCCCCGCCCCCCGCCCCGCCCCCTGGCGCACCCGCGCCCGCCGCTCCACCGACCAGCCCGCGCCAGCGCCGCGCCAGCGCGCGGGCGGCATCCGCCCGCTTGCCCCGCTCCGATCGCCAGCGGCGGACGCGCGTCTCGATATCGGCATCGCCGCCGCCCAGGCCGCGTTCGGAGAGCAGCACCGCCACCTCCGCCGCCGCGCCGGCCCACCCCAGCGCCGCCGCCATAACCAGCATGTGGCCCAGGCGCGGCGGCAGCGGCAGCGCGGCGATGGCGTGGCCGTGCGGCGTCGGCCGCCCGTCCGCGTCGATCGCGCCGAGCGCCGCCAGCCGCGTCCGCGCCTCGGCGATGGCGGCGGGTGGCGGCGGATCGAGCCAGCGCAGGCTCGCCGGATCGGTGACGCCCCACAGGGCGCAATCGAGCAGCAGGGCGGAGAGGTCCGCCTCCAGTATCTCGGGCGGATCGTAGGGCGGCAGGCTGGCCATCGCCGCCGCCTCCCACAGCCGATAGGCGATGCCCGACCCCTGCCGCGCGGCGCGCCCGGCCCGCTGCGTCGCCGCCGCCTGCGAGACGCGCTCGGTGGATAGGCGGGTGAGGCCGGCGGCGCGATCGTAGCGCGGCCGGCGCGCCAGACCGGAATCGATCACGATGCGCACGCCCTCCAGGGTCAGGCTCGTCTCGGCGATGCTGGTGGCCAGCACGATCTTGCGCACGCCCGTCGGCGGCGCGGCGATCGCGGCGCGCTGCTCGGCCGGATCGAGGCTGCCGTGCAGGCGGTGGATGGCGATGTGCGGCGGCAGGCCGGCGATCCGCTCGGCCGTGCGCTCGATCTCGCCGACGCCGGGCAGGAAGGCCAGCACATCGCCCTCCGCCTCGTCCGCCAGCGCCGCGCGGATGGCGGAGGCCACCGCATCCTCGATCCGCGTCTCGGCGGCGCGACCGATGTGGCGCAAGGTGAGGGGGTGGCTGCGCCCGGCGCTCTCGATCACCGGCGCCGCGCCCAGCAGGGCGGCGAAGCGCGCGCCGTCCAGCGTGGCGGACATGGCGAGGACGCGCAGGTCCGGCCGCAGCCCGCCCTGCGCGTCCAGCGCCAGCGCCAGCCCGAAGTCGCTGTCCAGGCTGCGCTCGTGCACCTCGTCGAACAGCACGGCTGATATGCCGGCGAGTTCGGGATCGGCCTGGATGCGGTTGCGGAAGATGCCCTCCGTCAGCACCAGCACGCGGGTGGCGCGCGACTGCTTCGTGTCGAGCCGGGTCGCATAGCCGATCGTGCCGCCCACCGCCTCGCCGGCCAGCGCCGCCATCCGCTCGGCCGCCGCCCGCGCCGCCAGCCGGCGCGGCGAGAGCAGCAGCACCTGCCCGCCGCACCACGGCTCGGCGAGGAGCGCCGGCGCCACGGCCGTGGTCTTGCCCGCGCCCGGCGGGGCGACCAGCACGGCGTTCGGCCCGGCGCGCAGGGCGGCGAGCAGATCGGGCAACACGGCATGGATCGGCAGGTCGGTCACGCCTGCCCTCCTAGCCACTTAGGCGCGTCCGCCCAAGGCGGCGACCGCTTCGCCCATCGTGACGGGCGGCACAGTGCGGTGGCCTGTGCAGGCGGGCCGTGCGAAAGTCCGGTCATGCGCACGCGCCTCAGCATCTGCCGCCGGAAGATGCGCTTCGCTTCGGAAGCGGCGGCGCTGTCGACGGCCGCCCGCACAGGCCTGCCGCTCCGGCCGTATCGCTGCGATCGCTGCCGCTGCATCCACCTGACCAGCCGCACGAAGGGCAAGCGCGTGCCGCCAGCCTAGCGGGAAGCGGCCAGTTCCGCGTCGAAGATATCGCGTTCGGTCTCAATATGGTCCATCATCGGCGCCGATCGGCCGACGGATGGAGGCAAGCATGATCTTCAAGCCCTTCACCTTCTCGGACGTCTCGATGATCCTCTGGGGTTCGAAGGATCGGCCGAACCCGGACGGAAAAGGCGTCGGCCATGCCATCACCAAACACGCCAGCATCACGAACGACAAATTGATGGATCGGATGCGCTTCGAGAAGGCGACCGTGGACAAGAGCATCCCAGTCTACACCTCGTTCATCGATGCTACCGCGCAGGTGCACGCGGTGCTGGAACTCCTCACCGCGGACATCACGGCCGCGCAGATCAACGCCTTCTATCGCCGGACGACGGATCGGCTGGCGCCGCCGGTGTTCAAGCTGTCCGCACCCGTTCAGATCCGCGTCGCCACCGGCGGTGGGGTCGTCACGCGGTGGGATTCCTATCTGGCCTTCACCGCCGTCTGGCACGAGCGGGCGTATCGGAACATGCACGTCATCACCGCCATCCCGATGTTCGAGCCCGGCACGCTCGGCACCGACCGGCCGTCGCGTGCCTGACCGGCACGGCCGCGATCAATAGGCCCGCGCCACCGCGAACTCCACCGCCTCCACCAGCGCGGCCTTGGCCTTGCCGCCGCCGATGCCGCCCAGCGCGTCGATGGCGCGGCCGCCATAGTGGCGCGCGCGGGCCAGGGTGTCGTCGATCGCGCCTGTCTCGCGCAGCAGGCGGTTGGCGTGGGCGAGATCCTCGTCGGAGATGCGGCGGCCCTCGATCGCGTCCTTCCAGAAACGCTGGTCCTCCGCGCTGCCCCGCGCATTGGCCAGGATCACCGGCAGCGTGACCTTGCCGTCGCGGAAATCGTCGCCGGCATCCTTGCCCATCGTCGCGCCGTCGGAGGCATAGTCGATCGCGTCGTCGACCAGCTGGAAGGCGATGCCCAGGTTGCGGCCATAGGCGTCCAGCGCCTGTTCCACCGCATCCTCCCGCTCGGCGACGACGGCGGCGATGCGGCAGGCGGCGGCGAACAGGGCGGCCGTCTTGGCGCCGATGATGTCCAGATAGCGCGCCTCGCCGGTGTCGATCCGGCGCTGCGCGGTCAGCTGGTTCACCTCGCCCTCGGCGATCACGGCGGAGGCGTTGGAGAGGATGCGCAGCACCCGCAGCGATCCGTCCTCCACCATCAGCTCGAACGATCGGCTGAAAAGGAAGTCGCCCACCAGCACGCTGGCCGGGTTGCCCCAGATGATGTTGGCGGTGCGCTTGCCCCGGCGCAGGCCGGATCCGTCCACCACGTCGTCGTGCAGCAGGGTGGCGGTGTGGATGAACTCCACGGCGGCGGCCAGACGGTGGTGGCGGGTGCCGCCATAATCGAGCAGGCGCGCGCAGGCGAGCGTCAGCATCGGCCGCATCCGCTTGCCGCCGCCGGCGATCAGGTGGCCGGCCAGTTCCGGGATCAGCGGCACGTCGCTCTGCATCCGCGCCAGGATCACCTCGTTCACCCGGTTCATGTCGGCGGCGACGAGCGCCATCATCGGATCGAGCGAGGGCGCCGTGGTCCGGTGCAGCGGTGTGATCGTGGCGGGCATGGGCGCGATGTGGCGCGGCGATGCGGCAAAGGCAAGCGCGGGGCTTGCGCCGGCGCCCGCTCCCCCCGAAAAGGCCAGCGACCGCGGGAGGGGCAAGGCCGGAATGACCGACGACACGCTGAAGGGCTATCGCGAGAGCATCGACAATATCGACGCGGCGCTCGTCTTCCTCCTGGCCGAGCGGTTCAAGGTGACGCAGGCGGTGGGCCGCCACAAGGCGCAGAGCGGGCTGCCGCCGGCCGACCCCGGCCGCGAGGCGGCACAGATCGGGCGGCTGCGCGAGCTTGCCCGATCCGCAAACCTCGATCCCGATTTCAGCGAGAAGTTCCTCCGCTTCATCATCGACGAGGTGATCCGCCATCACGAGCGGGAACGCGCCGAGGGATAGACCCTCCAGGCGGATCGACATTCAGCTGTGCACGTCCGCTCATCCTGAGGAGAGGCTGAGCGGACATGCGAAGACCCGTCTCGAAGGATCCTTCGAGACGCCAGTTCGACAGGCTCAATGGCTCCTCAGGATGAGCGGTTTGATCCGCTCGATGTCGATCCGTTCTAGGCGGCGATCTTCGCCACGAAGGCGCTGGTCGCCGCCTCCAGCCGCGACAATTGCGTGCCGACCGCGCCGAAGCCGGTCTCCAGATGATCGATCTCGCCAGCTACCGCCTCCGTCTCGGCGCGGATGGCGGCGATCGTCATCGACATGGAATCGGCCGCCAGCGCCGTCTCGTCCACGGCGGCGGTGATCGCCGTCACGGTCTGCGCCTGCGTCTCCATCGCCGTGCGGATGCGGTTGGCGGAGGATTGCACCTCGCCCACCGTGTCGCGGATCGATCCGTTGGCGTCCAGCGTCTGCCGCGTGGCGGACTGGATGGCGGCGATCTTGGCGGCGATATCGTCGGTCGCCCGCGCGGTCTGGCTCGCCAGGCTCTTCACCTCCTGCGCCACCACCGCGAAGCCGCGCCCGGCATCGCCCGCGCGCGCCGCCTCGATCGTGGCGTTCAGCGCCAGCAGGTTGGTCTGCCCGGCGATGTCGCGGATCAGGCCCAGGATCGATTCGATCGCCTTGGCATGATCGCTGAGCGCCTCCGACACGATCACGGCGCGGGCCGATTCGCCCGCCGCCCGCGTGGCGATACCGGCGGCCACCTCCACCTCGCTGCGCGCCTCCTCGATCGCGCGGATCAGGCCCGCCGCGGTCATCGCCGCCTCGCGCATGGCGAGCGCCGACTGCTCGGCCGCCGCCGCCACCTCCGATGCCTTGCCCAGCATCCCGCGCGCCGAGACCGACGCCTCGGCGGTCTGCTCACGCAGGCGGCCGGATCCGACCAGCGTCCCATCCACCACGCCGACGATCTCCTCGCGGAACAGAGCGCTGCGCTGGCCCAGTTCGGCCGTGGCCTCGCGCCGGCTCACCAGCACCATCTGCGCCGCCGTCACGTCGCACTCGAAGATCTTCAGCTGCTGCATCGTCCTGGCCGCCGCCAGGAACGTCGCCGGCTCGGCCGCGAACGTCTCCGCCAGGGCATCCAGGATCGCGACCGCGTGCAGCGAGAGCATGCGCGAGAAGGCCGCCGTGGGCACCTGCATCGCCATCAGGCTGTTCGCCTGCGCGGCGATCATCAGAACCCACGCCGCATCCACCGGGCCGGCGAACTTGCGCGCGACCAGATCGATCGAGGCGCGCGCCAGCAAGGATGCGTCGTGCGGGCGGGTCGCGCCGATCTCGGCGAGGATGCCGGCCGCGCCGCCGGTGTAGAAATCCTCGCTCGCCGCCATGATGACGCCGGAGGCGCGGCTCCAGAGCGCGCGCAGGTCGCGCTCGAACCGCCCGTCGCCATTGTAGAGCGCCAGGCGGAGGGCGACCTCGGCCTCGGCAAGCAGCGGCGCCGGGGTGGGTGCCGTGGCCGGCGACAGGCTGACATGCTGCATGATCGGAAACGGCTCCGCGATCGAGGGACTGTGCGGCGTTCCTAGCCGGGCAATGGTAAAGAGGCCGTAAGGGCCGCGCCCGCGCACCGGCGATGGTTGCAAGCCGGCGACGTTCGGGTAAAGACACGGACCATAGCAAAAGGTCCAATCCAGGGGGACATCGATGGCCCGTAACGCCGCCCGCCCATTGTCGCCGCACCTCACGATCTGGCGATGGGGGCCGCACATGCTCGTCTCCATCCTGCACCGCGCGACGGGCACGGCGAACGCCATCGGCGGCGGCGTGATCTTCATCTGGTGGCTGGTGGCGGCCGCCAGCGGCCCCGCCGCCTACGAGACGTTCTACGGCGTGGCGACATCGTGGTTCGGCTACCTCGTCGGCATCGGCCTGACGTGGACCTTCTTCCAGCACATGTTCTCCGGCCTGCGCCACTTCGTGCTGGATACCGGCGCGGGGTACGAGCTGAAGACGAACAAGACGTTCGCCACCGCCACGATCGTCGCCTCGCTGGCGGTCACGCTGCTGCTGTGGGCGGCCGTCTATGTGGGGAGCATGCACTGATGGGTACGGGAACCGGCATCGGCCGCGTCCGCGGTCTCGGCTCGGCCAGGCACGGCGCGCTGCACTGGTGGCACCAGCGGCTTACCGCCGCCGGCAACCTGATCCTCGTCCTCTGGTTCGTGGTGTCGCTGTTCCGGCTGCCGCTGCACGATCATGCGACGATCGTGCAGTGGATGTCGCAGCCGGTGGTCGCGGTGGGGCTGATCCTGATGACGGTCTCGGTCTTCTGGCACCTGAAGATCGGCCTGCAGGTGTTCATCGAGGATTATCTGCACGACGATGCCAGCCGCGTTGCGGCCATCGCGGCGCTCAATTTCTACGCGGTCGGCGGGGGGGCGCTGGCGATCTTCTCGATCCTGAAGATCGCGCTCATGGGGGTGAAGGGTTGATGGACGCGTACAAGATCATCGACCACGTCTATGACGCGGTCGTCGTCGGCGCGGGCGGGTCGGGCCTGCGCGCCACGATGGGTTGCGCCGAGAAGGGCCTGAAGACCGCCTGCATCACCAAGGTGTTCCCCACCCGCAGCCACACCGTGGCGGCGCAGGGCGGCATCGCCGCGTCGCTGGGCAACAACTCGCCCGATCACTGGACGTGGCACATGTACGATACCGTCAAGGGATCGGACTGGCTCGGCGATCAGGACGCGATCGAATATATGGTGCGCGAGGCGCCGGCGGCGGTGATCGAGCTGGAACATGCCGGCGTGCCGTTCAGCCGCAACGACGACGGCACCATCTACCAGCGCCCGTTCGGCGGCCACATGCAGAACATGGGCGCCGGCCCGCCCGTGCAGCGCACCTGCGCCGCCGCCGACCGCACCGGCCACGCCATGCTTCACGCGCTCTACCAGCAGAGCCTGAAATATGACGCGGACTTCTACATCGAATATTTCGCGCTCGACCTCATCATGGAGAACGGCGTCTGCAAGGGCGTGATCGCGCTCTGCATGGAGGACGGCTCCATCCACCGCTTCCGCGCGCACGCGGTGGTGCTGGCGACCGGCGGCTCGGGCCGCACCTATTTCTCGGCGACCTCGGCCCACACCTGCACCGGCGACGGCGGCGGCATGGTGCTGCGCGCCGGCCTGCCGCTGCAGGACATGGAGTTCGTGCAGTTCCACCCGACCGGCATCTACGGCGCCGGCGTGCTCATCACCGAGGGCGCGCGCGGCGAGGGCGGCTACCTCACCAACAAGGACGGCGAGCGCTTCATGGAGCGCTACGCCCCCTCCGCCAAGGATCTGGCCAGCCGCGACGTCGTCTCCCGCTCCATGGCGATGGAGATGCGCGAGGGCCGCGGCGTCGGCGAGCATGGCGACTATATCTACCTGCACCTCGACCATATCGATCCCAAGGTGCTGGCCGAGCGGCTGCCCGGCATCACCGAGACGGGCAAGATCTTCGCCGGCGTCGATCTCACCCGCCAGCCGCTGCCGGTGACGCCCACCGTCCACTACAATATGGGCGGCGTGCCGTGTAACTATCATGGCGAGGTGGTGACCTTGAAGGATGGCGATCCGGACACGGTGGTGCCGGGCCTGTTCGCCGTCGGCGAGGCGGCGTGCGTGTCGGTCCACGGCGCCAACCGGCTCGGCTCAAACTCGCTGATCGATCTGGTCGTGTTCGGCCGCGCCACCGGCTTCCGCATCGCCGAGCTGGTGAAGCCGAACAGCAAGCACGGCATCGTCAACAAGGCGGCGGACGATGCCGCCCTCGCCCGGCTCGATCGCTACCGCAACGCCGCCGGTGGCACGCCCACCGCGAAGATCCGCACGAACATGCAGCGCACGATGCAGAAGCACTGCGCCGTGTTCCGCGACACCGCGCTGCTGCGCGAAGGCCAGGGGCTGATCGACGACGTGTTCGCCAGCCTGCAGGATGTCGGCATCACCGATCGCTCGATGATCTGGAACACCGATCTGGTCGAGACCCTTGAGCTGGACAACATGCTGCCGCAGGCGGTGGTGACGATGCACTCCGCCGCCAACCGGCACGAGAGCCGCGGCGCCCACATGCACGAGGATTATCCGAACCGCGACGACGAGAACTGGATGAAGCACACCCTGGTCTCGTTCCACCAGGGCGCCGTCTCGATCGACTATCGCCCCGTGCACGACTACACGCTGACCGACGAAGCGGAGTATATCAAGCCGAAGGCGCGGGTCTATTGAGCAGCGCGGCGGCGATCGTCGGTTCGCGATAGGGTATAATCAAGGCGGGACGGCATGGCGTACTGGACGATCAGGGCGGAATATGATCCTGACGCGCACGTCTGGTACGCAGCCGATGGCGACATACCCGGCCTGGCCGCCGATGCCGAGACCGTCGAGGAACTCGCAGCCAAGGCGGGAGCGATGTTGCCGGACCTTCTCCGTCTACATGCCGACGAGATTGCCGACGAAACCCGCATCGCCGGCCCGCATCGTATCCGCATCACCGCCTTTCACGAGCGCGAATTCGACGTAGCCGCCTGAGCGATGGTCGAGGGCTATACTGCCCGGCTGAAAGCGCTGCTGCGCGATCATGGCTGCACCTTTCTGCGCCAAGGCAAGGGCGACCATGAAGTGTGGCAAAGTCCACACGCGCTGCGGCCGTTCGTGGTAGATGGCCGCATCATGTCACGCCACACCGCCAACGCCGTGCTCCGCCAGGCCGGCATCAAGGCCAAGCTGTGAAAGACGAAACGCGCTAGCATGCCCCTCCCCCGCCCCGCTTCCGGCGAACGCTCGCCCGGTTATCGCTTCGGGTTGGCCGTGCTGCTCGGGCTGCTGCTGGCCATCCCGCTCTTCGCGGTCTACCTGCTCGTCTACGATCGCCAGTCCCAGTCGGAGACGGCGCGCGGATCGATCGTCGAGGGCTGGGGTCAGCCGCAGCAGTTCGCCGGGCCGTTCCTCGTCATCCCCTTCTCGCAGATGGTCGAGACGGAGGTGCAGGAGAATGGCCGCACGGTGAAGCGCGCGCAGTCGCAGGATCGCGCATTGTTCGTCGCCCCGGATCAGGTGCGCTTCGAGACCCGGCTCGATCCCGAGCTGCGCCGGCGGTCGATCTACCAGGCGGTCGTCTACTCGGCGGCGATGCGCGCCAGCGGCAGCTTCCGCCTGCCGGATCTCGCCGCGTCGAACATCGATCCCGCCAGCCTGCGCATGGGAGAGGCGGAGATCCGCTTCGGCATCTCCAGCGCCAAGGGCCTCGGCGGATCGCGCCCGCAGGTGCGGGTAGGCGGGCGCGCGATCCCGCTGATCCCGGGCTCCGGCCTGCGCAGCACCGATGGCAGCGGCTTCAGCGGCCGGCTTGGCGCGATGCCGCCGGGCGGACCGATCGCGTTCGACATCGCCTTCACGATGCGCGGGCATGATTCGATCACTCTCCTGCCTTCCGCGCAGGATACGCGCTGGCAGGTGGCGTCGTCCTGGCCGCACCCGTCTTTCGTCGGCGGCTTCCTGCCCGTGGCGCGGCACGTGGACGCGCACGGCTTCTCGGCCGGGTGGCGGATCGGCAATCTCGCGCTCAACCGGCCCGTCGTCTCGATCGACGAGCAGGCGGGCGACACGGCCGATCGCGTGACGGTGGCGCTGATCGATCCGGTGAACCTCTACTCCGAGGTCAACCGCGCGGTGAAGTACGGCTTCATGTTCATCGGCTTCACCTTCCTCACCCTGCTGATGTTCGATGTGATCGCCGGCGTGCCGGTGTCGGGCGTGGCCTATCTGCTGGTCGGCAGCGGGCTGATCCTGTTCTTCGTGCTGCTGCTCGCCTTTGCCGAGATACTCGGCTTCACGCCCGCTTACGTGATCGCCAGCGCGGCGATCGTCGGCCTGCTCGCCTGCTACTCGGCGGCGGTGCTGGGCAGCTGGCGGCGAGCGGGCGCCGTCGCCGGCCTGCTCGCCGGCCTCTACGCCGTGCTGTACGTGCTGCTCGGGCTGGAGGCCTATTCGCTGCTGAACGGTTCGCTGCTGTTGTTCGCGGCGCTGGCGGCCGTGATGTACTTCACCCGCGGGGTCGATTGGGGACGGATCGGCGGCAGAGCGGACACGATCGAGGCGTGATCCCCCTCACCGCCCTTCTTCTCGCCGGCAATCGCCCCGGCGTGGATCCGCTGGCCGCGGCGTTCGGCGTGCCGTTCAAGGCGCTCGTGCCCGTCGGTGGGGAGGCGATGCTGGCGCGGGTGGCGCGCACGCTGGTGGAGCATCCGCGCATCGGCCGGGTGATCCTGCTCTCCCAGGCGATGGACGCCTTCGCCGCGCATCCGGACACGGCGTGGATCGCGGCGCATCCCGATATCGTGATGGAGGCGGCAGGCGGTTCCGTCAGTGGTGCGATCGCCGAGGCGCTGGCGCGGCACCCGGCCGGCTTCCCCTTCCTCGTCACCACCGCCGATCACCCGCTGCTGGATGCGGCGATGCTGGATGCGTTCATCGCGCCGGCGCTGGCCGCCGGCACCGACGTGGCGGTCGGCCTCGTCGCGCGGCGCACTTTGCTGGCGGCCTATCCGGACAATCGCCGCACCTGGCTGCGCTTTCGCGGCGGGGCCTATTCCGGCGCCAACCTGTTCCTGCTCGCCACCCCGCGCGCGCTGACGGCGGTGAACCTGTGGCGGACGATCGAGCAGCAGCGCAAGAAGGGCCGCACCGTGATCGGCGCGTTCGGGCCGATGATCCTCGCCGGCGTCGCGCTGAGGCTGTTCACCTTGCGCGGCGCGCTGGTCCGCGCCGGGCGGCGGCTGGGCATGACGGCGGCGGCGATCGAGCTGCCGATCGCGGAGGCGTGCATCGATGTGGACAAGCCGGCCGATCACGCGCTCGCCAGCGAGATCCTCGCCCGGCGCGCCCGCGATATCGCCACAATTCGCGCCTAACCGCCCGCCCCCATGACGACACAGACCGCCATCACCCGCGCCATCATCCTCAGCGCCGGCCAGGGCTCGCGCCTGCTGCCCGTGACCGCCGATCTGCCCAAATGCCTGATCCCGTTCGCCGGCAAAACGCTGATCGAGTGGCAGATCGCCGCGCTGGCCGCCAACGGCATCGGCGACATCCACGTCGTCACCGGCTTCCGCACCGAGAAGGTGGAGGCGGCGCTCGCCGGCATCTCCGGCCCGACGATCACGACGCATTTCAATCCGTTCTACAAGGTGGCGGACAATCTCGGCTCCTGCTGGATCGTGCGGGAGGCGATGGACCGCGACTTCATCATCCTGAACGGCGACACGCTGATCGATCCGGCGATCGTGGCGGCGCTGATCGCCGGGGCGACGAGCCCGATCACCGTGACGGTCGACGTGAAGGACGCCTACGACGCCGACGACATGAAGGTGCACCGCGCGAACGACGGCCGCCTGATCGCCATCGGCAAGCGGCTGGAGCCGCAGGAGAGCAATGCCGAGTCGATCGGCATGCTGGCCTTCACCGGCGCAGGCCCGGCCCTGTTCCGCGCGCAGGTGGATGCGATGATGCGGACGCCGGAGGGGGTGCTGAACTGGTATCTGAAGGCGATCCACGCGATCGCCCAATCTGCCCCAGCCACTGGCACGGCCGACAGCGCGCCGGCGGTCGGCACCGTGTCGATCGCGGGCATGGACTGGGCGGAAGTGGACTTCCCGGCCGATCTCGCGATCGCCGGCGCGCTCACCGCGCGCTGGGCGGCTCAGCCGGGCCAGCCGTCCTTCAGCCAGGCGACCAGCGCGTCGCGCTCGGCCTCGGGCAGCGCATAGGCCTCGCCCAGCGCCGGCGGCTTGCCCCAGCCGGCATCCGCCACGGTGACGCCGCAGGCGGATCGCGTGCCGGCATAGCGCGGGATGACGTGGAAGTGGACGTGCGGGTCCACCAGCATCAGCATCAGATAGTTGATCTTCTCGTAGGCCACCGCGGCGGAGAGCCGCGTCTCGATCGCCGCGACGATCGTCGCCAGCTCCGCGAACGCCTCGGCCGGCAGGTCGGCGAAGGCGGTGGCATCGGCTTTCGCCGCCAGCACGAGCGCGCCGAGGGTCGGCTGCGCCGGCCGCAGCAGCACCACCCAGTGCGCATAGTCGCGCACCAGGGTGGCGGGGTAGCCGAACTTCTCGATCGTCGCGTTCATGTCCCGCCCCTCACTACGCCGCCAGCCACGAGGTGATCGGATGGCCCGCCGCCTTCCGCGCCATCGCCTGCGCCAGCCGCACGGCGTGGAAAACGAGCGACACGATCGTCCACCACGCCACCGCGATCAAGCCGAGATCGGGCCGGCCGGCGATCACCGAGACCAGCAGGATCACCATGTTCGGGTTGCGCCGCGCGGTGACGAGGCGGAAGCGCGAGTCCGCCTGCCGCCACACATGGATGTGCATGCCGTATAGCCGCATGAACGCGCCCTCGATCACCCGCTGCACCACATAGCCGCCGACGATCGCCAGCATCACCAGCGCAAAGGTGCGCTCGTCATAGCCGAGGCCCCACGTGGCGAGCCCCGCGCCCCATGCCCACCACCAGAAAGGCGGATGCACCAGATCGATGCCGTGATCGAACACGTTGCCCCATTTGGACGAGGTGATCGTGCAGCGCGCCAGCTTCCCGTCCACCGTATCCAGCACCATGAAGCCCAGGCCGGCGGCCATGCCGGCCCAATAGTGCCCGCCGCGGAACAGGAAGAAGGCCCACACGCACAGGACCGCGCCGATGCCCGTCACCATGTTCGGCGTCATGCCGATCCGCGCCGCGACGCGCGTGAGCACCAAAGCCCATTCCGGCCAGAGATATTTGGTGAGGATGTCCGTCACGCCCTTGTAGGCGGCGAAGTAGCTGGCCCGCTCGATCGCGGGCACTGTGGCGGGCGTCAGCGGCATCAGGAACGGCTGCTCGCGCTTGCGCAGCTGATCGTTGTAGAGCGTGAAGCCGGCGTCATGGGCGATGCGGGTCAGCCCCGTGGCGGTCGGCAACGGCAGCCCGTCGCTCATCGCCGCGCCAGCGTCGCCCATCCTGTCGGGCAGCGCGGTGCGCGCCAGGGCCGGTATTCCGTCCCTCGTCAGCACGGTCTCCTCCTGCTCCGCCATGTAGCGCAGCAAGGGCGGATCGAAGGCGAAGGCCGTGTTCACCAGCAGCACGCCGCCCTGCTCGAACGCCGGCGCCTCCGCGAACGGCAGCCCCGCCTTGCCGGCGATGCGGCGGATCCGCTCGCGCGCGCTCATGCCCCAGATCGGCGTCGGATTGTCGCCGACCGGGACCACGGTCGGCTGGGGGCTGTGCGTCACTGTCGCTCGTCCGGATGTGGCGGAAGCGACCACTTACGCATTCCCCGCCGCCGGTCAAAGCCGCAGCGGCCCGAAACAGGCATTGAGCCGCGCCGCGCGAGCCGCTATCCGCGAAGGCAGCAGAAGGGGTTGACGCATGGCCGAGTTCGCACTGCCGAAGAACAGCAAGATCAAGTCCGGCGGGAAAGTGCACAAGGCCGCGTCCGGCGCCAAGAACGTCAAGACGTTCAAGGTCTACCGCTACGATCCCGATTCGGGCGAGAATCCGCGCTACGACAAGTTCGAGCTGGATCTGGACGAGACCGGCCCGATGGTGCTGGACGCGCTGATCAAGATGAAGAGCGAGCAGGATCCCTCGCTCACCTTCCGCCGCTCCTGCCGGGAGGGGATCTGCGGCTCCTGCTCGATGAACATGAACGGCAAGAACGGCCTCGCCTGCACCACCGCGATCGAGGACTGCAAGGGCGAGGTGCGGATCACGCCGCTGCCGCACATGGACGTGATCAAGGATCTGGTGCCCGACTTCACCCACTTCTACGCGCAATATGCCTCGATCCAGCCCTGGCTGAAGACGGTGACGCCGCCGCCCTCCGGCAAGGAGCGGCTGCAGTCGCCGGACGATCGCGCGAAGCTGGACGGCCTCTACGAGTGCATCCTGTGCGCCTGCTGCTCGACCAGCTGCCCGAGCTACTGGTGGAACAGCGACAAGTTCCTCGGCCCGGCCATCCTGCTGCAGGCCTATCGCTGGCTGGCCGACAGCCGCGACGAGACGACCGGCGAGCGGCTCGACGAGCTCGAGGATCCGTTCCGCCTCTACCGCTGCCACACGATCATGAACTGCTCGAACGTGTGCCCCAAGGGCCTCTCTCCCGCCAAGGCGATCGCTGAGGTGAAGAAGATGGTGGTCGAGCGCCAGATCTGATCGCGCAGGCTCCGGCGGTTCCCGGCATGGCGAGCGACCGCGGCCGATACGGCTTCGCTCCCGATCCCGAGCATGCCGGCTGGTTCGTGCGGCGGGCGGCGGGCATCGGCCGCTTCGTCGACATCTTCGGCGACATCCGCGTCCGCCCGGAGGGGCCGGCGACGGCCCGGATGCGCGTCGTCCCCGGTCCGCAGCACCGCAACCTGACCGAGACCGTGCACGGCGGCTTCCTCCTCGCGCTGGTCGATCAGGCCTATTTCGTCTGCCCGACCGCACTCGGCATCACCGGCGCGATGAACGGGCTGACGGTGGACAGCGCCACCCAGTTCCTCGCGCCGCTCGTGATCGATCGCCCGATCGACGTCGTCGTCGAGGTGCTGCGCGAGACCGGCCGGATGATCTTCATGCGCGGCCTGATCGAGCAGGACGATGTCCGCGCCCTCGCCTTCTCCGGCACGATCCGCAAGGCATCCGCCCGGTGACGACCGTGCTCGCCCGCTACGAGGCGCTGCTGGCCAGCGGCGAACTGCGCGCCGATCCCGATCAGCGCGCCACCGTGCTGCGCCTGCACGCTCTGGCGGGCGAGCTGGATGCCACGCCCAACCGCGGCAGCGTGCTCTGGCGGATGCTGCGCAAGCCGCCGCCCAGCCCGCGCGGCCTCTACATGTGGGGCGGCGTGGGGCGCGGAAAGTCCATGCTGATGGACCTGTTCTACGATTGCCTGCACATGGCGGCCAAGCGGCGCGTCCACTTCCACGAGTTCATGATCGAGGTGCACGAGCGGCTGCGGGTGGAGCGCACGAAGGAGAAGGGCGATCCCATCCTGCCGGTGGTGGCGGCGCTGGCGGAGGAGGCGAAGCTGCTCGCCTTCGACGAGATGGTCGTCAACAACACGGCCGACGCGATGATCCTCAGCCGCCTGTTCACCGGCCTGATCGAGGCGGGCGTCACCGTGGTCACGACCTCCAACCGGCCGCCGCGCGACCTCTACAAGGACGGCCTGAACCGCGAGCATTTCCTGCCCTTCATCGCCCTGATCGAGGATCGGCTGGACGTGCTGTGCCTGAACGGCCCGACCGACTATCGCCTCGCCCGGCTGGGCGGCGCGCCCACCTGGTACGTGCCGAACGGGCCGGAGACGACGGCCGCCCTCTCCCGCGCCTTCTTCCGCCTCACCGATTTTCCGCCGGAGGATCGCGCCCACGTGCCGGCCTGCGAGCTGCCCGTCTCCGCCGGCCGCAAGCTGCCCGTGCCCAAGAGCCTGAAGGGCGTCGCCGTCTTCTCGTTCAAGCGGCTGTGCGGCGAGGCGCGGGGGGCGCCCGACTATCTGGCGATCGCCCGCCACTATCACACCGTGATCCTGGTCGGCATACCCGTGCTGGGGCCGGACCAGCGCAACGAGGCCGCCCGCTTCAAGACGCTGATCGACGCGCTGTACGAGTATAAGGTCAAGCTGCTCGCCGGCGCAGACGCGCCCGCGACGAGCCTCTATCCGGAGGGCGACGGCGCCTTCGAGTTCGAGCGCACCGTATCCCGCCTGATGGAGATGCAATCCGACGATTATCTGGCGGAGGGCCACGGCGCGGGATGAGCCCGGCCGCGCCTGACGCAAATGCGAGGCAAAAAGCACAAGCGTCGCGGGTCGCGGCGGTTGCCCCCGCCGTCCCGCCGGTCTAAGCGGTCGGCGGTTTCGACATGGCGGCCGCCCATGCGGTCGCCACCCTGGATCATCCTGAACAGCGGGGGGCATATGGCTCGGAAGAAGATCGCGCTCATCGGCGCAGGCAATATCGGCGGCACCCTGGCGCATCTCGCCGCGAAGAAGGAGCTCGGCGACATCGTGCTGTTCGACGTGGTCGAGGGCGTGCCGCAGGGCAAGGCGCTGGATCTCAGCCAGTGCGGCCCGATCGAGGGCTTTGACGCCAACATCATCGGCTCTAACGACTATGCCGACATCGCTGCGGCCGACGTGATCATCGTCACCGCCGGTGTCGCCCGCAAGCCGGGCATGAGCCGCGACGACCTGCTCGGCATCAACCTGAAGGTGATGAAGGCGGTGGGCGAAGGCATCAAGGCCAACGCGCCGGACGCCTTCGTGATCTGCATCACCAACCCGCTCGACGCGATGGTGTGGGCGCTGCGCGAATTTTCCGGCCTGCCGCACAACAAGGTGGTCGGCATGGCGGGCGTGCTGGATTCGGCCCGCTTCAGCCACTTCATCGCCGACGAGTTCAAGGTATCTGTGAAGGATGTCAGCACCTTCGTGCTCGGCGGCCACGGCGACACGATGGTGCCGGTGGTGCAATATTCCACGGTCGCGGGCATCCCGGTCCCCGATCTCGTCAAGATGGGCAAGTCCACGCAGGAGCGGATCGACGCGATCGTCAAGCGCACGCGCGGCGGCGGCGGCGAGATCGTCGGCCTGCTGAAGACCGGCTCCGCCTTCTACGCGCCCGCCACCAGCGGCATCGCGATGGCCGAGGCGTATCTGGGCGACCAGAAGCGCATCCTGCCCTGCGCCGCGTATGTCGAGGGCCAGTACGGCCTCGACGGCCTCTATGTCGGCGTGCCGGTGGTGATCGGCGCGGGCGGCGTGGAGGAGATCGTCGAGATCGCGCTGGACGACGAGGCCAAGGGCAACCTTCAGGTCTCGGTCGACGCGGTCAAGGAACTGCTCGTCGCCTGCCAGGGCATCGATCCGAGCCTGGCGTGAATCGGTTGCGCGATGGGGCGGAGGCTGACAGGCAGGCTGCATGGCTGAACGGGACCATCTGATCGCGCTTCGCTCGGCGGCGATCGGCTACGAGCAGGATTATGCCGCGTGGCTCGATCGCCAGATCGCGCTGCTGCGCGCCGGTCGCTTCGACGAGCTCGATATGCCGAACCTGCTCGACGAGGTGGAAAGCTTGGGCCGGTCGGACTTCAAGGGCTTCGTCAGCGCGGTCGAGATCGTGTTGCTGCACATGCTTAAGTGGGACCATCAGCCCACGCTGAGGACGCGCAGCTGGCAGGGATCCATCCTGGAGCATCGACGCCGTATCGCCCGCGAGCTGAAGGACAGCCCCAGCTATTCGGCGCGGATCGACGACGCCGTGGAGAGAGCCTATGAGGCGGCGCAGGCGGCGGCCGTCGGCCAGACGGGCCTTCCCCTCGCCACCTTTCCCGATACCTGTCCCTACGACTGGGAGGCGATCACCTCCCGCGACCATCCGCTCGACGACTAAGCCCGTCGGTTCCGTCATAGAAATGGAGCGTTTCCCCGCATGTCGATCCTCGTGAACAAGCACACCAAGGTCATCACCCAGGGGATGACCGGGAAGACCGGCAGCTTCCATACCGAAGCGGCGCTGGCCTACGGCACGCAGATGGTCGGCGGCGTCACGCCGGGCAAGGGCGGCACCGAGCATCTCGGCCTGCCGAACTTCGACACGGTGCACGAGGCGGTCGCCGCCACCGGCGCCACCGCGTCGGTCGTGTACGTGCCGCCGCCCTTCGCCGCCGACTCGATCCTGGAGGCCATCGACGCGCAGGTGCCGCTGATCGTCTGCATCACCGAGGGCGTGCCCGTGCTGGACATGGTGCGCGTGAAGCGTGCGCTCTCCGGCTCCAAGTCGCGCCTGATCGGGCCGAACTGCCCCGGCGTGCTGACCCCCAACGAGTGCAAGATCGGCATCATGCCGGGCTCGATCTTCTCGAAGGGCTCGGTCGGCGTCGTCTCGCGATCCGGCACGCTCACCTACGAGGCCGTGTTCCAGACGACCAACGAGGGCCTCGGCCAGACGACCGCCGTCGGCATCGGCGGCGATCCGGTGAACGGGACCAACTTCATCGACGTGCTGGAGCTTTTCCTCGCCGACAACGAGACCAAGTCGATCATCATGATCGGCGAGATCGGCGGATCGGCCGAAGAGGAGGCCGCTCAGTTCCTGCAGGACGAGGCGAAGCGCGGCCGCAAGAAGCCGATGGCCGGCTTCATCGCGGGCCGCACGGCGCCTCCGGGCCGCCGTATGGGCCATGCCGGCGCGATCGTCTCCGGCGGCCAGGGCGGCGCGGAAGACAAGATCGCGGCGATGGAAGCGGCGGGCATCAAGGTGGCGGCGAGCCCGTCCGAGCTCGGCACCACGCTCGCGCAGGTACTGAAGGGCTGACGAAAGCGGAGCCGCCCGCCGTCGGGCGGCTCCGAGCTGGGGACGTTGCGATGGGCTATGAAGGGCTGGATTTCGATGCGATCGAGGGGGTCAGCCCCTCGTTCGTCGAGGCGCTCTACTCGCGCTATCGCGACGACCCGGACGGGATCGATGCGGGCTGGCGCACCTATTTCGACGGGCTGGAGCAGGCCGTCTCCGGGCCGAGCTGGGGCCGCGCCAACTGGCCGCTCAGCGATACGGACGCGCTGACCGCCGGGCTCGATCCCACCCAGGCGGCGCTTGCCGCCAAGGCCGAGCGCAAGGCGCCCGCGCCCGCCGCCGCCGAGGCGCCGTCCGCCGCGGTGATCGCCAAGGCGGCCGAGGATTCGATCCGCGCGCAGATGCTGATCCGCACCTATCGCGTGCGCGGGCACCTGGCCGCCGATCTCGATCCGCTCGGCCTCTCCAAGCGGGATCTGCCGGCCGATCTCACGCCCGAGTTCCACGGCTTCTTCGGCAAGGATCTCGATCGCCCGATCTACGTGGGCGGCACGCTGGGCTTCGAGACGGCGACCATCCGAGAGCTGATCGCCGTGCTGCGTCGCAATTACTGCGGCCATGTCGGCATCGAGTTCATGCACATCGGCGACATCGAGGAGCGCCGCTTCCTGCAGGAGCGGATGGAAGGCCACGACAAGGCGATCAGCTTCACGCCGGAAGGCAAGAAGGCGATCCTCACCAAGGTGATCCACGCCGAGCAGTGGGAGAAATTCCTCGGCCGCAAATATGTCGGTACCAAGCGCTTCGGCCTGGACGGCGGGGAGAGCATGATCCCCGCCCTTGAGAGCGTCATCAAATATGGCGGCCAATATGGCGTGCGCGAGGTGGTGATCGGCATGGCCCATCGCGGCCGGCTGAACGTGCTGGCCAACGTGATGTCAAAGCCTTACCGGGCGATCTTCTCCGAATTCGCCGGCGGATCGGCCAATCCGGAGGATGTCGGCGGCTCCGGCGACGTGAAATATCATCTCGGCACGTCTACCGATCGCGAGTTCGACGGCAACGTCATCCACCTCTCGCTGGCGCCCAATCCCAGCCATCTGGAGGCGGTGGATCCGGTGGTGCTGGGCAAGGCGCGCGCCAAGCAGACCAAGCTCGGCGACCTGAAGCGCGAGAAGGTGCTGCCGATCCTGCTGCACGGCGACGCCGCCTTCGCCGGCCAGGGCATCATCATGGAATGTTTCGGCTTCTCCGGCCTGGCAGGCTACAATACCGGCGGCACGATCCACTTCGTCATCAACAACCAGGTGGGCTTCACCACCTCGCCGCAATTCGCCCGCTCCTCGCCCTATCCGTCGGACATCGCCAAGATGGTGCAGGCGCCGATCCTGCACGTGAACGGCGACGATCCGGAAGCCGTGACCTTCGCCTGCAAGGTCGCCACCGAGTTCCGCCAGACGTTCAAGCGCGACGTGGTGATCGACATGTGGTGCTATCGCCGCTTCGGCCACAATGAGGGCGACGAGCCGGGCTTCACCCAACCGCTGATGTATGACGAGATCCGCCGCCACCCGCCGATCTCCACCATCTACGCCAACCGGCTGAAGGCCGAAGGCGTCGTCGACGAGAATGGCGTGGCGGATATGGTCGAGACCTTCGTCAAGATGCTGGACGAGGAGTTCGACGCCGCCAAGGGCTTCCGCGTCAACAAGGCCGACTGGTTCGAGGGCGACTGGAGCGGCTTCGCCGCCCCGCGCGAGGCGGTGACGGATCGTCGCGCCGTGGAGAGCGGCGTCAGCCGCGAACGGCTCGACCGCGTGGCGAAGGTGCTGACCACCCCGCCGGCCGACCTCGTCATCCACAAGACGCTCGCCCGCATCCTCGACGCCAAAAAGCAGATGTTCGAGAGCGGCCAGGGCTTCGACTGGGCGACCGCCGAGGCGCTGGCCTTCGGCACCCTGCTGCTCGACGGGTTCGGCGTCCGCCTCTCCGGCCAGGATAGCGGGCGCGGCACGTTCAGCCAGCGGCACGCCGTGTGGGTCGATCAGAAGGACGGGCACAAGTACATCCCGCTCTCCAACCTCGATCGCCGGTTCCAGGTGCTGGACAGCCCGCTGAGCGAGTTCGGCGTGCTCGGCTTCGAATATGGCTATGCGAGCCAGGCCCCCGGCACGCTGGTGCTGTGGGAGGCGCAGTTCGGCGATTTCGCCAATGGCGCGCAGGTGATGATCGATCAGTTCATCGCCGCCGGCGAGGCGAAATGGTTGCGTGTCAACGGCTTGGTGATGCTTCTTCCGCACGGCTACGAGGGCCAGGGGCCGGAGCACAGCTCGGCGCGGATGGAACGCTACCTCCAGCTCTGCGCGGAGGACAATATGCAGGTGTGCAACATCACCACGCCGGCCAACTACTTCCACGTGCTGCGCCGGCAGATGATGCGCAACTTCCGCAAGCCGCTGATCATCATGACGCCCAAGTCGCTGCTGCGGCACAAGGCGGCCGTCTCGTCGATCGAGGATTTCACCGGCGACAGCCACTTCCGCCGCATCCTCTCCGATCCCAAGCAGCCGGCGGACGATCGGGTGAAGCGGCTCGTGCTGTGCTCGGGCAAGGTCTACTACGATCTGGCCGACGCGCGCGACGCGGCCGGCGACGAGGAGACGGCGATCCTGCGCATCGAGCAGGTCTACCCCTTCCCGGCCGAGCCGCTGGCTAGGCGCATCGCGCGGATGACCAACCTGGAGACGCTTGTCTGGGCGCAGGAGGAGCCGAAGAACAACGGCTCCTGGTTCTTCGTCGAATGTTATCTGGAGGAGTGCCTCGCCAAGGCCGGTGTCGGCCCGCGCCGGCCGGTCTATGCCGGCAGGCGAGCCTCGGCCGCGACGGCGACGGGCCTCGCAAGGAACCATGCCGCGCAACAGGCGGCGCTCGTGGCGGAAGCCCTCGGGCATGACGTGAAGGCGAACTGAGATGGCGACCGAAGTGAAGGTGCCCACGCTGGGCGAATCGATCAGCGAGGCGACGCTCGGCCAGTGGCTGAAGCAGCCGGGCGAGGCGGTGAAGGTGGACGAGCCGATCGCCAGCCTGGAGACGGACAAGGTGGCCGTGGAGGTCAACTCGCCGATCGACGGCGTGATGGGCGAGCAGGCGGTCGCCGAGGGCGATACCGTGCAGGTCGGCGCGGTGATCGCGCTGGTGCAGGCCGGCAGCGCCGCCACCGCCGCCACGCCGGCGCCGGAGGACCGCACCGCGGTGGGCCAGGCCGAGGCCGCCGCCCCGCCGGAGCCGGCCAGTGCGCCCGCCGGCGATGCCGCCGCCACGCCGTCCGTCCCGCCGGCCGATGGTGCCGCCGCCGATGCCGGCCCGGCCAGCTACGGCAATAGCGGCGAGCCGACCACCGGCGAGGGCGGGCACGGCGACGATTCACCGCTCACCTTGTCGCCCGCCGTGCGCCGGCTGGTGCTGGAACGCGGCGTCGACCCAAGCCAGATCAAGGGCACCGGCAAGGACGGCCGCATCACCAAGGACGATGTGCTCGCCGCCAGGCCGGCCACCGCCCGGGCGCCGGAGCCGGCACGGCAGGCCCCCGCCCCGGCCCTCTCCGCCCCCGCCGCCGCCACCGCCGGCCGCAAGGAGGAGCGCGTCCGCATGACGCGCCTGCGCCAGACCGTCGCCCGTCGCCTGAAGGAGGCCCAGAACACCGCCGCGATGCTCACCACGTTCAACGACGTGGACATGACGGAGGTGATCGCCGCGCGCGCCCGCTACAAGGACCTGTTCGAGAAGAAGCACGGCATCCGCCTTGGTTTCATGGGCTTCTTCGTGAAGGCGGCGTGCCTGGCGCTGAAGGACGTGCCCGGCGTGAACGGATCGATCGAGGGCGACGAGATCGTCTATCGCGACTATGCCGACATCTCCGTCGCCGTCTCCGCGCCGCAGGGCCTGGTGGTGCCGGTGATCCGCGACGCGCAGGATCTGAGCTTCGCCGGTGTCGAGAAGACGATCGCCGATTTCGGCAAGCGCGCCAAGGACGGCACGCTGAAGATGGACGAGATGAAGGGTGGCACCTTCACCATCTCCAATGGCGGCGTGTTCGGCTCGCTGATGTCCACGCCGATCATCAATCCGCCGCAGTCCGCCGTGCTGGGCCTGCACCGCATCGAGGACCGGCCGGTGGTGAAGGACGGCCAGATCGTCGCCCGGCCGATGATGTACCTGGCGCTCAGCTACGACCACCGCCTGGTGGACGGGCGCGAGGCGGTGACGTTCCTCATCCGCATCAAGGAAGCGATCGAGGATCCGACGCGGCTGCTGATCGACCTTTAGCATCCTATATCTGCGTCACCCCCGCATGTGCCGGGGTCTCGTGCCGGGGCGGCGCGCTCCTGCCCCGCAGGGATCCCGGTTCCGCCGGGATGACGACTGGAGACCATCATGGCTGACTACGACTTCGACGTTCTCGTGATCGGTGCCGGGCCGGGCGGCTATGTTGCGGCGATCCGGGCGGCGCAGCTCGGGCTGAAGACGGCGTGCGCGGAATCGCGCGAGACGCTCGGCGGCACCTGCCTCAACGTCGGCTGCATCCCGTCCAAGGCGCTGCTCCACGCGTCCGAGCTGTTCGAGGAAGCCTCGTCGGGGGCGCTGGCCAAGTTCGGCGTGAAGATCGCCGGGGCGGAGCTGGACCTCGACCAGATGCACGCCGAGAAGGCGAAGGCCGTGAAGGAACTGACCGGCGGCATCGAGGGGCTGTTCAAGAAGAACAGGGTCGAGTGGCTGAAAGGCCGCGCCGCCTTCACCGCCGCCGACACGGTCGACGTCGGCGGCCGCAGGGTGCGCGCGAAGAATATCGTGATCGCAACGGGTTCGTCGGTGACGCCGCTGCCGGGTGTCACCGTCGACGACGAGGTGGTGATCGACTCGACGGGCGCGCTGGCGCTGCCGAAGGTGCCGGAACAGCTGATCGTGATCGGCGGCGGCGTGATCGGGCTGGAGCTCGGCTCGGTATGGAAGCGGCTGGGCGCGAAGGTCACGGTCGTCGAGTATCTCGATCAAATCCTACCCGGCATGGATGGCGAGGTTCGCCGGGAATCGGCCAAGATCTTCAAGAAGCAGGGCTTCGTCCTGAAGACGGGCACGAAGGTGACGAAGGTGGAGCGCAACGGGGCGCAGGCGACCGTCACGGTCGAGCCCGCCGCCGGCGGCGCCGCCGAGACGCTGACCGCCGATGCGGTGCTGGTCGCGATCGGTCGCCGGCCGAACGTGGACGGGCTGAATCTGGATGCGGCCGGCCTCACGCTCAACAATCGCGGGCAGATCGCCGTCGATCATGATTTCGGCACCTCCGTGCCGGGCATCTGGGCGATCGGCGACGTCACACCCGGCCCGATGCTGGCGCACAAGGCCGAGGACGAGGGGATCGCCGTGGCGGAGAATATCGCCGGCCTCACCGGTATCGTGAACCATGATGTGATTCCGGGCGTGGTCTACACCCACCCCGAGATCGCGGGCGTCGGCAAGACGGAGGAGGAGCTGGCGGCGGCGAACGTGGCGTTCAAGGTCGGCAAGTTCCCCTTCCTCGCCAACAGCCGCGCCAAGACGAACCGCGACACGGACGGCTTCGTCAAGGTGATCGCCGATGCCCAGTCCGATCGCGTGCTCGGCGTGCACATCATCTCGTCGCTGGCCGGCACGATGATCGCGCAGGCGGCGCAGGCGATGGAGTTCGGCGCCACCAGCGAGGATATCGCCTATACCTGCCACGCCCACCCGACCCATTCGGAGGCGATCAAGGAAGCGGCGATGGCTGTGACGGGCAAGCCGATCCACATGTGAGCCGCCGGAAGGACGGGGGCGGCCCTCACAGCGTCTTGAGATACTCGATCAGCGCTGCCTTGTCGGTAGAGGGCAGATCGGCGCCGTAGGGATGCCCGCCATTGCCGTTGCCCGGCAGGCGCGTGTCGAACCGCTTGCCGCGATCGCTGGCGAAACCCACTCGCGCCGTGTCATAGGCGGCCGAACCGCGGCCGAACTCCACCGGCCGCCGCTCCGCCGGGCTCAGCAGCGCGGACAGGGTCGGCACCGATCCGTTGTGCAGATAGGGCGCGCGTGCCCAGATTCCGTCCAAGGGCGCCGCCACATAGCCGCCGGTCTTGCGGAAGTGGGTGTAGCGCCACGGATAGTCGTCGATCGCGCGGAAGGCCTCCAGCGCATCGGGCGTCCAGGAGTCGAGGCGGTTGCGATCGGTCCGCACCCAGCCGATCGGGATCACCTGACCCGTCTTGCCGCCGCCCGGCGCGTGGCAATCGGCGCACGCGCGCTGGAACACGGCGTGACCGGCGCCGGCCAGCGCATGGTCGATCGCGAACGGATAGGGCGTGGGCGGCAGCGACGTCGTCCAGCGTTCCATGCGGTCGAGGCTGGGTAGGTCGATCGTCCGCGCGGACGCGCCGTTGCCGATGCCGGAGTTCAGGAACACCTCGTGCAGCGAGGTCTGCAACCCGTCCCAGTGCCAGGCGCCGCCGGCGCGGCGGCCGAGCGCCCAGAGCGGCGGCATGTCGACCACGTCGAGGGTGCCGTCATATGGCCGCTTCAGCACCTGTATCTTGGCGGGATTGAACCCGTCCACCCGCCCCGGCCCCCAATCGGGCTGCGCGTCGGTGAAGGCGAAATCGCGCTGCTGCCGCAGGATCGCCGCCTTGGTCTGGGGGATGATGACGAGGCGGTAGAACAGACGCTGTGCGAGGTTCAGGTCGCCGCCCTGCCGCGCGATCTCGTCCAGGATCGGCCCCGCGCGATACTGCGCGCCGGACGCGCAGGAGAAGAGGAAGCGCAGATAGGCCTGGAGGTCCAGCGTGGCGTTCGGCGCACCCACCAGCAGCCGCGTCGCCCCGCCCGGCCCCGTCACCCGGCCGACATGGCACAGCGCGCAGTTAACCCCCACGCGCGGGACGATCGCCGTCTCGATCGGCATGCCGATCGGCGCGGCATGGCCCGCCTCCCACTGGAAGCCGAACTGGCGGTAGCCGAGCGCCTTCTTCTCCGCGCTCATGCACACGCCGGGCAGCGCCCGCCACACCTCGAACGGCACGCCGGCCACCGGCTCGACCCCCACCGAGCCGTACTTGAAATGCTCCTCGTCGGAGAGGTAGCGCGTCGGCAGCGGGAACAGGCGGGTGTAGAGCGGCGGCGCGACGATGATGATCGCGGCGATCAGCGCCGCGACGATATAGGCGATGCGCCGCCCGCGGCTCACGGCGCCGGCCTGTAGTCGCCCGCCCCCGGCCCTTCGCGGAAGATGCGGAGCAGCAGGATCAGCTCGACGATGCCGAAGCTGCTGTCGGCCAGCGCCAGCCCCAGGAAGCCGCGTGGCATGAAGCCCACCAGCACGCCCAGGATGAAGGTGCTCACCGGCACCAGCCGCCCCACCACCAGCAGCCAGGCATTCGCCCGGTAGCGGAACGGATCGCGCGCCGCCGGTATGTAGAACAGGCTGAGGATCATCAGCAGGATCGCGTAATTGTAGAGCCACAGCACGCTCGGCTGATCGCCCAGCCGCAGCATCGCGAGCAGCCGGTGCGGATCGCCGAACGTCACCCACAGGCCGAACGACCAGTTGGCGATCACCCCTGCCCACACGACGATGCGGAAGATCCTGCGCGCGTCAGACATGGTCCCCGCCCCTCCGCTACAGCGTCTTGAGATATTCGATCAGCGCGTCCTTCTGCGCCGGGCTCAGATCCAGCCCGTAGAGATGGCCGCCATTGGCGTCGCCGCGCGCATGCGTATCGAAGCGGTAGAAGCGCCGGCTGCCGCGCTGCGCCACATCGGACACGAAGCCGACGTTCACCGGATCGTACACGTCGTCGCCACGATAGAAGACGGCGCGGCGCCGGGCCGGCGGATCGAGCAGTTCACGCAGGGTGGGCACCGATCCGTTGTGCAGATAGGGCGCGCGCAGCCAGATGCCGTCCAGCGGGTGGCTGGCATAGCCCTCCGTCGTGCGGAAGCGGTTGAACGCCCACGGCTTGCCCTTGCCGATCGTGTTCATCTTGGCCGCCATCGTGCTGTCGAAGGCGACCTGCCGCTCGGGATCGGTCTGGAGGAAGCGTACCGGGATCACCGCGCCATAGCCGGGCCGCCCGGCCTCGTGGCACTCGGCGCAGGCCGCCTCGTACACCGGCCGCCCCGCCGCCGCCTTCGCATAATCGATCGGGAACGGGTATTTGGGCGGCGGCAGATGGGTGATCCATCGCTTCACCCGGTCCACGCCGGCCAGATTCACGTCGCTGCTCAGGGTCAGCGGCGTGGCGCCGGCGCCGATCGCGGCGGAGAGGTTGCGTTCGTCCAGCGAGTCATTGTTGCCGTCCCAGTGCAGCCACATGCCCTCGCGCGCCTGCTGGTCCCAGATCGACATGAAGTCGGCCGTGCCGATCGACTTGTCCTTCGTCATGTCGTCGTGGAAGACGAGCACCTTGTACGGGTTGAACGTATCCACCCGCCCCGGCCCCCAGGGCGGTCGCCCGACGACGATGCTGTCGAACTGGCTGCCGCCCGCGATCAGCGCCTTCTTCACCTGCGGCACGGCGATCCCGTAGATCTGCCGCTCGAACAGGCCGAGATCCTTGTGGCGTCCGATCGCGGCCAGGACGTTGGCCTTCGTAAAGGCCGGGCTGCGGCCGCAATCGAACAGGAAGCGGAAATAGCCCATCAGATCAAGCTGCTGCGCCGGCGCCGCCAGATAGGTGACGGGCGCCGCGCCGGGCGCCGTGCGCACCGTGGTGGAGTGGCACAGCGCGCAGTTCGGCCCCACCTGATCGAGGAAGCCCACCCGCCGCATCGAGAAGCCGATCGGCGTCATCCGCCCCGGCTCCTGAATCACGCCGAGCGAGGCGTAGCCGCCGGGCAGCAGGCCGCGGCACACCTCTGGCATGGTCGCCCAGATCCAATAGGGGATGCCGCCGACATCGCTGGAGATTGAGCCATATTTGAAATGCTCGTCGTCGCTGGCGTAGGTGACGGGCGCGTCCGCCTTCGATTGCAGGCGGAACAGCGATACGGCCACCGCGATCAGGATCAGCAGCACGCCGGCCGCGACGAAGATCAGCCGGCGCCGGCGCGGTGGAAGCGATGCCAATATCGTCACCGGCCCTCTCCTCTGTTTGGCCTTCAGGGCCGGCTCATCACTTCCGCCGTGAAGTAGCGATAGTAGAACAGGCCCAGCGCCGCCGCCGCCGCCGCCTCGGCCAGCCCTGCGGCGATCAGCCGGCCGCCGCCCGCCAGCAGCAGGACCGCCACCGCGCCGCGCCCGACGACCCCCACCACGTTCGCGATCTTCGCCCGTTCCGGAAAGGCGCGGGCGGCGGCGAACAGGCCGCACAGGATCAGCAGCAGCAGCCCGGCCAGCCGGGTGAAGCCGGCGGGGCCCGGCGGCGCATCCAGCACCAGCCGCGCGACGCTGTGCGGGAACAGCAGCAGCGCCACGCCGGCCGCCGCCTCGACGATCAGGACGAACCCCAGCACCGTCCTGTACCGCTCCCGCGCGGCCAGCGCGAAGGCGACGCAGGGGCCGTGAGCGAGCGAGTCGGAGAGGCCGAGCGCGCTCATCGCGTGAGCAATCCGTCGCGCGCCGGCACTTTGAGGTCGGCATGGGTGGAGTAGATCGACATGATCGTGCGGACCATCGTCTCGTAATCCGGGTAGCGATCCTGCTCGTAGCAGCCGAGCGGGTTCTTGGGCGCGTTGACCAGGCACTTGTTGCAGTAGGTGCACGGCCGGTCCGGCCGCTCGGCGCCGCTCCGCCAGATCTCGACCAGATCGTTGTTGGCGATCAGCGAGCGGGCGATGGCGACCCCGTCGCACACGCCCGCGTCGATCGCGCCGGCGATCACCGAAGCGGTCTGGAAGCCGCCCGTCACGATCACCGGCACGCGCACCGCCGCCTTGATCTGGCGCGCTTCGTCCAGGCTGACGCCCTCCACCGGATGGCCTTTCTTCAGCCGGAACCAGATGTAGTGAAAGATCGGCTGGAGCAGTTTGTAGCGGAACATCAGATAGTTGCGCAGGCCATGCCCGCTGGAGGAGATCATCGCGTCATAGGATTGGGCCAGCATGTCCAGCGGGAAGTCGCCCGGCGGGTTCAGCGGATGCGGGAAGCTCGATCCGCTGGAAACGTGGATGCCGTCCACCCCGGCCGCCTCGCACCATCTGGCGATCTGCACCGCATCGGAGATCATGTTGCCCGGCTTCTCGCCGAAGATCACATTGTTGTGGTCCACCCCGCCCAGCTTCACCTGCAGGTGGAAGTCGCGCCCCACGCGCTGGCGGATGGCATCGATCACCTCCAGCAGGAAGCGCGCGCGATTCTCCAGCGGACCGCCATATTCGTCGGTCCGGTCGTTGATGCCGGAGCTGAGGAACTGGGTGAACAGATAGCCGTTCGCCGAGTGCAGCTCCACCCCGTCCAGCCCCGCCTCGCGCGCGCGCCACGCGCCGTCGGCGAACTGCCGCACGGCATGGGCGATCTCGGCCTTGTCCATCGCGCGGCAGGCGATGCCGTTGATCGGCTCCGTCTTGCTCGTGCTGCTCAGCGCCTTGCGGTTCTTGTTGTGGATGCCCGGCAGGTCCAGCTGCCGCCCGGAATGGCTGAGCTGCATGATGAACTTCGCGCCATGGGCATGCACCGCCTCGCCCAGCTTCGCCCATAAAGGGATCCACTCGTCCCGGTGTACGGTGGCGTAGCCGGCGATGATCCGCCCCTCCATCGCCACCGGCACGTAGGAGGAGATGATCGCGCCGACGCCGCCGGCGGCGAACTTCGATTCCCAGTTGATCCGCGTCTGCGTCGGCGATCCGTCCTCATTGTCGAACCGGCCTGATATGCTGGAGCGGAAGATGCGGTTCTTCACCTCCAGGTTGCGGAACTTAAGCGGCGTGAAGATCACCTCGTTCGCCATCACCGCGCCCCCGTGCCCGCCTGCGCCTGCGCTCGCCGCCACACGGCCGCGAGCAGCGCCGGCACCCAGCGCCGCGCCGGGCACTCGCTCCAGGCGCCGTCCATGAAGGCGGTGTCGTAGCCGGGATCGGCGCGGTTCGCCGTCTCCAGCCGCAGCAGCACCAGCGTGTCGGGCGTGAAGGCGCCGGCGGCGGTCGATCCCGCGACGGTCGGCTGGCGCACGACCTGCCGGGGCGCGACGATCGCCTTGGCGACGGCGGCCGAGACGGACAGCCGCTCGCGCGCCTCCCGATTGCTCCACTGCGCCCGCATCGCCTCCAGCCCGGAGACGATGTTGTGGATCGCCACGCCGGTCGCGTGCACGCCGGTGGCGTCCCCGCCCACCTTCTCGGCCAGCAGGTCGCGCGCCCGCTCCACCCGGCGGGTGAGGCCCCACAACAGCATCCGCAGCGGATTGAAGTCGCTGGGTGCCGCGCCCATCACCCGCGCCGCCGCCCAGCTGGCCCTGTCCGCGCGATAGTCCGCGGCGAACAGCCGGCCCACCGCCTGCTGCGCCAGTTCGCCCACCGGACCGTCGCCGGCGCCGCGCACCCACGCGGCCAGCGCCTCCACATCGTCGCCGGCGATACCCGCCTCGGCCAGCCCGTCCAGCCACGCCTCGGTGGCGGCCTGCGCCGGCAGCGGCCGCTCGGCTCCGCGCGGCGCCACCGGCGGCAGCGGCACGCCGTCGATCGCCAGCACGCGGCGGATGCGCCTCAGCACCATGCGGTTGATCAGCGGTCCGCGCGGCACATATCGCCGGTCAAACCGCGGATCGGCGGCCAGCGCATCGATCTGCGTCGCATCGTCCACGCGCAGCACGTCCAGGATGCCGGGTAGGGCGAGGCGGCTCATGCGGCGCCGCCCTTCGTCCACGGGAAGAACATGTTGCGCACGCCGGCGAAGTGCGGCGTCAGCGCCGGCACGTGGCGCTGCATCACCTCGCGCAGGCCGTTCTCCGCCACCCAGGCGAAACCGGCCGGGGTGTAGACCTCCGGCGTGAAGTCGCGCGTGTAGAAACGGTCGCTCTTCAGCCGGCGAGAGGCCATCAGGATGAAGATGCGGAACACCGTATCGGAGAAGCCGAAGCCCACCGGCGTGCCGCCATTGCTCTCGGCCAGGGTGCCGACCAGCAGGTCCACCTCCTCGACGCTGGAGTAGATCTCCGCGATCTCGCGCTGCCACTCCTTGTTCGTGGTGAGCTCGGCGAAGCTTTTGGGCGCCTTCATCCCCATCATCCGGCGGAAGGCGCAGTAGCGCGGGATGCCGCGTTCGCGATCGCGCAGGATGTCGATCGCGGCGAGATCGCTGTAGACGCCCTTCTCCGGGTTGACCGGCAGCTTGCGCAGCATGTTCGGGTAATTGTGCAGCACCAGCGCGCCCGGATGCATCGTTCCGGCCGAGTAGAGCAGATCCTCGAAGCTCGCCTTGGCGTAGAGGCCGGATGTCGCGCCGTGCGCCACGTCCACCAGGGTCGCGGTAAAGATCTCGCCGTCGTCGCTGGCGCGGCGGAACGAGAAATCGTCCGGCATCAGCGGATGCATGCGGTAGCAGGCGGCGAACTCCTCCGTCATCGCATAGGGCGCGGCGTGATGGTCGGTCGGCGACCCCATGATGCCGGATATCGTCTCGCTGTCGCTCAGCCGGCCGAAGCCCTTCCAGAAATGCTCGCCGGCGATGCCCCACCAGTTGATCCGCATGATGAACCGCCCGGTCGGCGAGTTCATCAGCGCCGGCGTCCACTCGGTCGTGTGGATCTTGGCCATCAGCGCCGCATTCACCAGCCGCGCCTTCTGGAACAGCCACTCGCCGGTGGCGGTCGGGTGATCCGCCTTCAGCCGGTCGACGATGGCGTTGTGCTCGCGGGCGAACAGCGTCTGCAGCAGCGACAGGCCGATCCACCAATTGCCGTTCACCCCGGCCAGTTCCTGCCCGGCGAAGCGGCCGCCCTCGGCGTCGCCCACATCCTCGTCCGGCGGGCAGAGCGGCAAGTTGCCGGTGGCGGAGAGGCCGAGCTTGCCGTCCTCGCGGAACCGGCCCGTCGCCGGATCGGTGCGGACGAGCCGCTGGCGCTTCAGCGTGGAGCCGTAGATCTGCGATCCGTCCCACCAGTGCGTCTCGGTGTTCGTGTACGTTGCGGGCCGGCCGGCGTCGGCGTCCCCCGTCACGTCCGGCGCGGTGCGCAGGATGGTCATCGGCCGCTCGTGCCAGTCGTCGCCATCTTCCAGCGGGATGCGGTGCGGATCCTCCTTCTGGGCCGATCCGTGGCTCAGCCAGTCATGCACCATGAATTGCAGCCAGCCGGAAACGAGCAGGTTCAGGTGCGGCACCGGCACGAACTCGCGCCGCCCCAGCAGCCTGTTGCTGATCAGCCGCGGGTTCGGCGTGACGAGCGCGTCCCCTTCCAGCCCGAACGTCTCGTCGATCGGGAAATTGCGGCCGAAGCGCGCGCCGGCCATCCCCATCCACGGCTTTTCCAGATCGTTGTAGCTGCCGTCCGCCGTGCGCTCGGTCTGCACATCCACCGCCGGCTGCGGCACCGGCGGATGCGAGAGCTGCGTATCGAACAGATTGCCCCATCGCATGTTGACGCGAAGGCCTGCCAAGGTCGGCAGGGCGACGGCGAAAGGCCATCTATGCCAAGGGTTAAGACCAGCCGTCAGGCGGGCAACCAAACCGAGCGCTCGATCGAACCGAGACCTTGCCACCGCCATGCCCCGCAATGAAGTGACACAAAGCTATCATGGCTTCGTCTCGCCGCATACGGGAATATGCAGGTCTCGCTGCTTGGCTGAATCCGCCAAAGCGGTGTCATTATTGCGGCGTCGATGTTTGCGGCGGTTGGTTCGCGATGGAGTAAGTCGCGTCGCTTACACGGCCGCGCGCTGGTATAGGCAGAAGGCGGGATCAGGCCGGCCGCGTGACACGAGCCTGCGGCTGGCGGACCGTCGCGATCGCCGCACATGGTGGCGATTGCACCGTGCGGACGGCTTGACGGCACGATCGAATGGGCTTCCTGACGTGTCCGAAATGAAATCGGCCGATGTGAACACCCCCCACAGCCCGTCGCGTGGCCGCCCATCCAAGCACGACGCCAAATTGCTGCGCCAGCGGATCATGGCGGCGGCGCTCAGCGAGTTCCGCCAGCGCGGCTTCGCCGGAACGAGCATAGACGGCATCGCACGCGTCGCGGCGGTCAGCCGCACGACGATCTACGCACTCTACTCGGACAAATCGACGCTGTTCACCGAGATGATCCGTGGCACCATCAGGATCGCCGACATCGCCGGCCGCGTCGCCTTCGACGACAGGCCGCCCGCGCTGGTGCTGCGCGAGGCGATGACGGTGCTGAACGGGGCTTATTATCGCGAGCCGAACCTGGAGATCGTCCGCCTCTGCATCGCGGAAGCGGACCGCTTCCCCGACCTGTTCGAGCAGGTGCGCGACATGCTGGCGCATGCCCTCACCGGCCTGATCCACTATTTCGCGCGGATGCACGCCGCCGGCAGCATGACCACGGCGGATAGCCCGCGCGCCGCCCTGCTGTTCAACATGCTGGCGCTCGGCTCGCTCAAGCCGTTCTTCGTCCACCAGCAGCGCCTGACACAGGACGAGATAGACGGTCACATCGACCTGGCGCTCGACCTCTTCCTGCGCGGCTGCTTCGTCGACGCGGCGAAGTCGGGAGGGGCGATCGCGCCGCAGTGACCGATCGGCGCGTCCCGGTGGTCGTGAACCGTCGCTCGGGCGCGGCGGCGCGGGCCGGCGTAGCGCTGGTCGCCCGCATCCAAGCCGCGTTCGCGGCGGCCGGGCTCGTCGCTGAGGTCCACCTCGTCGAGGGTCCGGATGTGGCCGCGGCCATGCGCCGCCATGCGGCCGCGCCGCTGATCGCCGTGGGCGGCGGCGACGGTACGCTCGGCAGCGCCTTCGCGGCCCACGCCGCGCCGGTGCGCTGGCCATCCTGCCGCTCGGCACGCGCAACCACCTTGCCCGCGATCTCGCCATCCCGCTGGGCCTCGATGCCGCCGCGCGTGTGATCGCCGACGGGGCGACGCGGGCGATCGATCTCGCGGCGGTGAACGGCCACGGCTTCGTCAACAACGCGTCGGTCGGGCTCTATCCGCTGATGGTGCGGCATCGCCAGGCCGGAGCGCGCCACGGCTGGCCCAAGTGGCTGGCGACGATCCCCGCCGCCTGGGCCGCGCTGCGCCGGCTGCCGCGCCATCGCCTGCACCTGCGGAGCGACGACGGCGATCGCACGCTGCGCACGCCGCTGCTGTTCGTCGGCAACAATCGCTATGCGCTGGAGCGAGGCCGCATCGGCACCCGCCTGGCGCTGGACGACGGCACCCTCTGTGTCTTCGCCGTCGCCGCGCAGACGCGTTCCGGCCTGCTGTGGTTCGCCCTCCGCGCGCTTCTCGGCCGCAGCGATCCGGCGCGCGACTTCGCCGCGATCGGCGCGTGCGCCGGCCTGCTCGTGCTGTCGCGCGCGCGCTTCGTCGATATCGCCCTGGATGGGGAGGTGCACCGGCTGCGGCCGCCGCTGGGCTTCACCGTGGCGCCGCGCGCGATCCGCCTGTGCGTGCCCCTCAGTGGCCCGGAAAACTGACGAGCGCGCCTGCCGCCACCCCTTCCGCGGCGATGCGCGCGGCCCCGCCCAGATCCGGCAGGTCGATCACGAAGCTGGCAGCCGCCACCGTGCCGCCCGCCTTGCGGATCAGCCGGATCGCCGCCAGCGCGGTGCCGCCGGTGGCGATCAGATCGTCCACCAGCAGCACGCGGGCGCCGGGCACCACCGCATCCTCGTGCATCTCCACCCGGTCCTGGCCATATTCCAGGGCGTAATCGACGCCTACCGTCACGCCCGGCAGCTTGCCGTCCTTGCGGATCAGCACCAGGCCCGCGCCCAGCGCATGCGCCACCGCCGCGCCGAAGATGAAGCCGCGCGCCTCGATCGCCGCCACCAGATCGACCGGCCCCGCGTGCAGCGCGGCGAGGCGCTCGATCGTGGTGGCAAGGCCCCGCGCGTCCAGCAGCAGTGTGGTGATATCGCGGAACAGGATGCCGGGCTTGGGGAAGTCCGGGATGGTGCGGATCAGCGCGGCGATATCGTCGTTCGGGCTCATGCCGAGTCCGTCGCGACGGTTTTCGGCGCAAAGACCCTCGGCGCGATACAGGCCAGCCGCCTCGCGGTAGCCTCCGGCCACGCCTCGCGCGGCGTGATGACGGCGGTGTCGAGCGCGTGGGTACAGCCGGCCGGGCATCGCTCCGGCGGCGCTACGCCGCGCCGTGCCACCTCGTGCACCAGCGCCTGCGCATTCTCCGCATTGCGGCCGAGCACGGCGATCACCTCCGACACATCGACGTGGGTGTCGGACCACGCGTCCAGATCCGTCACCATCGCGACATTCTGGTAGCAGAGCTCCGCCTCGCGGGCGAGGCGCGCCTCGGGCAGGCCGGTCATGCCGACCACGTCCAGCCCCTGCGCCTTGTAGCCCAGCGATTCCGCGCGGGTGGAGAATTGCGGCCCCTCCATCACCAGCATCGTGCCGTGCGTGGCGTGCGGCAGGCCGAGCGCGGACAGCGCCGCCGCCACCGTCTCCGCCAGCCGCCCGCACGTGGGATTGCCGAAGCCGACGTGGCCGACGATACCTTCGCCGAAGTAGCTGCGGCCGCCGCGTATCGTGCGATCGACGAACTGGTCGACCATCACGAACGTACCCGGCGGCAGTTCGGCGCGGTAGGAGCCGACCGCCGATACCGCCAGGATCTCGGCGCACCCGGCCGCCTTCAGCGCGGCGATGTTGGCGCGGGCGTTGATCTCGTCGGGCGCGATGCGGTGGCCGCGGCCGTGGCGCGGCAGGAAGGCCACCTCCCGCCCCGCGATCGTGCCGAGCAGCAGCGCGTCGGACGGACGGCCCCACGGCGTGTCGAACTCGGTCCACACGCCATCGGCGAGAGCGGCCATCCGGTAGAGGCCGCTCCCGCCGATCAGGCCCAGCCGGGCCGCGGGACGGCCGCCGGCCGTCCCGTCCGCTTGGCTCAATGCTTCCTGCCCGCCCAGATGTTCTGGTAGGAGAGATAGGCCAGCGCCGTCGCGATCAGCAGGAAGATCACCACTGCCACGCCCGAGCGATGACGGCTCTCCAGCTTCGGCTCGGCCGACCAGACGAGGAAGGCGGAGACGTCCTGCGCCATCTGATCGACGGTCGCCTTGGTGCCGTCCGAATACGTCACCTGTCCATCGGCGACCAGCGGCGGCGGCATCGCGATGTTCAGGTTCGCGAAGTAGGGATTATAGTGCAGCGTGCCCGAGGGCTTGGCATCCGGGAAGCGCTTCAGCAGCTCGGCCGGCGGGTTCTGGTAGCCGGTCAGCAGCGAGTGGACGTAGGGCGCCCCGCCCTCGCGCGCCTTGGTGATCAGCGAGAGATCCGGCGGCAGCGCGTTGTTGTTGGCGGAACGGGCCGCCGTCTCGTTGGCATAGGGGCTCGGAAAGTGATCGGCCGGGATCGCCTTGCGCGTCGCCGGCTCGCCCGTCTCCGGGTTGATCGACGGCACTTCGGTGGACCACTGGTTCGCGATCGCCTTCACCTCGGGCTTGGTGAAGCCCAGCTCCTCCAGGTCGCGGAAGGCGACGAGGTGCATCGAGTGGCAGGCCGAGCAGACCTCCTTATACACCTGGAAGCCGCGCTGCAGCTGCTGCCGGTCGAACTTGCCGAGCGGGCCGTCGCTCGCCAGGCTCAGCTCCTTCGGCTCGCGATGGAAGACGTGGCTGGCGCTCTCCTCCGCCGCCTCGCGCGGCGTGAAGATGATCGCGAAGAACAAGGCGGCGATGAAGCCCAGGCCCACGATGGGAGCGATGAGGGGGCCGAAGAAGCGGAGCATGTCGGTCTTTCTCCTGGGCTCAGGCGGTCTGGGCGCCGAGCGGCGCGGCTTCGGCCTTCTCGCCGTGCAGCACCGATTCCGAGATCGAGTTGGGCAGCGGCAGCGGCCGCTCGATGCGCGAGACAATCGGCAGGATGACGAGGAAGTGGGCGAAATAATAGGCCGCACACACCTGGCTCGCCAGCACCACCATCGGCGTCACCTCCGCCTGGCCGAGATAGCCGAGCAGCACCACGTCGACGACCAGCACCCAGAAGAACCACTTGTACATCGGCCGGTAATTGGCCGAGCGCACCGGCGACCCATCGATCCACGGCAGGAAGAACAGCAGCAGGATGGAGCCGAACATGGCCATCACGCCCCACAGCTTCGCCGGGATCCACAGGAAGTTGAAGGTGAACGCCTTCAGGATTGCGTAGAAGGGCAGGAAGTACCATTCGGGCACGATGTGCGCCGGGGTGGAGAGCGGGTTGGCCGGGATGTAATTGTCCGGATGGCCCAGCAGGTTCGGCGCGAAGAATAGCAGGATCGAGAAGCAGAGCAGGAACACGCCCAGACCGAAACCGTCCTTGGCGGTGTAATAGGGGTGGAACGGCACCGTATCCTGCGGCCCCTTCACGTCCACGCCGGTCGGGTTGTTCGAACCCGGGATGTGCAGCGCCCAGATGTGCAGGACGATCACGCCGGCGATCACGAACGGCAGCAGATAGTGAAGCGAGAAGAAGCGGTTGAGCGCCGCATTGTCCGGCGCGAAGCCGCCCAGCAGCCAGGTGCGGATCGGCTCGCCGACGATCGGGATCGCCGAGAAGAAGCCGGTAATCACCTGCGCGCCCCAGAAGCTCATCTGGCCCCATGGCAGCACGTAGCCCATGAAGGCGGTGGCCATCATCAGCAGGAAGATCACCACGCCGAGCAGCCACACCATCTCGCGCGGGGCCTTGTACGATCCGTAGAACAGGCCGCGGAAGATGTGCAGGTAGACGACGATGAAGAAGAAGCTGGCGCCGTTGGCGTGGGCGTAGCGCAGCAGCCAGCCGGAGTTCACGTCGCGCATGATGCTCTCGACGCTCTCGAACGCGATCGCGCCGTTGGCCGCATAGTGCATCGCCAGCACGATGCCGGTGATGATCTGGATGCCGAGCGCGGCGCCGGCGAGGACGCCGAAGTTCCAGAAATAGTTCAGGTTGCGCGGCACCGGATAGCCCGCGCCCACCGCGTTGTAGACGAGCCGCGGCAGCGGCAGCCGCTCGTCGAGCCACTGCATGACCGGGTGCTTAGGCGCATAATGCTGTGCCCAGGGAAAGCTCATGACCGTTTACCCCTCAGCCGATCTGCACGACGGTATTGGATTTGAACGCATATTCCGGAACGTGCAGGTTCTGCGGCGCCGGGCCTTTGCGGATGCGCGCGGCGGTATCGTAGGCCGATCCGTGGCACGGGCAGAAATAGCCGCCGAACTCGCCGCGATTCTCGCCCTCGCCGGCGCCCAGCGGCACGCAGCCGAGATGGGTGCACACGCCCAGCGTGATGAGCCAGTTCTTGTGGCCTTCCTTGGTCCGCTCCGCCAGGGTCTGCGGATCGCGCAGATCGGCGAGCGGCACGGCATCGGCCTCCGAGATTTCCTTGGGCGTCAGGTTGCGGATGAACACCGGCTGCTTGCGCCACGAGGTCTTGATCGCCTGGCCCGGCTGGATCGCCGAGACGTCCACTTCGATCGAGGCGAGCGCCAGCACGTCGGCGGACGGGTTCATCTGGTTGATCAGCGGGATCAGCACGGTCGCGGCACCCACGCCGGCGAAGCTCACGGCGGCGATGTTGATGAAATCGCGTCGGCGATGGCCGTCGCCCTCGTGCCCGTCGATCGGGCTGTCTGTCTGTTCGAGCGTCGCCATGTACGGACCCTATCGCTGCCACGAAATGCGCGACGCAGTCGCGGATCCCCCTGTCAGGCGACCCCCGTGCATCACGCCACCGCCTCAACACCCCCGGACGGATGCCCGCGCTGATAGCGCCGCGCCCGCGCATTTGCCAACTGGTAATCGTCCTCACCGCCGCAATGAGAATCGTTCGCACGAAACGGCTTGGCGCGAGAACCAGTGGACATGCGTGCTGAGGATGGTGCCGGGTGTCGGACTCGAACCGACGGCCTCCTGATTACAAATCAGATGCTCTACCAGCTGAGCTAACCCGGCCTGCCCCGCTCCATGCGTCAGCGCCGCGCCGCCGTCCACCCCCGGCATCGTCGAACCCGCCGCGTGTCACGGAACGGGGCGCGGGCAAGCCTCGCGCGTGCGCCTCGGGGCGAATGTCTGGATGATCCGGCACCGGGCGATGGTGCCGCCCTGGCGAGCGGCGCACCGTTCGCCACACTGGCGGGCAACGTCCGCTAAAACACGGACGGTTGCAGCGACCTAGACGAACCGGCCCTTCCTGTGCCATCTGGCGCCGAAGAGCGACAGGGAGCCGCCGGGACCATGATCTCGGCCCTGTTCTAGGTCTGTGCGGGTGTGGTGAAATTGGTAGACGCGCCGGACTCAAAATCCGGTTCCGCAAGGAGTGTCGGTTCGAGCCCGACCACCCGCACCACCTGAAACGCCGACCTTCGAAGGCCGTGGACGGCCTCTATCGTGCGGTCGCGGGCGTGCCTGGCAGAAGCAGGCTGGCATCCCCGTAGGAGTAGAAGCGGTAGCCATGCTCGATGGCATGGGCGTAAGCCGCTTTCATCCGATCGAGCCCCATCAGTGCCGAGACCAGCATGAACAGGGTCGATCGCGGCAGGTGGAAGTTGGTGAGCAGGCCGTCGATGCCGCGGAAGCGGTAGCCGGGGGTGATGAAGATCGCGGTCTCGCCCTCGAACGGGTGGATTGTGCCGGATGCGTCCGTCGCGCTCTCGATCAGGCGCAGGCTGGTGGTGCCGACGGCGATCAGGCGCCCGCCGGCGGCGCGCACGGCGTTCAGCCGCGCGACCGTCGCCTCGTCCAGCCGCCCCCACTCGGCATGCATGCGGTGGTCGGCCGTGTCGTCCACCTTCATCGGCAGGAAGGTGCCGGCGCCGACATGCAGGGTTAGCGTCGCGTGGCCGATCGCGGCGGCGTCGAGGGCCGCCATCAGCGCCGGCGTGAAGTGCAGCGCCGCGGTGGGTGCCGCGACCGCCCCCTCCTCACGCGCGAACATCGTCTGATAATCCTCGGCATCGCGCGCGTCCGCGGGGCGGCGGCCGGCGATGTAGGGCGGCAGCGGCATGCGGCCGGCCCGCTCCAGCAGCAGCTCGACCGGCTCGGTGCCGGTGAAGGTGAGCAGCAGCGAGCCGTCCTCGCCGCGATCCCCGGCGATCGCCGAAACGCCCGCGCCGAAATCGATCGCGTCGCCGTCGCGCACCCGCCTGGCGTTGCGCACGAAGGCGCGCCACGCGCGCGGGCCGACGCGCAGGTGCAGGGTCGCGCCGATCCGGGCATCGCCGCGCCGCCCTTCCAGCTGGGCGGGGATCACGCGGGTATCGTTGAACACCAGCATGTCGCCGGCGCGCAGCTGGGCCGGCAGATCGCCGACATGGCGGTCGCGCGTCACCGCGCCGTCGAGCACGAGCAGCCGTGCCGCGTCGCGCGGCACCGCCGGGCGCAGCGCGATCCGATCGGCCGGCAGCACGAAATCGAAGAGGTCCACCTGCATGATCGGGGGCGGCCGCGCCGGGCCGGCGGCCTAGCGCCTGCGGCGCGCCTTGGCCGGGGTGGCCGGCTTGGCCGCCGAGCCGTCCAGCGCCTCGGCCGCGTCACCGGCCGCGCGGGCGGCGCCGTCCGCCGCCACCTGCGCCGCCTTGGCCCGCTCGGCGGCGGTCGCCTTGTCGCCGGTGGCGGCGGCGCGCGCGCTCTCGGATGCCATCGCCGCGTCTACCGCCTGGGCGGAGGCGGCGTCGGCGGCGGCCGACGCGGCGTCGCTCGCCCTGGCGGCGTTTGGCGGTGGCGGCGGCACGTTGTCACTGCCCAGCGACGCGCGGACGATGCGCGAGGGGTTGGCCGGCGGCTCGCCGCGCTGGATCAGGTCGACATAGCCCATCCCCGCGAAGACGCGGCCCACCGGCGTATATTTGCCATCAAGCTGGAGGTTCGGGGAGAGCATGAGGAAGAACTGGCTGTTCGCGCTGTCCGGCGATTCCGCGCGCGCCATCGACATCTCGCCGCGCACGTGCGGCATGTCGTTGAACTCCGCCTTCAGGTCCGGCAGGTCGGAGCCGCCGGTGCCGTCGCCCTTCGGGTCGCCGCCCTGCGCCATGAAGCCTTCGATCACGCGATGGAAGATCAGGCCGTTGTAGAAGCCGCGCCGCACGAGCGTCTTGATCCGCTCCACGCTGAGCGGCGCCTTGTCCGGCCGCAGCAGGATGGAGACGCGGCCGCCGGTGGAGAGATCGAGGTTGAGGACGTTCGCCGGATCGGGCTCCGCGTTCGGCGCGGGCGCGGCCGCCGCCGGAGTGGGCGTGGCGGGCGCCTGGGCGAGCGCGGGAGCGGACGCCAGCGCCGCCGCCAGGCCGAGCATCGCTTGGAACCGCATCACTCTTCTCCCACGGCGCACGTCGCCGCCATAGGCCGACCGGCTGAAACCAGGCTGAACATTCACTCGCCGCGCCGGCCCAGCCGCTCGACACGGGCGGCGACCTCGTCCGCGACGGAGGCCGTGACGAAGCGGCCGATCGGCCCGCCGTACATCGCGATCTCCTTGACCAGCTTCGACGCGATCGGCTGCAACGCGACGTCGGCCATCAGGAAGACCGTCTCGACGCGATCGTTGATCTGCTGGTTCATTCCCGCCATCTGATACTCATATTCGAAGTCGGCGACGGCGCGAAGGCCACGCACGATGACGGAGGCGCCCTGCCGCTCGGCGAAGTCCATCAGCAGCGAATCGAACGCGACGACCTTGATCGCGGCGTCGATCGTGGCGGTCTCCCGCTCCACCATCGCCATCCGCTCCTCCACCGAGAACATCGGCGACTTGGAGGCGTTGGTGGTGACGCCCACGACGAGCCGGTCGACCAGCCGCGCCGCCCGCGCGATGATGTCCATGTGGCCGAGCGTGATGGGATCGAACGTGCCCGGATAGACGCCGATGCGCATCAGCGATCCCTCTCGACCACGTAGCGGGCGACGGCGCGCAGCAGGTTCGCCTCCGTGCCGAAATTGGAGAGATGGGCGATCGCCTGCTCCACCAGCATGCCCGCCTGCTGCCGCGCGCGATCCACGCCGAGCAGCGAGACGAAGGTCGCCTTGCCGGCCGCCGCATCCTTCTGCAGCGGCTTGCCGACGGCATCGGGATCGCCCTCCACGTCCAGCAGGTCGTCGGCGATCTGGAAGGCCAGGCCCACGTCGCGGGCATAGCCGCGCAGGCGCACGCGGCCGTCGGGCGGCACATGGCCCATGATCGCGGCCGCCTCCAGGCAGAAGCCGATCAGGGCGCCCGTCTTCAGCTGCTGCAGGCGGGTGGTGGTGGAGAGATCGAACGTCTCGGTCTCGGCCGCCAGATCCATCGCCTGGCCGCCGGCCATGCCCGCCGGCCCGGCGGCGCGGGCGAGCTCGGCCACCAGCTCGATCCGCACGAACGGATCGGAATGGGTCGCCTCGTCCGCCAGCAGCTCGAAGGCGAGCGCGTGGAGCGAATCGCCCGCCAGCACCGCCGTCGCCTCGTCGTAGGCGACATGCACGGTCGGCCGGCCGCGGCGCACGGCATCGTCGTCCATGCAGGGCAGGTCGTCGTGGATCAGCGAGTAGACGTGGATGCACTCGATCGCCGTCGCCACGCGCAGGGCGGCGTCGCGATCGACGTTGAACAGGTCGCAGGCGGCGCACACCAGCAGCGGCCGCATCCGCTTGCCGCCGCCGATCGCGGCATGCCGCATCGCCTGGTACAGGCGGGTGCGCGGATCGTCAGGCACCGTCAGCAGCAGGTCGAAATGGCGATCGATCTCGCTCGCGACGCGCTCCAGCGCGGGCTTCAGGCCGATATGGGTGATGGCGGGCATGGGCTCAGCCGGCATCGAAGGGCTGGGTCTTGGCCGGCCGCCCGTCCGGGCCGAGCGTGATCTTCTCGATCCGCGCCTGCGCCGCCGCCAGCCGCGCCTCGCACTGCGCGCGCAGGCGATCGCCCTCCGCATAGAGATCGATCGACTCGTCGAGCGACGCGTCGCCGCTCTCAAGCCGCTGCACGATCGCCTCGAGCCGCTTGAGCGCGTCCTCGAAAGAGAGTTCGGTTATGACGTCCTGACCCATCCCTGCGGCTATTGGCGGGCGGCGGGTTCGGGGTCAAGCGCGGGGCTGCGCGGGGCGTTCGCGGCGGCGGCCTTCGCCTTTTCCTCGGCCACCAGCTCCTTGCGGCTGAGCTTGCCGATCAGCGTCTTCGGCAGGCTCTCCCGCACCTCCACCGCGATCACCCGCTCATGCTTGCCGAGCTGCGGGTTGAGCCACGCGCGCAACGCCTCGCCATCCGCCGGCTGATCGCGGTGGAGGGTGACGAAGGCCTTCGGGCTCTCCCCGCGATAGGGATCGGGGATGCCGATGACGAGCGCCTCGCGCACCGCCGGATGGGCGAGGAGCACCGCTTCCACCTGGCTGGGGAACACCTTGAAGCCACCGACCGAGATCATGTCCTTCAGCCGGTCGACGATGCGGATATAGCCGTCCTCGTCGATCACGCCGACGTCGCCGGTACGCAGCCAGCCATCGACGAAACATTCGGCGTCCGCCGCGGGATTGTTCCAGTAGCCGGTCATCACCTGCGGCCCGCGCAGCACGATCTCGCCGGGTTCGCCGGGCGGTGGCGGGCGGTGCGGATCCTCGCGGTCGACCAGCGCGAAGCGGGTGGCCGGCAGCGGCTGGCCGATCGTGCCGGCGCGATTCTCGCCCTCATAGGGGTTGGTCGAGACGACGCCGCTCTCGGTGAGGCCGTAGCCCTCGACCACCTTGGCGCCGGTCCGTGCCTCGAACCGGGCCTTCAGCTCCGTGCCCAGCGGCGCACCGCCAGACACGCAGGCGCGCAGCGACGAGAGGTTCGCCTTGGCGATCGCCGGATGATCCAGCAGCGCCTGGTACATCGTCGGCACGCCCGGCAGCGCGCTGGCCCGGGTCCGCGCCACGGCGGCGAGCACCTGCCCGGCATCGAAGCGCGGCAGCAGCACGATCTCCCCGCCGACCGATACGGTGCGGTTCAGCACGCAGGCGTTGGCGAAGATGTGGAACAGCGGCAGCACGCCGACGATCCGGTCGGCCTCGCCCGCGTGCGGATCAACGGCGGCGATCTGCCGGGCATTGGCGCTGAGCGCCTGGTGCGTCAGCATCGCCCCCTTCGGCGTGCCGGTGGTGCCGCCGGTATATTGCAGCAGGGCGACGTCGCGCACCGGATCGATCGGCGGGGCGACGCACGCGCCATCGTTGGCGATCAGCGCCGAGAAGGCGATGATGCGCGGATCACTGGGCCGCGCCGTCACCTCGCGGCGGCGGAACAGGCGGTATAGCAGCGACTTGCCCGCCGGCAGCGCCCCCGCCACCGATCCGACGACGAGCCGCTCGATCCCGCCGCGCGCCATCACCGCCAGCGCCGTGGGCAGCAGCGCCGTGGCCGAGAGGGTGAACAGGATGCGCGTGCCCGAATCGGCGACCTGGTGGGCCAGCTCGTCCACCGTGTAGAGCGGGGAGAAATTGACCACCGTCGCCCCGGCCAGCAGCGCGCCGTAATAAGCGGCGACATAATGGGGCACGTTGGGCAGAAACAGGCCGACCCTGTCGCCCTTCGCCACGCCCAGCTTGGCCAGCCCGCACGCGACGCGGCGCACGCCGTCCAGCGTCTCGGCATAGCTGTAGCGCCGGCCCAGGAAATCGATCAACGGCGCCTCGCCCGCGCGGGCCGCCGTCTGCTCGAACATGGCCGGCAGCGACAATGGCGGAAAGGTCCGGTCCCAGCCGGTGGGGTGCCGGTAGGCGTGGCGCCAGGCCGTCTCGGGATCGCTCATGACGTTTACGTAAAGGGCAACGTGCCCTCAGGCAATCCCGCCCGGCCGGGCGATGCCGGCGATCAGGCCGGTTTGCGGAACGGATCGACGACGCCCGGCGGCAGCTGGATGCCGGCCGTCGCCTCGACATGCACCGCCTCGGCCGCGTGGTGCGCCGCCTCGCGCTGGGCGCGCAGCTCGCCGATCAGCGCCTCGCGGTCGCCCTCCAGGCGATCGTCGACGGGCGCCTCGATGCCGGCCGCCTTGGCCGCCTTGGCGACGAGCGCGTCCAGCTCGCGCTGCGAGCAGAGGCCGAGCGTCACCGGATCCTTCGGGGTGATGTTGACGATGTTCCAGTGCGTCCGGTCGCGGATCGCGGCGATCGTGGTGCGGGTGGTGCCGATCAGCTTGGAGATCTGCCCGTCCGACACTTCCGGATGGTTGCGGATGATCCAGGCGATGCCGTCCGGCTTGTCCTGCCGCTTGGAGACGGGGGTGTAGCGCGGCCCCTTGGTGCGGCGCACCTGATCCGGCCCCTTGGTCATGTGCAGGCGGTAGGCGGTATCGCCCTGCGCCTTGTCGATCTCCGCCTGGGTCAGCTCGCCCGCGCGCACCGGATCGCGCCCGGTCAGCTTGGTCGCGGCGGTATCGTCGGCGATCGCCTGGATCTCGAGAATGTGGAGGCCGCAGAAGTCCGCGATCTGCTCGAAGCTGAGGGCGGTGTTGTCGACCAGCCACGACGCGGTCGCGTGCGGCATGAGGGGCTGAGCCATGGCATTCTCCACGAATAAAAAGGGCCGCCCCTTCACGGAGCGGCCGTAGCATGTGGGACGAATGTAATCCCGCCCTCCGCCGAGGGCAAGACGCGATTGCGGCGGCGGTCAGGCGTCGATCGGCACGTGGTTGGGCAGGCCGGCGACACGATCGAGCCAGCGCCGGATCGCGGGATAGAGCGAGAGATCGAACCCGCCCTCCCCGGCCACATGGGTATAGGCGTAGAGCGCGATGTCGGCGAGGCCGAACGCATCGCCGACGAGGAAGCGGCGTTCGGCGAGATGCCCGTCCATCAGCGCCAGCGCCGCCGCGCCGGCGGCCTGCTTGGCCGCGATCTGGTCGCGCTGCGCCGCCGTCAGCGCCCCCTCCCCCACGAAGGCGCGCCAGAAGCGCAGGGTCGCCACGTTCGGCTCGTGATTATACTGCTCGAAGAACATCCAGCGCAGCATGTCGGCCCGGTCGAAGCGATCGGCCGGGATCAGCGCCGATCCGTCCGCCAGATACACGCAGGCCGCATTGCTCTCCGGCAGGAACCGCTCGCCGACCTGCAGCACCGGGATGCGGCCGTTCGCGTTGACCTCGGCGAGAAAGGCCGGCGTCCGCGTCTCGCCCCGGAGGATGTCGTAGCCCCGCCGTTCAAGCGGCACGCCGAGATGCGCCGCCGTCAGCCTGATCTTGTAGCAGTTGCCGGAGGGCGGATATTCGTGGAGGATCAACCTGGTATCGGTCATGGTTCCAGCACGATCTTGCCGACATGGTCGCCCTGCTCCAGCCAGCGATGGGCGTCGGCCGCCTGCGCCAGCGGGAAGGTGCGGTCGAGCACCGGCTTCAGCCGCCCGGCCTCCGCATGCGGCCACACGATCCGGCGGATCTCGTCGGCGACGAGCGCCTTGAAGCCCGCGTCGCGGGCGCGCAGCGTCGATCCGGTCAGGGTCAGGCGGCGCTGCATGATCTTCCAGATCGGGATCTCGGCCTTCAGCCCGCGCTGCACCGCAATCGACACGTGGCGCCCGTCCTCGGCCAGGCAATCGATGTTGCGCGGCAGATAGTCGCCGCCGACCATGTCCAGCACCGCCGCGCAGCCCTTGCCGCCGGTGATCGCCGCCACCTCCGCCACGAAATCGCGATCCTTGTAGTTGATCGCGTGATCCGCGCCGATCTCCCTGGCGCGGGCCGCTTTCTCCTCCGATCCGACCGTGACGATCACGGTGAGCCCGAACAGCTTGCCGAGCGTGATCGCCATCGTACCGATGCCGCTGGTGCCGCCGTGCACCAGAACGGTATCGCCCTCCACCGCATAGGCGCGCTCGAACAGGTTGGTCCACACGGTGAACAGCGTCTCGGGCAGGGCCGCGGCTTCCACCAGGGTCAGCGCGTCGGGCACCGGCAGGCACTGGCCGAACGGCGCCGCCGCATATTCGGCATAGCCGCCGCCCGAGACCAGCGCGCAGACGCGCTGGCCGATCTCGGCGCCGGCGCACCCCTCCCCGATCGCGACGATCTCGCCGGCGATCTCCAGCCCGGGGATCGTGGGCGCGCCCGGCGGCGGCGGATAGCTGCCGACGCGCTGGGCGACGTCGGGCCGGTTGACGCCGGCTGCGGCGACGCGGACCAGCACCTCGCCCGACGCCGGTACGGGCACCGGCCGCTCCACCGGCACCAGCACCTCCGGCCCGCCCGTCTCCGCCGGATCGATCGCGTTCATCATCGCCGGCAGCGCGACCATGGCATTCCCCCTTTTTCGTCCGCGGGTTTATTGACAGCGGCGTCGCGCCGGTCAACGATCCGACGATGGACGCGGAAGAACTTTTTCCGAAGCGATCGGACGACGCGCTTGCAGCGCTGGCGAAGCAGGATCTCGATCCGCTCTCGGTGGCAGAACTGGACGCGCGCGTGGCCGCGCTGGAGGCGGAAATCGCCCGCTGCAAGGCGCGCCGCGCCGCCGCCGTTAATCACCGCTCAAGCGCCGATGCCCTATTCCGGCGATGAGGGCGATCTGGCCGGCACGATCCGCCACGAGGCGACATCCTTCGTGGAACAGGACGAAAACAGCCACCGTTCTTGATGAAGGGGTCGGGCATCACGACATGGTGGTCAACGACCTGCCGGTCGATGAGGGGTCCGGCTTCCGACTGGGCCCGAAGGAGTAGACGCACATGCCCTCATTCGCCCGCGAACTGGAGCAGACGCTTCACAACGCACTGACCGCGGCCAGCAGCCGCCGCCATGAATATGCCACGCTCGAGCATCTGCTGCTCGCCCTGATCGACGACGAGCACGCCTCCAAGGTGATGGCCGCCTGCGGCGTGGAGGTGGCCGAGCTGAAGGAGGCCGTGCGCCTCTACCTCGATACCGAGCTCGATGCGCTGAAGGTGGGGACGGACACCGATCCGTCGCCCACCAGCGGCTTCCAGCGGGTCGTGCAGCGGGCCATCCTGCACGTCCAGTCCTCCGGCCGCGAGGAAGTGACCGGCGCCAACGTGCTGGTCGCCCTGTTCAGCGAGCGCGAGAGCTACGCCGTCTTCTTCCTGCAGCAGCAGGACATGAGCCGCCTGGATGCGGTCAGCTTCATCAGCCACGGCGTCGGCAAGGCCGGCCAACCCACGGAGCAACGCGAAGTGAAAGGCGCCGAGGAAGAGAAAGCCGCCAAGCAGGACGGCAAGAAGAGCGAGAGCGCGCTCAAGCAGTTCTGCGTCGATCTCAACGCCAAGGCCAAGGACGGCCGGGTCGATCCGCTGATCGGCCGCGGCCCGGAGGTGGACCGTACGGTGCAGATCCTGTGCCGCCGCTCCAAGAACAACCCGCTCTACGTGGGCGATCCCGGCGTCGGCAAGACCGCGATCGCGGAAGGTCTCGCCCGCAAGATCGTCGAGGGCCAGGTGCCGGAGGTGCTGCTGCCGGCCGTGATCTACTCGCTGGACATGGGCGCGCTGCTGGCCGGCACGCGTTATCGCGGCGACTTCGAGGAGCGGCTGAAGCAGGTGGTGACGGAGCTTGAGAAGCTGCCGCACGCCATCCTGTTCATCGACGAGATCCACACCGTGATCGGCGCCGGCGCCACGTCCGGCGGGGCGATGGACGCGTCGAACCTGCTCAAGCCGGCGCTCAGCGGCGGCACAATCCGCTGCATCGGCTCGACCACCTACAAGGAGTTCCGCAACCACTTCGAGAAGGACCGCGCGCTGCTGCGGCGCTTCCAGAAGATCGACGTGAACGAGCCGACGGTGGAGGACACGATCAAGATCCTCGCCGGCCTGCGATCGGCGTTCGAGGAGCATCACCACGTCAAGTACACGCCCGACGCGATCAAGTCGGCGGTGGAGCTCTCGGCTCGCTACATCAACGATCGCAAGCTGCCCGACAAGGCCATCGACGTGGTGGACGAGGCCGGCGCGATGCAGATGCTGGTGCCCGAGAACAAGCGCAAGAAGGTGATCACGCCCAAGGAGATCGAGAGCGTGATCGCGACGATGGCGCGCATCCCGCCGAAGTCCGTCTCGTCCGACGACAAGAAGTCGCTGGCGACCTTGGAGACCGACCTGAAGCGGGTGGTGTTCGGCCAGAACCAGGCGATCGAGCTGCTCTCCTCGGCGATCAAGCTGAGCCGGGCGGGCCTGCGCGATCCCGACAAGCCGATCGGCAACTATCTGTTCACCGGCCCCACCGGCGTCGGCAAGACGGAGGTCGCGCGGCAGCTGGCGAGCATCATGGGCATCCCGCTGCAGCGGTTCGACATGTCCGAATATATGGAGCGCCACTCGGTCAGCCGGCTGATCGGCGCGCCGCCGGGCTATGTCGGCTACGACCAGGGCGGCCTGCTGACCGACGCGGTGGACCAGCATCCGCACAGCGTGCTGCTGCTGGACGAGATCGAGAAGGCGCATCCGGACCTGTTCAACATCCTCTTGCAGGTGATGGACAATGGCAAGCTGACCGATCACCACGGCAAGACGGTCGACTTCCGCAACGTCATCCTCATCATGACGACGAATGCCGGCGCCTCAGATATGGCGCGGGAATCGCTCGGCTTCGGCAATCTCACCCGCGAGGGCGAGGATGAGGAGGCGGTGAAGAAGATGTTCACGCCGGAGTTCCGCAACCGGCTGGATGCCATCGTGCCGTTCGGCTACCTGCCGACCGAGGTCGTCTCCCGCGTGGTCGACAAGTTCATCCTCCAGCTGGAGCTGCAGCTGGCGGATCGCGAGGTGCACATCGCGCTGGACGACGATGCGAAGGCGTGGCTCACGGCGCGCGGCTACGACCGGCTCTATGGCGCGCGGCCGATGGGCCGCCTGATCCAGGAGAAGATCAAGCAGCCGCTGGCCGAGGAGCTGCTGTTCGGCAAGCTCGTCCACGGCGGCGAGGTGAAGGTGCATCTGAAGGACGACGCGCTCGCCTTCGAGATCACCGCCGCCGCGCCCAAGCGCCCGAAGAAGGGCGGCAAGCCGAAGGCGGTCGAGCAGGCCTGATCGGGCGCGCCCGATCCCTAGCAAGCTGCCGAGAGGCCGGGGGCCCGTCGCCCCCGACCTCTTTCTTGTGGGAGGCGCGGATGCTTAGGCGCGACGTGATGCTGGCGCTGCTCTCGGCAGCGGCGGCGCCGGCGGCGGCGCTGGGTGCCGCCGCGCCTACGCCGCTCCGCAGCCGGCTGGCGGCGCTGGAGGCGCGATCCGGCGGGCGGCTGGGCGTGGCGGTGCTGGACGTGCGGCACGGGCGCATCGATGGCTATCGCATCGGCGAACGGTTCCGCATGTGCAGCACCTTCAAGGCGCTGGCGGCCGGCTTCGTCCTCCACCGCGCCGATCGTGGCGAGGAGCGGCTGGACCGGCGGATCGGCTATACCAGCGCCGACCTGCCCGATTACTCGCCAGTGACCGAGAAGCATGTCGCGAGCGGCATGACGATGGCCGAATTATGCCATGCCGCCGTGACTGTCAGCGACAACGGCGCCGCCAACCTGCTGTTGGCGAGCTTTGGCGGCCCGGCTGCGCTCACCGCCTTCCTGCGCCGCATCGGCGATCGCAAGACCCGGCTGGACCGGATCGAGCCGGCGCTGAACAGCGGCGCGGCGGACGATCCGCGCGACACCACCAGCCCCGCCGCCATGGCCGCCACGCTGCGGCGGCTGGTGCTGGGCGATGCGCTGTCGCCCGCCTCTCGCGCGCGGCTCGGCGCGTGGCTGGTGGCCTCCACCACCGGGCGGACCAAGCTACGCGCCGGCATCCCCGCCGGCTGGACGGTGGGCGACAAGACCGGCAGCTGGGGCGACGCGGCCGGCGGCATCAGCAACGATGTCGCGATCCTGTGGCCGCCGGGCCGCCCGCCGATGCTGATCGCCGCCTTCCTCGCCGCGCCGCTGGTGGACGAGGCGCGCAGCGCGATCCTGGCGGACGTCGCCCGCATCGTCACCGCCTGAGGATCGACGGCGCTTTCCACCCGGACGGAAAAGGCTGTAGCCTGCCGCGACGGCGCCGGTGGAGGAGAGGCCGATGGACGAGTTCAACCTTCGCCCGCGCGATCGCGCTCCACGATCGCTTCACCCATGAGGAACGCGATCGCCGCGCCTTCATGGCGGAGCTGGCGATGCTGGCCGGAGGCAGCGCCGCCGCCGCCGCGCTGCTGGCAGGCATCGCCGCCGATCCGGCCCGCGCCGCGATCGTCCCCGCCGACGATGCCAGGCTGCCACGGCCACGGTACGCTGGGCGGCGGCGGAAGGGCGGCGCCTCAGCGGTTATCGGGCGGCCCCGGTGGCGACGAAGGGCGTACTGCCGGTGGTCATCGTGATCCACGAGAATCGCGGGCTGAACGACCATATCAGGGATGTGGCACGGCGGGTGGCGCTCGCCGGCTTCGTGGCGGTGGCGCCCGATTTCCTCAGCTCCGCCGGCGGCACCCCGGCGGACGAGGATGCGGCCCGCGCGATGATCGGCGCGCTGGATCCCGCCGCCACCACGGCCGATGCGGTGGCGACCTTGCGCTGGCTCGCGTCTGATCGGCCCGGCCCCGGTACGGCAGGCGGCGGCAGGGTGGGCGCGATCGGCTTCTGCTGGGGCGGCGCGCTCGTCAACCGGCTGGCGGTGGCGGCCGGCCCGCTCCTCGCCGCCGGGGTGCCCTATTACGGGCCGGCGCCCGATCCTGCCGAGGCGATGAAGGTGAAGGCGGCGATGCTGCTCCACTATGCCGGGCTGGACGATCGCGTGAACGCCACTGGCCTGCCGTGGGCGGCGGCGCTGAAGGCGGCGCACGTGCCGGTGGAGGCCTACGTCTATGCGGGCGTCAACCACGCGTTCAACAATGACAGCTCTGCCCAGCGCTACGATCCGGCCGCGGCCAGGCTCGCCTGGGACCGGACGATCGCCTTCCTGCACGCGAGGCTTGCCTGACGCGCGCCACCATGTTCTTCTTACGTTCTACCACTGAGAAGGAGCTCCATCATGGCAGACACACTGACGCTCTACACCAACCCGATGTCGCGCGGGCGGATCGCGCGATGGATGCTGGAGGAGGTGGGCCAGCCCTATGAGGTGGTGAACCTCGATTTTACCGGCAGCATGAAGACGGCCGACTATCTGGCGATCAACCCGATGGGGAAGGTGCCGGCGATCCGCCACGGCGACACGGTGGTGACGGAGGTGGCGGCGATCTGCGCCTATCTGGCCGACGCCTTTCCGGATGCGAACCTGGCCCCGCCGCCCGGCGACGCCGCACGTGGGCCCTATTATCGCTGGCTGTTCTTCGGCGCGGGGCCGCTTGAGGCGGCCGTGATCGACAAGTCGCTGGGCGTGACGATCCCGGAGGATAAGAAGGCGATGGTCGGCTATCGCGATTTCGCGACCATGATCGACACGGTGGAAAAGGCCGTTTCGGGCGACGGATGGCTCGCGGGCGACCGCTTCTCGGCGGCGGACCTCTACATCGGCGCGCATCTGATGTGGGGCACGATGTTCGGATCGATCGAGAAACGCCCCGCCTTCGAGGCGTTCATCGCCCGGCTGGCCGAGCGCCCGGCGCATCAGCGGGCGACCGCGCTGGACGATGCGGCGATGCCGAAGCAGGACGGCTGAACGCGCCGCCCTCGCTAAAGGAAAAGGCCCGGCGGATCGCTCCGCCGGGCCTTTCTTCGTTCGAACCCTGCCGGTCCGGGCACCGCCTCAGCGACGGTCGCCCATGAACTGGAGCAGGAAGGTGAACATATTGACGAAGTCGAGGTAGAGCGTCAGCGCGCCCATTACCACCGTCTTGCCGACCATGTCGGAGCCGCGCACCTGGAAGTAGAGGCTCTTGATCTTCTGCGTGTCGTAGGCGGTCAGCCCCGCGAACAGCAGCACGCCGATGCCGCTGATCACCAGCTGCATCATCGCCGACTGCAGGAAGATGTTGATCAGCATCGCCACCAGCAGGCCGACCACGCCCATGATCAGGAAGGTGCCGAACGCCGACAGATCCCGCTTCGTGGTGTAGCCGAACAGGCTGAGGCCGGCGAAGGCCGCCGCCGTCGCGAAGAAGGTCTGCGCGATCGAGGTGCCGGTGTAGACGAGGAAGATCGTCGACATCGACAGGCCCATCGCCACGGCGAAGGCCCAGAACAGCATCCGCGCGGTGCTGGTCTGCAGGCGGTTGATGCCGAAGCTCAGCACCATCACGAAGCCCAGCGGCGCCAGGATGATGAGCCAGCGCAGCGGCGTCTGCATCACCTGCGCGGCATAGCCGGACGCGGCGAACAGCAGGGCGACGATGCCGGTCAGCAGCACGCCCGATGCCATGTAGTTGTAGACCGAGAGCATGTAGGACCGGAGCCCCGCATCCACTTCGGCCCCCCGCGCTCCGACCGACGACGGGCTCGCCGCAGCGGTCGTCCGGGGGTCAGACCAGTTTGCCATCGCAAGAAAACTCCCGATAAGGCGATCACCGAGATCGGGATCGCAAGGCCTGAATATCGGCGGCCCTCCGCCCGAATACAAGGGAAAGCGGCGGCGCCCGTTCATGTCGATTCATTGCTGGAACGCCGATGCACCGCCTCTTCGTTGCCCTCCGCCCGCCCGCCGCCATGCGCGCGCGCCTGCTGTCGCTGATGGGCGGCATGGCCTCGGCGCGCTGGCAGCGCGACGATCAGCTCCACCTCACCCTGCGCTTCGTGGGCGAGGTGGACCGGCATTGCGGCGAGGATATCGCCGCCGCGCTGGGCGCCGTCCACTTCCCGCGCTTCGCCCTGTCGCTGGACGGTTTCGGCCAGTTCGAGCGCAAGGGGCGGATCGACAGCCTGTGGGTGGGGGTGACGCCGCACGAGGAGGTCGCCCGCCTGCAGGCCAAGGTTACGCAGGCGCTGTCCCGTGTCGGCATCGCGCCGGAGGGACGCGCCTTCCTGCCGCACATCACCATCGCCCGCTTCTCGCGCGCCGCGGGCGCCACCGCCGCGCCGCCGCGCGCAGTGGCGTCGGAGACCTACGACATGACCGAGTTCTGCCTCTACGAGAGCGTGCTGGCGCAAGACGGCGCCGCCTACATGATCGTCGAACGCTATCCGCTCGGGCAGGGCCGATGATCGCGCCGACGCGCGCCACAGGCGGCTATCGCTGGTACGTGCTCGGGCTGATGACGCTCGTCTATGCGTTCAACTTCATCGATCGCCAGATCGTCACCATCCTCGCGCCGTTCCTGAAGGCCGATCTGGGGCTGACGGACGCGCAGGTGGGGCTGCTGTACGGCACCGCGTTCGCCCTGTTCTACGCGCTGTTCGGGCTGCCGCTGGCGCGGCTGGCGGATGGCTGGCATCGGGTGCGCACGCTCGCTTTGGGCCTCGGCTTCTGGTCGGCGATGACGCTCGTCTCCGGCACCACCGGCAGCTTCGCTCAGCTTGCGCTCGCCCGGATGGGCGTGGGCATCGGCGAGGCGAGCGCCACGCCGTCCGCCTTCTCGCTGCTGCAGGATTATTTCCCGAAGGCGCAGCGGGCGACGGCGCTCGCCATCTACTCCAGCGGCATCTATCTGGGGATCGGGGCATCCCTGATGATCGGCGGCGGCATCGTCGCCGGCTGGGACGCGGCCTTCGCCGGCGCGCGCGCGCCCATGGGGCTGGCGGGGTGGCAGGCGGCCTATCTGCTGATCGGCGCGCCCGGCATCCTGCTCGCCATCCTCGTCGCAACGACCGTGCGGGAGCCGGTGCGCGGCGCGATCGACGGGCATGGACAGGCCGGCGACCCCCACCCCTTCCGCGCCGCCTTTACCGAGATGGCGGCCATCACGCCGCTGTTCGCCTCCCTCTCGCTGCGCCGGCTGGGCGCGCGCGGGCGCGGCGTGATGCTGAACGCGCTGCTGCTCGCCGCCTGCCTGGGCGGCGCGGTGCTGCTGGTGGCGCTGACGGACGCGGCGCTGACGCCGGCCAAGCGCGCCGTGGTGATGACAGTCGGCGGCGCGGCGGTGACGACCAACATGGTGCAGTGGGGCGCCATCGCGATCGGCGTCTACGCCACGGGCAGCTGGGTGCAATCGATCCGCCTGCGCGATCCGGTTACGGCGCGGCTGGTGATCGGCACGCCCAGCTTCATGGCGCTGGCGATCGGCGGCGGCCTGCTCAGCTTCGGCAGCTACGGGCTCAGCGCGTTCATCTTCCTCTACGGCAAGACCTATCTCGGCCTCGCCGCCGGCGACGGCTTCACCCTGGGCGCGATCGCCGCCGTGGCGGGCGGCGCGGGCACGGCGCTGGGCGGGGTGATCGCCGATGCGTGGCGCAGGCGGCATCCGGCGGGGCGGCTGCACGTGGCGATGGCGGCGGCGACCCTCTCCGGCCTGTTCTCGCTGTGGCAATATACGACGCCCGATATCGCGAGCTTCTACGTCGCGTGCTTCTGCGCCACGCTGTCGCTGACGATGTGGATCGGGCCGGTGATGGCCAGCTGCCAGGATCAGGTGCTGCCCCGGATGCGCGGCACCGCCACGGCGCTGCAATTCCTGGCGACCAACCTGATCGGCCTCGGCCTCGGCCCGTACATGATCGGGCTGGTCAGCGATGCGACGGGCGACCTGCGCTTCGCCATGCTGGCGGCGCTCGCCACCATTCCGCTGGTGGTCGGCCTGTTCTGGTTCGCCGCCCGGCGTCTGCCGGACGCGGAGGCGAGCCTGAGCGCGCGGGCCGCCGCCGCCGCCGGCGAGCCGGTCAATCGCCCCAGAAGTTGAGCTCGATCAGCACGCCGCCGGGGTCGCGCAGGAATATCTGCCGCAGCCCCGCCGCCGCGACGACATTCTCGTCGATGGCGATCCCGTGCTCGGCCAATCGCACCTTCGTCTCGGCATGGCCCTCGCAGGTGAAGGCGACGTGGTGGACCGGGCCGTGGCCCTCGCCGGGATCGAAGGGCACGCGCGCGTCGCTGGGATAGACGGTGTCGGCATGGCCGATATGGACGACGGCGCGATCGCCCACCATCACCCAGCCGCCGCGCGACAGATCCGTGGTGCCGGGGGCCGGCTGCACCGACATGTCCAGCACGTCGCGGAAGAAGGCGACGCTGGCCTCCGGCCGCGCGTTGCGGATGTTGACATGATCCAGGCTGGCGATCGGCATCGGCCGTTTCTAGCGCTGCACCGGCCGCCGCGCGACTGCCGAAAGCGGCAGGTGAGCGCAGCTTGGCCAGAGCGGCCGGTCAGCGCCGCCCGGCGCGGGCGGCCGGTCAGCGCAGCTTGGCGATGCCGAGGCCGTCCTCCTTGGCGCGCGCCTTCACCGATTCCTCGCTGCGGGTGAGCGCCTTGGCGATGGCCTTAAGCGCCATCCCCTTCTTCGCCAGCGTGTGGAGCTTCTGGATCTCGTCCTGCGTCCAGGGCTGGCGGTGCCGTTCGAACTTCTCTGCCATGCGGGCCTGCTAGCATGGCCGAGCGGATCACGCCTCAACTTTGCGCGCCGCTCCCGCCCCGCGCCACGCGCGGCGGATCAGCCGCAGCGCCGGCCGCTCCACCGCCACGCTCACCGCCCAGCCGAGCGCCAGCGCCGCCAGCAGGGCGATCAGGATCGCCGCATCGGTCGGCACCGCCGCGCTCTTCATCGCCGCGAGCAGCACGAAGCCGATACTCTCGTGCAGCAGATAGAGCGGGTACGAAATGCCGCCGAGCCACGCCAGCGGCCGCCAGCGCAGCCACGCCAGCCGCCCGGTCGCACAGCCGAGGAAGGTCGCGGCGACCAGCGTCGCGACCAGCAGGCTCTCCGCCCCCTCGATCCAGCCGATCGTCGCCAGCGCGCAGGCGAGCACCGGCAGCACGCGGGCGATCCCGGCCTCGCCGACATGCAGGCGATAGGCGCAGATGCCGATGGCGAAGAACGGGATATTGTCCTGCACCAGCAGCATGCCGGCCGCATAGGAGAGATCGGGCAGCCACCACCACAGCCATTTCAGGCCGAGCCAGCCGATCAGCACCCACTCGATGCGATCGAGCAGGCGCGCCACGAACAGGCCCAGCATGCAGGCGTAGAAAGCGAGCTCGATCGCCAGGGTCCAATAGACCCCGTCGACATAGGGCAGACCCAGAAAGCCCTGCACCATGGTGAGGTTCACCAGCACGGTGCCGGCATCGTGGCGCAGATCCGGCAGCGGGCCGATCGCCACCGCCGCCGTCGTCAGCAGCACCGCCGCCCAGTAGGCGGGATAGAGGCGCGAAACGCGCGAGACGACGAAGTCCGCTGCGTGGCGGGTCCGCTCCAGCGTCATGAAGATCACGAAGCCGGAGAGGCCGAAGAAGAACTGCACGCCGTAATGGCCCCACGGCACCGCGATCAGCGGCGGCGACGCATGGCCGTAGAGGCGATCGAACCGGGTGGTGAGATGGAACAGCACCACGGCGAGCGCCGCCAGCCCGCGCAGCGCATCCAGCTCGACGATCCTGCCCCGGCCCATGGCCGCCCTATGCCGCGACACGTCGCAAGACGAGGTTAACGCCGGCGATTGGGGGGTGAGACGGAACGGTGGGTCGCGAACCGCCCCGCCTCGGCGCCCGGAATAGCGGCGCATCGCCCGGCCGTTGTGATGCCCCGCACAGGTGCGAAAAAACGTGCGGTGAAAAGCGTCAGGCCGGCGCGATCGCCCGCGTCGTCGCGACATCCCACACCAGCGGCAGCGCATCGACGCAGCCGACGATGCCGCTGCGCTGGGTGACGACGGCGCCGGGCTCCACCTCGAACTCGGGGATGCGGGTGAGCCACGCCGTCAGCGTCGCCATCACCTCGGTCCGTGCCAGATGCGCGCCGGGGCAGCGGTGCGGGCCGTTGCCGAAGGTGGAGTGGCGGCTCCGCTTGCGCTGGAAGTCCACCGCCAGCGGATCGTCATTCTCCTGCTCGTCCATGCCGTGCAGCTGGGTCGGCAGGGTGATCATGTCGCCACGCTTCAGCGCCACGCCCTCATAATCGATATCGTCGCGCACCTCGCGGCTGATCGCGACCAGCGGGAAACGGCGGAACAGCTCGTCGGTGGCGCGGGGGATCAGCGCGGGATCGGCCACCAGCGCCCGCCGCTGGTCAGGATTGCGGGCGAGGAACAGCATGGCGAAGCCGAGGAAGTTCACGACCGTATCCAGCCCCGCGATCAGGATCTGCGAGCAGAGCTGCACCGATTCGTGCTTCGTCATCGGCCGCCCGGCCACCTCGCCCACGATCATCTGGCTGAGCATGTCGTCCCCCGGCGCCGCCGCCCGGCGATCGACGAACTCGCCGAAATAGCCCTCGAAATTGCGCGTCGCCTGCTCGAAGCCGAGCTCCGGCGTCGGCCGCACGATCGCATCGGACCAGCGCTTCATCATCGGCGCATCCTCGATCGGCAGGCCGACGAGGGTCATGAAGATCTCGATCGGAAAGCGCTCGGCGTAGGCGGTCGTGAAGTTGCATGCGCCGAGCGGGCGCACCGCCTCCGTCAGTTCGGCCGCCAGCCGCTGGATCGTCGGCTCCATCCGCATGATCGCCTTGGGCGCCATGCCGGCGTTCAGCAGGTTGCGGTAGGGGCGATGCTCGGGCGGGTCGATCGTGGTCGGGATCATCTTGTGGAGTTCGCCGATCTCCTTGGGCACCACGATCACGCGGTTGGAGAAATGCTCGTGGTCGGCGAACAGCGCGTTGATGATGCGCCCGCGCGTGGCCATCCAGTGGCCGCCGTTGCGCGGCGTCCAGACGATGTCGGGCACGCCCGGATCCTGCAGCCGCTTCCACGCGGCGTGGAAGCTCTCGGTGGCGCCGTCGGGGGCGTAGACGTCGAAATCGACGATCCGCTCGGGCGGCACGTGCGATGGCGGGGCGGCGAGCGCTTGCGGCATGATCGATCCTCTCAGGCGGAAATCTGTTCGGCGGGCGTCGCCACGCTGAGCCCGTCCAGCGCGTCGTCCAGCCTGATCTGGCAGGCCAGGCGCGAGCCGGGGCGCGGATCGGGCGCGAGGGCGAGCAGTTCGCGCTCCAGCGCCAGCGGCGGATCGAGCCGGTCGCGCCAGGCGTCGGCGACGTGGACGTGGCAGGTGCCGCACGCGCAGGCGCCGCCGCACAAGGCCTCGATCCCGTCGACGCCGTTCCAGATCGCCGCTTCCATCAGGCTGGTGCCGGCCTGCGCATCCACGCTGCGCGCCACGCCGTCCGCCGACATGAAGTGGACCATCACCATCGCCTCTCCCGCCCGTTGCGCGCGTTATCGGGCGATCAGGCGCGATCGCGTCGCGCCGTGCAACTGCCCGAAGTGCTAAGAGGCGAGGTCAGGGCGGGCGTGCGGCTCAGCCCTTCGGCGTCAGCTTCAGCAGGCGGCCGCCGCTCTCGCCGTCCTCCAGCACGTAGAGCGCGCCGTCCGGCCCCTGCTCCACCTCGCGGATGCGCGCGCCCATGTCGAAGCGCTCGGCCTCGCGGGCGGTGTCGCCGCTGAAGGCGATGCGGACGAGGGACTTGCTGGAGAGGCCACCGATGAACGCGCTGCCCCGCCACGCCGGGAACAGCGCGCCCGAGTAGAACATCAGCCCGGCCGGCGAGATCACCGGGTTCCAGCTGACCTTCGGCGCCTCGAACTCCGGGCGGGTCGGATGATCGGGGATGTCGCGGCCGTCATAATGGTTGCCGTTGGAGACGATCGGATAGCCGTAGTTGCGGCCGGGCAGGATCAGGTTCAGCTCGTCGCCGCCCTTCGGCCCCATCTCCTGCTCCCACAGCCGCCCCTGCGCATCGAAGGCGATGCCGAGCAGATTGCGGTGGCCATAGCTCCACACGGCGGGGTCGAAGCCCTTGGCCGCCAGCGGATTGCCGGCGGCGGGCGTGCCGTCGTCGTTCAGGCGCAGCACCTTGCCGAGCGTGGCCTTCGGATCCTGCGCGGGCGTGAACTGCTGCCGCTCGCCATTGGTGAAGAACAGGTATCGACCATCCGGCGAGAACCCGATGCGGCCGGAATAATGGCCGTCGCCCTCCACCTTCGGATGCGCGCGGAAGATCACCTTTGCATCGGCCAGCGCGGCCCGCCCGCCCGCCTCGGCCAGCGTACCGCGTAGCAACGCCACGCCCTTGCCGCCGCCGCCCGCCTCCGAGAAGCTGAGATAGACGAGCCGGTTGCGCGCGAACTGCGGGTGGAGGACGACATCCATCAGCCCGCCCTGACCGGCGCTGTCCACCGCCGGCACGCCAGACACGGCGATGGCCGCCTTCCCGTTCGCGGAGACGAGCCTCAGCGTGCCGGCCTTCTCCGTCACCAGCATCCGCCCGTCCGGCAGGAAGGTCATCGCCCACGGCGCCGCGAACGTCGCCACCGGCGTCGCCACGAACGGCTTGGGCGCGGCGCGCTGCGCGCCGGTGATCGGCGCCTGCCGCGCGGCCAACTCCGCCTCGCCGCGGCTGCCGCAGCCGACCAGGACGACGGCGCTGGCGAGGATGGCGGGGGCGAGGCGCATGGCATGTTCCGATCAAGGGGGGTGAACTCGTCGGCGCGAACGCCCGTTCGGCGGCAATGTTGCAGTCTTGTCCGCGCCCGAGACTCGGTCTATACGGCTCGCGTCCTCTCGACATTGGAAACTTTGCCGAGGTCGGCTCCCTCCGGGGCCGGCTGCGAGGCTGCTTATCCGTTTCCGGGGATTTATGGCCGATATCGCGTTGCTGACGAAGCTGATCGAACCCGAGGCGCAGGCGCTCGGGCTCGCCCTCGTCCGCGTCGCGATGTTCGGCGGCAAGAGCGATCCGACCTTGCAGGTGATGGCGGAGCGGCCGGACACGCGCCAGCTCGACCTCTCGGACTGCGAGGCGCTCTCCCGCCGCATCTCGGACGTGCTGGACGAGCGCGATCCGATCGAGGAGGCGTACCGGCTGGAGGTATCTTCGCCGGGGATCGACCGGCCGCTGACGCGCCGGCCGGACTATGAGGATTTCAAGGGCTTCGACGCGCGCATCCGGCTGGCCGTGCCGCTGGACGGGCGCAAGCAGTTCGACGGCCGGCTCGACGGGATCGAGGGCGATCACGTGAAGCTGCATGCCGAGCGCGTCGGCGAGGTGCTGATCCCCATCGCCGCCATCGCCAGCGCCAAGCTGCTGCTGACCGACGCCCTCATCAAGGCGACCGCGCCCCTCTCGTCGGCGGGAGCCGACGAGATCGTCGAGGAAGCGCCGACCGAAGGCGCGGACAGGATCATCCACGAAGCGCCGGCAGACGGCGCCGATACGACGACAACGGAAGGATAGACCAACGATGGCCACCGCCATTTCCGCCAACAAGGCCGAGCTGCTCGCCATCGCCGACGCCGTCGCGCGCGAGAAGCTGATCGATCGCGAGATCGTGATCGAGGCGATGGAGGATGCGATCCAGCGCGCCGCGCGCGCCCGCTACGGCGCCGAGAACGACATCCGCGCCAAGATCGACACCAAGCAGGGCGACATGCGGCTGTGGCGCGTGGTGGAGGTCGTCGAGGAGGTCGAGGACTATTTCAAGCAGGTGAACCTGAAGGACGCGCAGAAGCTGCAGAAGGGCGCCGCCGTCGGCGACTTCATCGTCGATCCGCTGCCGAACATCGAGTTCGGCCGCATCGCCGCGCAGGCCGCCAAGCAGGTGATCTTCCAGAAGGTGCGCGATGCCGAGCGCGAGCGGCAGTATGAGGAGTTCAAGGATCGCGCCGGCGAGATCATCACCGGCGTGGTGAAGCGGGTGGAGTTCGGCCACGTCGTCGTCGATCTCGGTCGCGCCGAGGGCGTCATCCGACGCGACCAGCAGATCCCGCGCGAGGTGGTGCGCGTGGGCGATCGCGTCCGCTCGCTGATCCTGCGCGTGGCGCGGGAGAATCGCGGGCCGCAGATCTTCCTCAGCCGCGCGCACCCCGATTTCATGAAGAAGCTGTTCGCGCAGGAAGTGCCCGAGATCTACGACGGCATCATCGAGATCAAGGCGGCCGCGCGCGATCCCGGCAGCCGCGCCAAGATCGGCGTCATCAGCCACGACGGCTCGATCGATCCGGTCGGTGCGTGCGTGGGCATGAAGGGCAGCCGCGTGCAGGCGGTGGTGCAGGAGATGCAGGGCGAGAAGATCGACATCATCCCCTGGTCGCCCGATCTCGCCACCTTCGTCGTCAACGCGCTGCAGCCGGCGCAGGTCGCCCGCGTGGTGATCGACGAGGAGGATGCGCGCATCGAGGTGGTGGTGCCCGACGACCAGCTCAGCCTCGCGATCGGCCGTCGCGGCCAGAACGTGCGCCTGGCCAGCCAGCTGACCGGATCGGCCATCGACATCCTGACCGAGGCGGATGCCAGCGAGAAGCGGCAGAAGGAGTTCGTGACGAACAGCGAGCTGTTCCAGAACGAGCTGGACGTCGACGAGACGCTTTCCCAGCTGCTGGTGGCCGAGGGCTTCGGCAGCCTGGAGGAGGTCGCCTACGTCGAGGTCGACGAGATCGCCTCGATCGAGGGCTTCGACGAGGAGCTTGCGGCCGAGCTGCAGAGCCGCGCGCAGGAGGCGCTCGACCGGCGCGAGGCCGCCAACCGCGAGTCCCGCCAGGCGCTGGGCGTCGAGGACGCGCTGATCGACATGCCCTATCTCACCGAGGCGATGCTGGTGACGCTGGGCAAGGCCGGCGTGAAGACGCTCGACGATCTCGGCGATCTCGCCACCGACGAGCTGGTGCTGAAGAAGCGGGTGGAGCCGCGCCGCCGGGTGGAGAGCAACCGCGCCGAGGACAAGCCCGGCATCCTCGCCGAATATGGCCTGACCAACGATCAGGGCAACGAGATCATCCTGGCCGCGCGCAAGGCGGCCGGCTGGTTCGGCGACGAGGACGATGCCGCCGCCGGGGAGGCCGAGGCCTGATGCCGTTCGTCGACATCCGCCTGGCCGGCCCGGCCACGCGCGAGCAGAAATCGGGCATCGTCGCCGACGTCACGCGCTCGCTGGTGGAGCGGCTGGGCAAGGCGCCCGGCGCGGTGCAGGTGAACATCACCGAGCTGTCGACCGAGAATTACGGCGCCGGCGGCATCCTGATCGCCGACCGCCCCGCCCCTCCCGCGCGGGAGGACGCTCGCGCGGATGGTCCACGATGATCGCGCCGACGGCGTAACCGCCCCACCCGCCGAGGACGCAGATGGCGGCCCAGGCCAGGGAAAGCATGTGCGGGGGAAGCATGTGCCCGAGCGCAAATGCGTGCTCTCGGGAGAGGTGAGCCCACGCGCCGGCCTGATCCGCCTGGCGCTGGGGCCGGACGGCACCATCGCGCCGGACGTGCGGGCAAAAGCCGGCGGGCGCGGCGCGTGGATCGGCGTCGATCGGCCGGCGCTGGAAGTCGCGATCGCCAAGGGCAAGCTGAAGGGCGGGCTGGCGCGCGCGTTCAAGAATGGCGCCTTCACGATCCCCGCCGACTTGCCCGACCAGATCGAGGCGGCACTGCGCCGCGCCACGCTGGACCGGCTGGGGCTGGAGGCGCGGGCCGGTACGCTGCTGACCGGATCGGACAAGATCGCCGATGCGGCGCGCAAGGGCGCGGTGGCGCTGCTGCTGCACGCCGCCGACGCTTCCGCCGACGGCAATCGCAAGCTGGATCAGGCGCTGCGCGTGGGCCGCGGCGACGAGGGCGGCAGCAGCCGGGGACTCGTAATCCCCGCCGATCGCGCCATATTGTCGATGGCGCTGGGCCGCGAAAACGTGGTACATATCGCGCTGATCGCGCCGGCTGCCGCCGCGCGGGTCACCGATGCGCTTGGCCGCTGGCGTGGCTTTATTGGACGAGATGACGGCGTCGATCCTTGCGACATGGATTCGCAAGGGCCAACGGCGCACCGGAATGAGAGCGAAGGGTTCGTTTCTGAATGAGCGATAACGACAAGCCGAAACTGGGTATGCGCGCGCCGCTGGGCCTGAAGCGCACGGTGGAGACCGGCAAGGTGAAGCAGAGCTTCAGCCACGGCCGCTCGAACACCGTGATCGTGGAGACCAAGCGCCGCCGCGTGCTGACCAAGCCCGGCGAGGGCGAGGCGGTCGTTCAGGACGCGCCCGCCAGCCCGGTCTCCGCGCCGGCACCCGCCGCCGCGGCGCCTGCGCCAACCGTCGCCGCCGCTCCGCGCCCCGCACCCGCGCCCGTCGCGCCGCCGCGCCCGGCCCCGCCCGCCCGCCCGGCCCAGCCGGCGCGCGCGCTGACGCCGCTGGAACGGCGCGAGCAGCAGGAGCGCCTGCTGCGCGAGGCCGAGGAGGCGCGCATGGCCGCGCTGGAGGAAGCGCGCCGCCGCTCCGATCGCGAGCGCGTGGAGGCTGCGGAGGAGGAGCGTCGCCGCGCCGAGGAACGCGCCCGTGCCGAGGAGGAGGCGCTCAACGCCCCCGCCCCCGCCCCGTCGGCGGCACCCGCCCCGGCGGCACCGCCCGCGCCGCCCGTAGCCGTCGAGGCGCCCGTCGCCGAGGCCGCGCCGGCCGCCGCCGAGGCCGCCGCCGCACCCACCAGCGAGGCGCCGGCCGAGGCGGCCCGCACAACCATCCCGCCGCCGCGCCGCTTCACGCCCGTGATCTCGCCCAAGCGGCCGGAGCCGCCGGCGCGCCCGGCGCGCGGCAAGGGGGTCGACGATCGCCGCCAGTCCGGCAAGCTCACCGTCACCCGCGCCCTCGAGACCGAGGGCGATGGCGCCCGCGCCCGCTCGCTCGCCGCGCTGAAGCGCAGCCGCGAGAAGGACAAGCGCGCCCACCAGGCGGGCGGCCCTTCCGCCAAGCAGGTGCGCGACGTGGTGGTGCCGGAGACGATCACCGTCGGCGAGCTCGCCAACCGCATGGCCGAGCGCGGCGCTGATCTGGTGAAGGCGCTGTTCAAGATGGGCATGCCCGTCACCGTCAACCAGTCGATCGATCAGGATACGGCTGAGCTGCTCGTCACCGAGTTCGGCCACAATCTGAAGCGCGTGTCCGACGCCGACGTCGAGATCGACGTGGCGGGCGACGTGGACGCCGACGAGACGCTGCTCACGCGTCCGCCCGTCGTCACGATCATGGGCCATGTCGATCACGGCAAGACCAGCCTGCTGGACGCGCTGCGCGGCACCGACGTCGCGTCGGGCGAGGCCGGCGGCATCACCCAGCATATCGGCGCCTATCAGGTGACGGTGGCGGACGGATCGAGGATCACCTTCCTCGACACGCCGGGCCACGAGGCGTTCAGCGAGATGCGCGCGCGCGGCGCCAACGTGACCGACATCGTCGTGATCGTGGTGGCCGGCGACGACGGTATGCGTCCGCAGACCATCGAGGCGATCAGCCACACCAAGGCGGCGGGCGTGCCGATGATCGTGGCGATCAACAAGATGGATAAGCCGGGCAGCAACGCGCAGAAGGTGCGCGAGGCGCTGCTGCAATATGACGTCCAGGTGGAGAGCATGGGCGGTGACGTGCAGGAGGTCGAGGTCTCCGCGCTCAAGAAGACCGGCCTCGACGAGCTGATCGAGAAGATCCAGCTCCAGGCCGAGCTGCTGGAGCTGCGCGCCAACCCCGATCGCTCCGCCGAGGGCACCGTGATCGAGGCCAAGCTGGACAAGGGACGCGGCCCGGTCGCCACGATCCTCGTCGGCCGCGGCACGCTGCGCGTGGGCGACATCTTCGTCGTCGGCGCCGAGAGCGGCAAGGTGCGCGCGCTGGTCGACGACAAGGGCAAGCAGGTGAAGGAGGCCGGCCCGTCGGTGCCGGTCGAGGTGCTCGGCCTGTCGGGCGTGCCGTCGGCGGGCGATCCGCTGTCGGTGGTGGAGAATGAGGCGCGCGCTCGCGAGGTCGCGGCCTATCGCGCCGGCCTGATCCAGACGAAGCGCACCACCTCCGCTCCCGCGAGCCTGGAGTCGATGTTCTCGGCGCTGAAGGAGAAGCAGGCGATCGAGTATCCGCTGGTCGTGAAGGCGGACACGCAGGGCTCGGTCGAGGCGATCGTCGGCTCGCTGAACAAGATCAGCACGGACGATATCCGCGCGCGCATCCTGCACTTCGGCGTCGGCGGCATCACCGAGAGCGACGTGACGCTGGCAGCGGCCAGCCGCGCGCCGATCATCGGCTTCAACGTGCGCGCCAACGCAAAGGCGCGCGAGTTCGCCACGCGGGACGGTGTCGCGCTCAAATATTACGACGTGATCTACGATCTGCTGGACGAGATCCGCGCCGGCATGGCCGGCACGCTCGGCCCGGAATATCTGGAGCATGTCGTTGGCCGCGCCGAGATCCGCGAGGTGTTCTCGGCCGGCAAGCACGGGAAGGCGGCGGGCCTGCTGGTGGTGGAAGGCTATATCCGCCAGAAGCTGCGCGCCCGCGTGCTGCGCGACGACGTCATCATCTACAACGGCTCGATCGCGTCGCTGCGCCGCTTCAAGGACGACGTGCCGGAGGTGCGCGCCGGGCTGGAATGCGGCATCACGATCGAGGGTTCGACGGACATCAAGCCCGGCGATATCGTCGAGACGTTCGAGGTCGAGGAGCGCGAGCGGACGCTCTAAAGCCTGTTGTTGTTCCTCTTTTGTTCCTATACAAATCCTATCGGCGTCCCGCTCGGGCGTCGATAGGAGGTGAGGAACATAGGGAATCAATCCGAAGCGGCATTGGCTTTCGGCGTGGCAACGCTCATCGTCGCCATACTCGGCCTGGTGGTGAAGATCATCGAGTTGAGCCGTCGATAGCCGGTGCGGGGTCCGGCGCACGAACGCCGGACCCCAAATGATTTGAGCCCGGATGCACGAACATCCGGGCTCAGAAGGTGACTTAGGAAATTTCCGAAGCCCGACCGATATACTGAAGCCGATCCTACGAGACAAGATGCGCCGCAACGAAACCCCCGAAGGCCAGTCGATCCGCGTGCTGCGCGTGGGCGAACAGGTGCGTCACGCCCTCTCCGACGTGCTGATGCGCGGCGACGTGCATGACGAGACGCTGTCGGGCACGCTCGTCTCGATCACGGAGGTGCGCATGTCGCCCGATCTGCGCCACGCCACCGCCTTCGTGAAGGCGCTGGGCGCGGCGGACGAGGCGGTGGTCATCAAGGCGCTGCGCACCAACACCGCCTATCTGCAGAGCGAAGTCGCGCGACGGGTGAACACGCGCTACGCGGCGAAGCTGCGCTTTGAGCCCGACGAGAGCTTCGACGAGGGCGGCCGCATCGATGCGCTGCTGCGCGATCCCAAGGTGGCGCGCGACCTAGATCATGAAGACTGAGGCGGATGCGGCCCGGCTGCTCGCCCGGCTGGCCGACGATCATGTCCACCTGGAGCCGCTGGACGAGAGCCACCGCGATCCGCTGCGCGCGGCGTGCGCGGCCGATCCGGCCATCTGGGACATCTATTATATCAGCTATCGCGGCGACACCTTCGATCCCGCCTTCGATGCGCTGCTGGAAGGCACGGACCGCAAGGTGTTCGCCGCCTTCGCCGGCGGCGTGCTGGTGGGCATGACCGGCTACCTCCACATCGCGCCGGAGCATCGCGCGGTGGAGATCGGCAACACCTATCTCGCGCCGGATGCGCGCGGCAGCGGCGTGAACGCGCGCTTCAAGCGCCTGCTGCTCGCCCACGCCTTCGCCTGCGGCTTCCACCGCGTCGAGTTCCGCGTGGACACCCGCAATGCCCGCAGCCAGGCGGCGCTGACGAAGCTGGGCGCGGTGCGGGAGGGCGTGCTGCGCGACCATCTGGTGACGTGGAACGGCCATGTCCGATCGAGCGCGATCTTCTCGATCCTCGCGAGCGAGTGGCGGGGCGCCTGACATGCTCCACGGCTGGATCGTCATCGACAAGCCGGTCGGCCCCGGCTCCACGCAGATCGTCTCGGCGGTGAAGCGCGCTTTGCGTAGCGGCGGCTATCCGAAGATGAAGGTCGGGCATGGCGGCACGCTGGATCCGCTCGCCAGCGGCGTGCTGCCGGTGGCGCTCGGCGAGGCGACCAAGCTGTGCGGGCGCATGCTCGACGCCGACAAGGGCTACGACTTCACGATCGCGTTCGGCGCACAGACCGACACGCTGGACCGCGAGGGACCGGTGGTGGCCACGTCCGACGTGCGCCCGACGCTGGCGGAGATCGCGGCGGTGCTGCCGCGCTTCACCGGCCCGATCGAGCAGGTGCCGCCGATCTACTCCGCGCTGAAGGTAGACGGCCGGCGCGCCTATGACCGCGCCCGGGCCGGCGAGGATGTCGAGATGAAGACGCGGGCGGTGAAGATCCACGCGCTGTCCGTCTCCTCCCCCCCGTCCCCTTTCCCCGAGCGAAGTCGAGGGGCGCTCCTCCGGGACGAAGCCGAGGAGCCGACGCCCGGTCTCGGCGCAGGGCGCAACGGAGTCTCGACCTCGCCCGAGATATCGAGCGATCGACTGGACTCCATCACCCTCACCACCCGCGTCTCCAAGGGCACCTATATTCGCAGCCTGGCGCGCGACATCGCGATCGCCGCCGGCACGGTCGGCCATGTCGCCATGCTCAGGCGGACGAAGGCGGGGCCGTTCGGGCTGGAAAAGGCGATATCGCTGGACATGCTGGCCGAAATGGGCCATGCGCGCGGCCTTGAAGATATCCTCTTGCCGCTGACGGCGGGGCTGGACGACATCCCGGCCCTACCCGTCACCCCCGATCAGGCAAGGGCGCTCCGCGAGGGGCGAAGGCTGATCGGGGCAGCCGCAGCGTCTGGCGCAGCATCGGGGCTCCACATGGCGATCGACGGACAGGGTCCGGTCGCGCTCGTGGAGGTTTCCGGGCTGGAGATCCGGGTGGTGCGCGGCTTCAACCTGTAACGGATGTCGGGGACGAGAAGACATGACGATCACTGCCGAGCGCAAGACCGACCTTATCAAGGAACATGGCCGCGCCGAGGGCGACACGGGTTCCCCCGAGGTGCAGATCGCGATCCTGACGGAGCGCATCGCCAACCTGACCGAGCATTTCAAGGGCCACGCGAAGGACAATCACTCCCGCCGCGGCCTGCTGATGATGGTGAACAACCGCCGCAGCCTGCTGGACTATCTGAAGAAGAAGGACGCCAGCCGCTACGCGGACCTCATCGCGAAGCTGGGGCTTCGCAAGTAACCCGCACGGCCCCCTTCACGGGGGCCGTTTCGTTTCCGGGCGGGCGCGTGGCGCCGCCCGGTTCTGCCCGGCATCGCGGCATTCGGCCGCGATCCGGTTATCGGGCACATCGCCCGGAACGGGCGGCGCGGATGCCGCCCCTGCACAGGCCCCGGACGCATAGGGCGGCCGGAGAGAAGGAAACCCAATGTTCGATATCAAGAAGCAGGAAATCCAGTGGGGCGGCCAGACGCTGACGCTGGAGACGGGCCGCGTCGCCCGCCAGGCCGATGGCGCCGTGATGGCGACGCTCGGCGAGACCGTGGTGCTCTGCGCCGTCACCGCCGCGCGCAGCGTGAAGGACGGGCAGGACTTCTTCCCGCTCACCGTCCACTATCAGGAGAAGTACAGCGCCGCCGGCCGCATCCCCGGCGGCTTCTTCAAGCGTGAGCGCGGCGCCACCGAGAAGGAGACGCTGACCAGCCGCCTGATCGACCGCCCGATCCGCCCGCTATTCCCGGAGGGCTTCTACAACGAGATCAACGTGATCGCGCAGGTTCTCAGCTATGATGGCGAGAACGAGCCCGACATTCTCGCGATGGTCGCCGCCTCCGCCGCGCTCACCCTGTCGGGCGTGCCGTTCATGGGGCCGATCGGCGCCGCCCGCGTCGGCTATGTCGACGGCGAATATGTGCTGAACCCCACGCTCGACCAGATCAAGGCGGGCGAGCTCGACCTCGTCGTCGCCGCCACCCACGATGCGGTGATGATGGTCGAGTCCGAGGCCAAGGAGCTCTCGGAAGAGGTGATGCTCGGCGCCGTGATGTTCGCCCATCGCGAGAGCCAGAGGGTGATCGACGCGATCATCGGCCTGGCCGAGAAGGCTGCCAAGGATCCGTGGGAGCTGCCCGCGCTCGACGACGGCGGCGACCTGAAGAAGAAGGTCAAGAAGCTGATCGGCGACGGCCTGACCAAGGCCTACAAGAATACCGGCAAGGCCGATCGCGTCGCCGCGATCGCCGAGGCGAAGAAGGCGATGCACGAGCATTTCGCCGACGCCGACGCCGAGACCCGGCTGAAGGCCGCAAAGCTCGGCAAGAAGCTGGAAGCCGATATCGTCCGCACGGCCATCCTGAAGGAAGGCCGCCGCATCGACGGCCGCGACACCAAGACGGTGCGTCCAATCGAGTCGATGGTCCACTTCCTGCCGCGCGCGCACGGATCGGCGCTGTTCACCCGCGGCGAGACGCAGGCGATCGTCAGCACCACGCTGGGCACGCGCGACGCGGAGCAGATGATCGACGGGCTGAACGGGCTCAACTACGAGCACTTCATGCTGCACTACAACTTCCCGCCCTACTCGGTCGGTGAAGTGGGTCGCTTCGGTGCGCCGGGCCGCCGCGAGGTGGGCCACGGCAAGCTCGCCTGGCGCGCGCTGCACCCGGTGCTGCCGACCAAGGAGGAGTTCCCGTACACCATCCGCGTCCTCTCCGACATCACCGAGAGCAACGGCTCCTCGTCGATGGCGACGGTGTGCGGCGGATCGCTGGCGCTGATGGACGCGGGCGTGCCGCTGAAGCGTCCGGTCTCCGGCATCGCGATGGGCCTGATCCTGGAGGGCAAGGACTTCGCCGTGATCTCCGACATCCTCGGCGACGAGGATCATCTCGGCGACATGGACTTCAAGGTGGCCGGCACCAGCGAGGGCATCACGTCCCTCCAGATGGACATCAAGGTGACGGGCATCACCGAGGAGATCATGCAGGTGGCGCTGGCCCAGGCCAAGGAAGGCCGCGCCCACATCCTGGGCGAGATGGCCAAGGCGCTCGACCACACCCGCGAGGAGATCTCCTCCCACGCGCCGCGCATCGAGACGATGCAGGTGCCCAAGGAGAAGATCCGCGACGTGATCGGCACCGGCGGCAAGGTGATCCGCGAGATCGTCGCCACCACCGGCGCCAAGGTGGACATCGAGGATGACGGCACCGTCAAGATCAGCTCCGCCGACCCCGAGAAGATCGAGGCCGCGAAGAAGTGGATCCTCGGCCTGACCCAGGAGGCTGAGGTCGGCAAGGTGTATGACGGCAAGGTCGTCAACCTCGTCGATTTCGGCGCGTTCGTGAACTTCATGGGCGGCAAGGACGGTCTGGTCCACGTCTCCGAGATCAAGAACGAGCGCGTCGCCAAGGTGTCGGACGTCCTCTCCGAGGGTCAGCCGGTGAAGGTGAAGGTGCTGGAGATCGATCCGCGCGGCAAGGTGCGCCTGTCGATGCGCGTCGTCGACCAGGAGACCGGCGCCGAGCTGGAGGATACGCGCCCCGCACGCGAGCCGCGCGAGGGCGGCGAGCGGTCAGAGCGTGGCCCGCGCCGCGAGGGCGGCGATCGTGGTCCGCGCCGCGACGGCGATCGCGGCCCGCGTCGGGAGGGCGGCGATCGTGGTCCCCGCCGCGAGGGTGGCGATCGCGGTCCGCGTCGGGAGCGCAGCGAGAGCGGCAACGATGACGGCCCCGCGCCCGATTTCGCGCCCGCCTTCCTGACCCGCAACGACGACTGATCCAGCCGTCTCGAACGGAAAAGGCCGGTCGGAGCATCGCTCCGGCCGGCCTTTTCGTTTTCGCGGCGAGGCGGGGCGCCGGCCCCGCCATCGGCTCACATCTTGTTGACGGCGGCCGAGTTCATCGCGGCGGCGTTCACGTCCGCATCGTCGATCGCGTCGGACTTGCGATCGCCCTCGTCGCGCAGCGCGTCGGCCTTGTTCTCCAGCGCGTCGGACTTCGCCTCGTTCGCGGTGTTGTCCGCCATCGCGTCGAGCGCGTCGGCCTGGTTGTCATAGGCCTGCTCGACGTTCGAGCCGAGCGAGTCGTCGCCCTTGCCGCCGCACGCGGCCAGCCCGACGAAAGCCGCCACCGCGGCGATCTTGATCATGCGATGCATATGGATACCCCTGCTCTTACCGCCGGATACCCACAGGCGGGCACGGCATCGACCGTCAAAGCCGCACGGATGAGACAGTTCCGTTAAATGCGACGAGCCGTTATGCGGTCGAAATGCAGGTGGGGAGCTTCTGTTGCTCGGTGCTCCCCATACCGCCGGTGTCCGCTTCTGTTGCCCGGTGCGGCCCGAACCGCGCTTAAGCCTTGTAACCTATTCCCCAGGGGGGAGTCAGTTACGCGGCAATCGCGAGTGCTTCGTTGTCGTTAGCACTTATGGTTTTGATCGGTTTTAGGGCTCAATCAGGCCCGGCAAAAACATCGCCTTTGAACACACGTCGATCCTGGTTCGGCCCCGTCAGAAACCCCGCTGCCGGGATTTTTGGTGGAGCCGCCGGGTACTGCCCCCGGGTCCGCTGCATCTATTACGCGACATCATTTATCACCATAGCCGGGCGAACCCGGCACCGACGGATATAGGCGCATGTCGCCGGAATGCAAAGGGCGGCCGCACCCCGCGCAAAACCGCTCAGCGGCGGAGGCGCAGCTCGTCGCGTATCTCGCGCAGCAGCACCAGATCGGCGGCCTCGGGCGGGGTCGGCTTGGCGGCTTCCTCGGCGCGGTCGCGCAGGGCGATGCGGTTCACCGTGCGCACGATCAGGAAGATGATGAAGGCGACGATCAGGAAGTTCACCGCCACGGTGACGAACTCGCCATAGCCGAGCAGCGGCACGCCGGCCTTCTTCAGATCGGCATAGCTTGTCGGCGATCCCGCATAGCCGGCCGGTATCTCGCCCAGCCGCAGGAAATAGTTGGAGAAATCGAGCCCGCCGGTGATCTTGCCGATCACCGGCATGATGATGTCGTCCGTCAGGGAGGTGACGATGCGGCCGAAGGCGGCGCCGATGATCACCGCCACCGCCAGATCGAGCACGTTGCCGCGCGCGATGAATGCCTTGAACTCGTTCAGCATGCCCGTCTCCCACGTTGGCGCCGATCGCCGTCGGTGGCAGACTTCCATGGTTCCCGCCGGCAATACAACCCACCGATTGCCGGAACCTGCGCCTGCGCCTATCTAGGCGGCCCGCCACTCGAGGGATTGTCGCCATGATGCCGTTCCGCCGCCTCGCCCCCGCCCTGCTCGCGCCCGTGGCGGCGCTCGCCCTCTCCGGCTGCGGCGTCAACAGCATCCCCACCGCCGAGGAGACCGCCAAGGCGCGCTGGGCCGACGTGCAGAACGAATATCAGCGCCGGGCGGATCTGATCCCCAACCTCGTCGCCACCGTGAAGGCGGCCGGCGCGCAGGAGCAGGGCACGCTGACCAAGGTGACGGAGGCGCGGGCGAAGGCGACCTCGATCAACATCACCACCGACGATCTGAGCAACCCGGCCGAGTTCAAGAAATTTCAGGATGCGCAGAACCAGCTGACGCAGGCGATGGGCCAGCTGCGCACCGTGGTGGAGGCGTACCCCCAGCTCCAGACGAACCAGAACTTCCTCGGCCTTCAGGATCAGCTGGAGGGCACGGAGAACCGCATCGGCATCGCCCGGCGGGACTATAACGGCGCGGTGCAGGCCTATAACACCCGCATCCGCACCTTCCCCGATGCGATCGGCGCCAAGATCTTCTACGGCGCCAAGCCGCTGGTGCCGTTCGAGGCGGTGACGGCCAATGCGGACAAGGCGCCCCCGGTCGATTTGGGTAGGTAACGCCATGCCGCGCGTCATCGCGCGTGCGCTGGCGCTGCTCGCGCTGCTGCTCGCGGCGCCGGCGTGGGCGCAGACCTTCCCGGCGTTCACCGGCTTCGTCGTGGATGCGGCCAACGTGCTGCCGCCGGCGGACGAGGCGGCGCTGACCGCGAAGCTGAACGCCTTGCAGAACCGCACCGGGCGGCAGCTGGTCGTCGCGACCGTTCCCAGCCTGCAGGATTATCCGATCGAGGATTATGGCAACCGCCTGATCCGCAGCTGGGGCGTCGGCCTGAAGGACGTCAACAACGGCGCGATCCTGATCGTCGCCCCCAATGAGCGCAAGGTGCGGGTGGAGGTGGGCTACGGCCTCACGCCGGTGCTCACCGACGTCTTCTCCGGCATCATCATCCGCCAGCGCATTTTGCCCGCCTTCAAGGCCGGCGACCTGCCCGGCGGCATCATGGCCGGCACCGACGCGCTGATCGAGCAGCTGAGCCTGCCGGACACGGAGGCCAAGGCGCGGCTGGACGCGGCCGTGGCGCAGTTCGATCGCGAGAAGCAGGGTGGCGGCGGCTTCCCGCTCGGCCTGGCTTTCTGGGGCATCGTCGCGGCCTTCGTGATCCTCGCCATGCTTCGCCGGGGCGGCGGCGGCGGCGATGGCGGCGGGGGCCAGCGGTTTCGCGGGGGCCGTGGCCTGGGCGGCGCGCCGATCATCCTGTGGGGGCCCGGCTTCGGCGGCGGTGGCGGTGGCGGCTGGGGCGGATCCTCGGGCGGTGGCGGTGGCGGCGGCTGGATGGGCGGCGGCTTCGATGGCGGCGGCGGTTCCGGCGGCGGCGGCGGCGCTTCGGGGAGTTGGTGATGCGGCTCACCCCTGCCGACCACGCGAAGGTGACGGCCGCCGTCACCGCCGCCGAGCTGACGACGGACGGCGAGATCGTGACGATCGTCGCCAACCGATCGGACAGCTATCACGACGTGGCGCTGCACTGGGCGCTGCTCGCGATGTTCCTGATGCTGGCGGTGATCGCCACCGTGCCCGATTTCTTCCTCGGCCTGCTCGATCGCGCTGATGGCTGGAGCCACGATTACAGCAAGGGCGCCCTGCTGGGCCTGCTGCTGATGCTGCTGGCGGCGATGTTCCTGCTGTGGCGCGTCGTGCTGAGCTGGACGCCGCTGCGCATGGCGCTGACGCCGCGTGCCACCAAGGCGCGGCGGGTGCGGCGCCGGGCGATCGCCTTCTTCGCCGTGGGCACGGAGCGGCGGACGGAGGAGCGCATCGGCGTGCTGCTCTATTTGTCGCTGGCCGAGCACCAGGCGGAGATCGTCGCCGATCGCGCGATCCACGCGCTCGTCACGCCGGAAACATGGGGCGAGGCGATGGCCGCGCTGATCGAGGCGGTGCGCGATGGCCGCGCGGGCGACGGCATGGCGGCGGCGGTGGAGCGGATCGGCGCGGTGCTGGCGCAGCATTTCCCCAAGACCCCCACGGATCGCAACGAGCTACCGGACAGGCTGATCGAACTATGAGCGACCACGATCACGACGCACCTGAGGAGACGATGTGGCAGGGCCGCTTCATCGCCGCCCGCCGCAAGGGCAGATGGGAATATGTCGGCCGCACGCGCGGGATAGAGGCGGCGGTGATCGTGGCGGTGGACAATGACCACATCCTGCTGGTGGAGCAGTATCGCGTGCCGCTCGGCCGCCGCTGCTTGGAACTGCCGGCCGGGCTGGTGGGCGACGAGGATGCCGGCGAGGCGCTGGAGAGCGCGGCCGCGCGCGAGCTTGAGGAGGAGACCGGCTACCGCCCGGCCGCGGTACGCGCCGCCGGCAAGTTCGCCTCGTCCCCCGGCATGGTCTCGGAGAGCTTCACCCTAGTCGTCGCTTCCGGGCTGACGAAGGTGGGGGATGGCGGCGGCGTAGCCGGCGAGGACATTCTCGTCCACCGCGTGCCGCTGGCGGAGATCGCCGGGTTCATCGAGGCGAAGCGCGCCGAAGGGCTGGCGATGGACGTTAAGCTGCTGCTGCTGCTGGGATCGTCGCTGCTGGGCTGATCGGCGCCGGGCGCGGGCGTGGATCCTGAAACGCGTTCAGAATGACGTACTACCTGTTCGAGTCGCCGACCCGCCAACGCCTACAGGATCATGCGCGCAGGGCGAACCGCCCCGCCGCCCGGCTTATCTGAAATTCTCCGCATAGGTGCGCACGCGGAACGCCTTGGCCGCCGCCGGCACCACCCGCACGTCCAGCCCCTGCTGCGCCGCATAGGCCTGCCCCGCCTCCAGGCTGGGGAAGCGCAGGCGCACCTGCCCGCGCGTGTCGCCGGAGCCAGCCCAGCCGGTCAGCGGATCGGCGCGCTTGGCCTCGGCCGGCTCGAACTCCAACTCCCACTGGCCGGCGCGGGCGCGGCCGGACTGCATGCTGTTCTTGGCAACCTGGTAGAGGCGGGCCGCCGGCATCGATCAATCTTCCGGCGCGATGGTGACGCGCAGGCCGTCCAGCGCGTCGCCGAACGGCAGCTGGCAGGAGAGGCGCGACTCCTCGGTGCGATGATCGGAACTGTCGAGCAGGTCGTTCTCGTCCTCGCTCATCGCCGGCAGCTTGTCGGCCCACGCCTGGTCGACATGCACGTGGCAGGTGGCGCACGAGCAGCAGCCGCCGCACAGCGCCAGCAGTTCGTCGATGCCCGCGTCGCGGATCACCTCCATCACCGACAGGCCGGTCTCGCCCTCGATGGTCGATTCCTCGCCCTCGCGCGTGACGACGATCAGCTTGGGCATTATGGCTCCTTCCAGCGCTGCGGAACTTCGCTTTTCGCGGCCGGCTATGTCTGTGTGCAACCACGAAATCAAGGGGGAGCGGCGTCGCCGCTTGCGGATGCGATGGGGCTGACGAGCGCGCGGCTGGCGGAGTCGCTGGCGGAACTGGCGCGGCGCGAGCCGGCGTTCGCGCGCGGGCTGGCGCGGGTGGGCCACCCCGCCCCGCGCATCCGCCCGCGCGGCTACGCCACCCTGCTGCGCACGATCCTGGGCCAGCAGGTGAGCGTCGCTTCCGCCGATGCGGTGTGGCGGCGGCTGGAGGCGGCGATCGGCGATGCCGGCGATCCGGCGGCGCTGGCCGCCGTGCCCGACGAGGTGCTGCGCGCCGCCGGCTTCTCGCGCCAGAAGAGCGGCTATGCCCGCAGCCTGGCCGAAGCGGTGACTGGCGGCACCCTGCGCCTGGAAGCGCTGCCGGAGGACGATGCGGAAGCGATCGCGGCGCTGGTGCGGATCAAGGGCATCGGCCGCTGGTCCGCCGAGATCTACCTGCTGTTCGCGGAAGGCAGGGCGGACATCTGGCCGGCCGGCGATCTCGCCGTGCAGATCGAGGTCGGCCGGCTGCTGGGCCTGCCCGATCGCCCCGACGAAGCGGCGACTCGCCGGCTGGCCGAGGCGTGGCGGCCGCACCGCGGCGCTGCCGCAATCTTCGCCTGGCATCATTATGGCGCCGCGCCGGACCGGCCCGCAAAGGCGCTGCCGCTGTGATGCGGCCGGCATGATCTGCCGCGCGAAGCTTATGTCATCGCCACGCGATTAACAGTAATAAAAGGGCTTCGCGTTAGCACCGCGCAATCGATGAAACGGCGCGGCACGATGAACCCGGAACGGGACAAGGAACTGATCCGGCCCGATCGGTCGGCCTCCGATCGCCTCGTCGGGCTCGGTGGCGAGTTCCGCTCGCAGCAGCAGGAGCAGGCCTTTCGCTGGGATCGACTCGGCGAGACGATGGTTCACGGCCGCTGGCTGCTGATCGCATCGGCCGTGCTCAACACCCTGTTCTTCGCCAGCGACTGGCGCTTCTACGGCATGAGCCAGTTCTGGATCGCCATACCCGCCCGCACGCTGGTGGTGGCGGCATCGCTGCTCTGCTGGCTCGCCGTGCGGCGTTGCCGCACGCCGGACGCGATGAACCGCGTCATGGCGGCGTGGATGGTCCTCACCACGGTGGGCGTCACCGCTCTGGTCAGCTCGCACAGCGAGCTCGCGCTGTTCGTGGTGCTGCTGCTGCCGATGATCTTCTACCTCGGCGTGCCGCTGCCGTTCCGCTGGACGGCGGCGGCCAGCGCCTGCGCCAGCGCGGCGCTGATGACCGGCTACGAGGCGCCGGCCGGCACCCACGGCGCCGGGCTCGGCCTGGCGCTCGCCCTGCTGACGCTGAACTGCTGCCTCGCGCTCGTCCTCGCCCAGTCGAACCGCTTTCGCCGGCTGGAATGGCACGCCACCCGCACCGCCCGCGCCATAGCGGACGAACTGGCCGTCAGCCGGGAGACGATGGAGAAGATGTTCGCCGCCGCGCCCGTGCCGATGGTGGTGACGGCGCGTGAGGATGGCCGCATCCTGCACGCCAACGATGCCTGCGCGATCATGTTCGGCATCGCGCCGGAGATGATCGGCACCCACTCGTTCCACGAACATTATGTCGATCCGGGCGAGCGCGAGCGGCTGATCGCGCGGCTGGAGAAGGACGGCCGCGTCATTGATTTCGAGATGCAGGCACGCTGCGCCGCGGGCGTGCAGCGGACGGTGCTGGTGAAGGCCGCGACGATCGATCTGCCGGCCGGGCGGGCGACGATCGCCGGCATCATCGACATATCGGACCGCAAGGCGGTGGAGCTGAGCCTGGAGTGGCTGGCCTCCACCGATCCGCTGACGAAACTGCCGAACCGGCTGAGCTTCTTCTCCACCGCGCGGGCGGAGATGATGCGGGCCATCCGCCTGCACCGGCCGCTGGCGCTGCTGATGATCGACCTCGATCACTTCAAGGTGATCAACGATACGTTCGGCCACCATGGCGGCGACATGGCGCTGAAGGCGTTCGGCGCGCTCTGCCTGGAGCGGCTGCGTGGTACCGACATCATCGGCCGTCTCGGCGGCGAGGAGTTCGGCATCCTGCTGCCGGATACGGACGTGACCGAGGCGCTGGCGATCGCGGAGAAGCTCTGCGCCGATCTGCGGGCGCTGCGCCTGCCGACGCCGAACGAGGCGCTGCAGCTTTCCGCCAGCATCGGCCTCACCCTCGTCCGGCGCGACGACAGGGATCTCGACATGGCGCTGGCCCGTGCCGATCGCGCGCTCTACGCCGCCAAGCGCGCCGGCCGCGCGCGGGTATTCTGCGAACCCGCCGACATCGAAGCCGTGCCATTGCGCGCGGCGAACTGATCCCTATTCCCTACTCGCGGCTGATCGTGCAGTATCCGTGCTGGAACGATCGGGGTTCCGGATAGTCGTTCGTCGGCGCTGTGCCGGCCGCGACATCGTCCGCCCCGACGAGACCTTGCCGGGGACGAAGCCGAGATGCGACGCCTGATGCAGAGTATCTATCCGCCGGTCAGCGAGAAGGATCAGGAGCAGGACCGATACATCGGCTGGTTCTTGACCACCTTCTCGCTCGTCCTCATGGTGTCGATGGCGGCCGCCTTCCTGTTCGCCTTCTCGGCCTTCCCGACCGGCTACAAGGGGTTCGAGGCACCCAATTTCGTCACCTTCATGGGGCTGAGCCTGCTCGTCGGCGCCGCCGGCTTCGCGGTGGGCGGCTTCATCGGCTTCCTGTTCGGCGTGCCGCGCATGCGCACCAGCGAGGGCGAGCATGACACGCGGCGCGCCGGCACCTCTCAGGTGGTGAGCAACACCAACCTTGAGCAACTGTCGGACTGGCTGACCAAGATCCTCGTCGGCGTCGGCCTGGTGCAGATCCACGAGGTCGATCCCCTGCTCTCCCGCTTCCGCGACCAGATCGATCACGCGCTGACCGCGCCGGACGGGCACCGCCTGGCCGGCGCGGGCTTCGCCGCCTGCATGATCCTGATCGGCTCCACCGTGGCGGGCTTCCTCGCCGCCTATCTGAAATCGAAGACCGATCTGATGCGCGCCTTCCGCGAGCCGATCGACATGGTGCAGTCGGCCCTCGGCGGCGTCGCGCAGAAGCTGATCGTCGATGCCGCGCGCACCGTGCTCGATCGCCCCTCGTCGGTGCCGGACAATTGCTCCAAGGATACGGCGGCCAAGCTCGTCCAGTTCGTGCCGCCCAATTCCGACGATCCCGAGCTCTACCAGCTCGTCGGCCTGGCGCATGCCGTGCTCAAGAACTTCAAGCCGGCGGCGGAGTCGCTGAAGATGGCGATCGACCTGCGCCAGAAGAAGGGCATGGACGCCGATCTGACCTTGAATGCGTTCGCCACGCGCGCGCTGGCGATCGCGGGCGATGTGGACGTGGCCAAGGCGATCAGCGCCACGACCCTGCCCGCCGGCGTCATCAGCAGCGACGAGGTGGAGAACGCCCTCGCCGCGATGTTCGCCCAGCTCTACTCGCGCGGCGGCTACGATGCAGCGATCGAGATCGGCACCCGCCTGACCAAGGACAGCGAGGCGCGCAAGAGCGGCCGGCTGATGCTCTATCTCGCCTGCGCGTGGGGGCAGCGCCACGCCGCGCTGGTCGCGCAGAAGACGATGCAGGCGGGCGACCGGGACGCGGCGCAGGCCCTGAGCGGCGAGATCGACCACGCGCGCGACCAGGCGCTCGCCGCCACGCGCGACGCCATCCAGCTCGATCGCGAGAAGAACGAGCCGGTGCTGCGGCAATTGTGGGACCCGGCCGCGCCCGGCAAGCCGCCGTCCGAGAATGATCTGGAGAGCCTGCACGGCGATCCCGCCTTCATGGCGCTGCTGCGCGCGGGGCCGATGCCGGCGCCGCCACCGCCACCACCACGAGCAACGCCCGCCACGGCGCCTCCGCCGGCCAGCGATCCCTCCACGGCGTAGCGCCCGATCCCGCACGCCTGCCGGTCGAGTTTGAGCTGGCGGTCGGCCACGATTTCCGTCCGTCGCCCCGGCGCGGGCTGGGGCTTGTGCCGGATCGACATTCAGCTTTCTTGCATGTCCGCTCACCCTGAGGAGGGGCTGAGCGGAGGCGAAGACCCGTCTCGAAGGACCGTCCATGTCCTTCGAGACGCCATTTCGACAGGCTCAATGGCTCCTCAGGATGAGCGTGTGCGTAGAACGCGAGTGAGATCGGCTTGATCCGCTCAATATCGATCTAGCTTGGTCTCTATTCGCGCAGGATAACCTTCTACGCGAGAACGCCGATCCCGGCTTGCGCTGGAATGACGACGATGGCTCGGCTCAGGCCCTGACGAGGAGGCCGAAGGTCACGGCCGCGTCGTGGTCGCTTCCTTGCCCTTCGGCGGCACCACCGTCGTGGCCTGCGCCGTCACCACGGCGGGCGGCGGGCCCTTGACGATCGCGGCGGACAGCTCCGTCGCCGGCGCACAATCGACCTTGCAGAGCGTCTTGATGCGCGCCAGGTTCGCACGCGCGCGCTCCACCGCGCCCTTCTGCACCATCGCCTCACCCTGCCCGGCCAGCGCGGCCGTGTCGTTCGGCTCCAGCGCCAGCGCCTCGCGGTAGAGGCGGATCGCCTTTCCCGGCAGCTCCTGCTGGCGGGCGACGCCGGCCAGCGCGATGAAGGCGGCGCGGTTGCGCGGATCGACGGCGAGCGCCGTTTCCAGCAGATCGTTGGCGCCGACCAGATTGCCCGCGCGGCGCGCCGCGTCCGCCTGCTGCACCAGCGCGACGGACTTGGGGTTGATCTGGTCGTCCGGGCGTTGCCCCTGCCCCGCGCTCGACGCGATCGCGAGGGTCAGCGAGAGCGCGACGGCAACCGGCGAAAAGCGCATGATAAATTCTCCGAGACGTTCGTGTGACACGCCTAGCACGGCCTCGTGAACCTCGCGACGAAAAAGCCGTCGGTCCGGTCGTGCGCCGGGGTGAGCAGCCGGCCGGGGCCGTGCGGGCGGCCGGCGGCGAACGGATCCTCCGCCGACCAGCCCGGCGCCCTCGCGAGAAAGGCCTCGGCCTGCGCCTGTCCTTCCGCCGCCAGCAGCGAGCAGACGGCGTACACCAGCGCGCCGCCCGGCGCCACCAGGGCGGCGGCCACGTCCATCAGCCGCGCCTGCGTATTGACCAGGCGGGCGATCCGCTGCGGCGTCAGTCGCCAGCGCGCTTCGGGATTGCGCCGCCAGGTGCCCGTGCCGGAGCAGGGCGCGTCGACCAGCACCACCGCCGCGCCGCCGGCCAGATCGTCGAGCGCCGCCGCCTCCCGCCCCGGATCGAGCAGCCGCGTCCCGACGATCGTGGCGCCGGCACGCACGGCGCGCGGCGCCAGGCGCGAGAGGCGGGCGCGGTCGGTATCGCAGGCGATCAGCCGGCCGCGATCGGCCATGGCGGCGGCGAGGGCCAGGGTCTTGCCGCCGGCGCCGGCGCACAGATCGATCACGGTCGTTCCCGGCGCGGCGCGGCACGCCTCGGCGATCAGCTGGCTGCCCTCGTCCTGTATCTCGATCCACCCGTCCGCCCAGATCGGCAGCGCCTCCACCGCCAAGCCCTCGGGCAACCGCACGGCATCGGCGGCGTGGGCGCCGGCCACCGCCTCCGGCAGCGCGGCCAGCACCCGCGCGCGATCCGTCTTCAGCCGGTTGACCCTAAGGTCGAGCGGCGCGCGCGCCAGCAGGTGGGGCAGCTCGTCCGCCGCCAGCGTCTCGCCGAGCGCCTCCACGAGCCACGCGGGCGCCGTGCCCGCGGATGCCGGCACCTCGTCGGCCTCGATCGGCGCCGGGCCGTGCGGCGATCCGTCGAACGCTGCGGCGACCAGCGTATCGTCGGCGGCCAGCCCCAGCAGCGCCGCCCGACCGCTCGCCGGCCGCTCGCCCGCGCGGCGAATGGCGGCGTAGACGAGCTCGCGCACCGCGCGACGGTCCTTCGATCCGGCGTAGCGGCGCGTCTTGAAGAAGCGCGCGATCAGCGTGTCCGCCGCCGCCCCGCCGCCCGCGGCCGCCGCGACGATGGCGTCCAGCAGCTCGATCGCCGCCTGCGCGCGCGCGGCCGGCGTCACGCGCCGTCGCCGATCGCGCGCGCCACGGCGCCCACCTCAGCGTGTCGGATAGTTCGGTGCCTCGCGCGTGATCGACACGTCGTGCACGTGGCTCTCGCGCAGGCCGGCGTTGGTGATCCGCACGAACTGCGCGCGCTGCTGCAGTTCCGCGATGGTGCGCGCGCCGGTATAGCCCATCGCCGCCTTCACCCCGCCGACGAGCTGGTGGATGACATCCTTGGCGGCGCCCTTGTACGGCACCTGCCCCTCGATGCCTTCCGGCACCAGCTTCATCTGGTCCTTGATGTCCTGCTGGAAGTAGCGGTCGGCCGAGCCGCGCGCCATCGCGCCGACGGAGCCCATGCCGCGATAGCTCTTGTAGGTGCGGCCCTGGTAGAGGAAGGTCTCGCCCGGCGCCTCGGCCGTGCCGGCCAGCAGCGATCCCACCATCACCGTCGATGCGCCGGCCGCCAGCGCCTTGGCGAGATCGCCGGAGGTGCGCAGGCCGCCGTCCGCGATCACCGGCACGCCCGATTTCGCCGCCTCCGCCGCCGCATCCATGATCGCCGTCAGCTGCGGCACGCCGACGCCCGCCACCACGCGCGTGGTGCAGATCGATCCCGGCCCGATGCCGATCTTCACCCCGTCCGCGCCCGCATCGATCAGCGATCGCGTCGCCTCGGCGGTGGCGACGTTGCCGGCGATCACCTGCACCTCGTTGGACAGGCGCTTCACCCGCTCCACCGCGCGCGCCACGTCGCGATTATGGCCGTGGGCGGTATCGATCACGATGAGGTCGCACTCGGCGTCGACCAGCGCCTCGGTCCGCTCGAAACCCTTGTCGCCCACGGTGGTGGCGGCAGCGACGCGGAGGCGGCCGGACGCATCCTTGGTCGCATCCGGGTAGGTGACGGCCTTCTCGATGTCCTTCACCGTGATCAGGCCGATGCAGCGATAGGCGTCGTCCACCACCAGCAGCTTCTCGATGCGGCGCTGGTGCAGCAGCCGCCGCGCCTCCTCCGTCGTCACGCCGGGGCGCACGGTGACGAGGTTCTGGTGGGTCATCAGCTCGGCCACGGGCTGCATCGCCCGTTCGGCGAAGCGGGTGTCGCGATTGGTGAGGATGCCCACGAGGCGGCCGTCATCCTCCACCACGGGGATGCCGGAGATGCGGTGCCGCGCCATCAGCGCCTGCGCGTCGGCCAGCGTCTGGCGAGGACCGATGGTGATCGGGTTCACCACCATGCCGCTCTCGAACCGCTTCACCGCGCGCACGGCGTCCGCCTGCTCCTCCACCGTCAGGTTGCGGTGGAGCACGCCCAGGCCGCCCATCTGCGCCATCACGATCGCCATGTCCGCCTCGGTCACGGTATCCATCGCCGAGGAGAGGATCGGGATGTTGAGCGCGATCGCCCGCGTCACCCGCGTCCGCGTGTCGGCCTGGCTGGGCAGGACATCCGATTCGGCCGGGCGCAGCAGAACGTCGTCGAAGGTGAGGCCGAGGCTGATATCCATGGCGCGTGGCTGACCCGATCATCTGTGTGTGCGGAGTCGCGCTTCTATAGGTGCCGGTGCCGGGGATTGGTAGGGGCGGCTTGGCCGGCGCAGCCACCGGCTGGTCCCAAGTCGCCGGTGCCTCGCCGCCGCTTGTATCGAGCGCAGTCGAGATGCGCGTCCGTTTCCGCGACTTCGCTCGGGACGAAAGTTCGGCCGCCCTATCGCTCGCCCTTGGCGATCAGCCGGCGGGCCGCGTCGACGTGCATCGTCTCGATCATCCGATCGCGGAAACGTTCGGCGCCGCCGGTGGCGGCGGCCACCAGCGCGCGGGCATCCTCCAGTTCCTCCTCGGTGGGGCCGAAGGCGGCGTTGGCGATCGCGATCTGGTTGGGGTGGATCAGGGTCTTGCCGTCAAAGCCGGTCAGCCGCCCAGCCCGCGCGTCCGCCTCCAGCCCGGCCGCGTCGTCCAGCGCGTTCCACACGCCATCCAGCGCCGCCACGCCGGCCGCGCGCGCCGCCAAAACGATCGATTGCAGCGCCAGCGTCAGCGCCGCCCGCCCCGCCCCCGGCGGCAGCCGCAGGGTGGCGGCAAGATCGTTGGAGCCGGCGATCAGCCCGGCAACGCCGTGCGCGGCGGCGATCTCGCGCGCGGCGAATACGCCGGCCGGGGTCTCGATCATCGCGAACAGGGGCCGGGCGCAGGCATCGGCCACGCGCGTCGCCACCGCGGCGCTCTCCACCTTGGGCAGCACCACGCAGGCCGCGTGCGATCGGCGCGCCGCCGCCACGTCGTCGGCATGCCAGATCGTCTCCGGCCCGTTCAGGCGGATCGCCACGATGCGGTCGCCGAAGCCCGCCGCCACCTCCGCCGCCGCCCGCGCCGTGTCCTTGGCGTCCGGCTTGACCGCATCCTCTAGATCCAGGATCACCATGTCGCAGGCGAGGCCTCGCGCCTTTTCCATCGCGCGGGCGTTGGCGGCGGGCAGATAGAGGGCCGATCGGATATCGGCGAAGGACGGGTTCATCGCGGGTCTCCCAGGGTTCGCGCCCTCGTTATGGTGGACGGCGCGTCGTGCAAGGGGCAAGATCGCCCGCGGCCGGCATGCGGCCGGGGAGATGATGGTGGGCACCTTCGCGCTGTTCCTGGCGATCCTGGCGATCGCCTTCGTCTTCGCCGGCGTCACGGTGGTGCGGCAGGGCTATCGCTACACGATCGAATATTTTGGCAAGTTCGTCGCCACGGCCCAGCCGGGTTTCAATTTCTACATGCCGTTCTTCTACCGCGTGGGCAAGAAGATCAACATGATGGAGCAGGTTCTGGACATTCCGGGGCAGGAGATCATCACGCGCGACAATGCGATGGTCTCGGTCGACGGGGTCGTGTTCTTCCAGGTGCTCGATGCCGCCAAGGCCGCCTATGAGGTGTCCGATCTCTACCAGGCGATCCTGGCGCTGATGACGACGAACCTGCGCACAGTGATGGGATCGATGGACCTCGACGAGACGCTGTCCAAACGGGACGAGATCAACGCGCGGCTGCTGAACGTCGTCGATCACGCCACTGCCGCCTGGGGCGTCAAGATCACCCGCGTCGAGGTGAAGGACATCAAGCCGCCGCAGGATATCGTGAACTCCATGGGCCGGCAGATGAAGGCGGAGCGGGAGAAGCGCGCCTCGATCCTGGAGGCGGAAGGCATGCGCGCCTCCGAGATCCTGCGGGCCGAGGGCGAGAAGCAGGGCCAGATCCTGCAGGCGGAAGGGCGCCGCGAGGCCGCCTTCCGCGATGCCGAGGCGCGCGAGCGCGCGGCCGAGGCGGAGGCCAAGGCGACGCGGATGGTGTCGGACGCGATCGCCGACGGCAACACGCAGGCGATCAACTATTTCGTCGCGCAGAAATATGTCGATGCCGTCGCCAAGTTCGCCACGTCACCGAACAGCAAGACGATCCTGTTCCCGGTCGAGGCGACGCAG